>JBDSEL010000070.1:0-20881 GCA_039920065.1 Sphingomicrobium sp. | reverse complement strand
GTGCCGGAATATAAGTTCAATTCGCCGACTGTCGTCCAGATCGGCTGAGGGGGCATAGACGCATGAGCTTTTCCTGGGCCAAGCCCTACGAACCCAAAACGGCGCTGTCCAAGTGGATCGACGACCGCCTGCCGTTGCCGCGCCTGGTCTATGGCGCGATTGGCGGTGGCTATCCGGTTCCGCGCAACCTCAATTACTTCTGGAATTTCGGAGTCCTCGCGGGAATTTTCCTGACCATCCAGATCATCACCGGGATCGTGCTGGCGATGCACTTCGTCGCCGACAGCAGCGGCGGCGCGTTCAATTCGGTCAACCAGCTGATCATGCGCGACGTCAACGCCGGCTGGCTGCTTCGCTACGCGCATATGAACGGCGCCAGTTTCTTCCTGCTGGTGACGTACATCCATATTTTCCGCGGCCTCTATTACGGTTCGTACAAGGCACCGCGCGAATTGGTGTGGATGCTCGGCCTGGTGATCTACCTGTTGATGATGGCGACCGCGTTCATGGGCTATGTCCTGCCGTGGGGGCAGATGAGCTATTGGGGCGCACAGGTCATCACCGGCTTCTTCTCCGCCTTTCCGCTGGTCGGTGAGCCGATCCGCGTGTGGCTGCTCGGCGGCTATGCGCCGGACCAGGCGACGCTGACGCGTTTCTTCTCGCTTCACTATCTGTTGCCGTTCGTGATCGCCGGCGTGGTCGTGTTGCACATCTGGTCGCTGCACATTCCGGGGTCGAACAACCCGACCGGGGTCGATGTGAAGAGCGAGCGCGATACGCTTCCCTTCCACCCGTTCTACACCGCCAAGGACGGCTGGTTCGTCGGCGCGGTGCTGACGGTGTTCGTGTTCGTGGCCTATTTCGCGCCCGACTATCTTGGCCACCCCGACAATTACATTCCGGCCAACCCGCTTTCGACCCCGGCGCACATCGTCCCCGAATGGTATTTCTGGCCGTTCTACGCGATCCTCAAAAGCTTCACGATCGACTTCATCCTGCCGGCCAAATTGTGGGGCGTGCTGGCGATGTTCGCGTCGATCCTGCTACTGTTCTTCCTGCCGTGGCTCGATACGTCGCCGGTTCGCTCGGGCAATTATCGCCCGCTGTTCAAGCGCTTTTTCTGGTTGCTCGTCGCCGACGTGATCATCCTTGGCTGGGCCGGCGGGTTCGCGCCGACGCCGATGCGGGTCGCCATCGGCCAGGCCGCGACGATCTATTATTTCCTTCACTTCCTGGTGATCTTGCCGATCATCTCGCGGATTGAAACGCCGCTTCCGCTGCCCGATACGATCTCGTCGTCGGTGCTTCATGGCGAAGCCGCCGAGGCCGCGCCCGCGGGCATCGCCACCAAGCCGTCCGGTCGTACGAAGACCGCCAAAGCTGCGCATTAAGGGGGCGGCAATATCATGGTCCGAGTCTTCGGTTTTCTGATCGGCATCGGTTTTGCCGGAGTTCTGCTGATTTCGCTGATCAGTGGCGTCATTACCTATTTCCAAAGCCCGCCCGACGCGCTCGCCGCGACCGAATATCACGCCGAAGCGCGCGAACTTCACCTCGTCAGCAACGGGCTGTTCGGAAAGTTCGACGACCAGCAAGTCCAGCGCGGCTTCCAGGTCTATGGCGAAGTCTGCGCCGCCTGCCACAGCCTCAAAGGCGTGGCGTTCCGCGACCTCGCGCGGATTGGCTATAATGAGCCGGAGATCAAGAAAATCGCTTCGGACTGGAAGATCCAGGTGCCGTCGATCAACCCCGACACTGGCGAAGTCGCCGCGCGCAAGGCGATCCCCAGCGATACTTTCCCAGCGCCGTTCGCCAATGAAGTCGCCGCTCGCGCTGCCAACAACAATGCGCTTCCGCCCGATCTGACGCTGATCACCAAGGCCCGCGAAGGCGGCGCGGCCTATATTTATTCGCTGCTTACCGGCTATCGCAACCAGCAGGGCTATAAGAACGAAAAGGGCGAGGAGTTGCTGCGCCAGTTCCCCGACGCGAAGACTCCCACCGGGCTTCACTTCAATCCCTATTTCCCCAATCTCAACATCGCCATGCCGCCGCCGCTGACCGCCGACGGCCAGGTCACTTATGCCGAGGGCAATCCCAAGCCGACGGTCGATCAGATGGCCAAGGACGTCAGCGCATTCCTGGTGTGGACCGCCTCGCCCGACCTTGCCCGCCGTCATGCGGCTGGGGTCGCAGCGGTGATCTTCCTCTTGTTCGCGACCGTACTCGGCTATCTCGCTTACACCCAGATCTGGGCCGAGGCGAAGCGCAAGGTCGCGCCGGTTGGACCGCTGGATCCGGTCAATCAGGTCAAACGCACCCGCGCTGCCAAAAAGGCCGGGATTCAGACCGAGGGCTAAACCCCAAGGTCAGTGCAACAATTGATGGGGCCGCTGCGCAAAAACCTGCGCGGCGGCCCTTTTCTTTACGACCGCAGCGCCGGGTCGGGATTGCGCCGCATGAGCACGATCGAGGTGTAGCGCATGACCATCTCGCCATGCTGGTTGGTGACGATGGTCTCGGTCCGGAACGACCCGATGTCGGGCTTGGAGCGCGACGGGGTCTTGTCGAGGATCGTCCCACGAACGTGGAGCGTATCGCCGGGATAGACCGGCTTGGTCCAACGCAGTTCGTCGATGCCTGGCGATCCCAGGCCCGCCTGCTCCTCGCTGACCACGGTGCGCGCGATGCAGGCCATCGTCATCGCCGCAGTGTGCCAGCCCGACGCCGACAGCCGCCCGAAGTGGGTCTTGGCAGCGGCTTCGTCACTCAGGTGAAACGGCTGCGGATCGTAGCGCGTGGCGAATTCCACTACCTCCTCGCGAGTCACGTCGTAGCTGCCGAAGTCGGCGTCACTACCGACATTGATGTCTTCCCAATAAATCATTCGCTTTGATTAGCGGCGCCAGCGACTTGGCGCGAGTGGGTTCGAACGGCTAGGCACGAACGCGATGACATCGACTTCGCCTTCGAATTTGCCGGCCGAGACCGGGCGCTGGCACCCGCGCCTGATCGAGGCGGCGATGGCGATGAACGACAATCGCCTCGACGTCGCCGAGCGCCTGATCAAGCCGCACCTCAAGGAAGACCCGTTCGACGTCTTCGCCATCCGCATGCTGGCCGAGCTTGCCGGCCGCATCGGCCGGTGGCGCGACAGCGAACATTTGCTGCGCCGGGCGATCGAGCTCGCGCCCGGCTGGACCGCCGCCAAGTCCAACCTCGCCATGGTCCTCGACCGCATGGGCCGCCCGAGCGAAGCGCTCGAACTGCTCGACGAGGTGTTCGCGGCAGAGCCCGACAATGTTGGCCATTGGAACCTCAAGGCGGCGACTCTCGCCCGGCTTGGTGACTTCGACGAAGCGCTCGAGGTGTACGAACATGTCCTCGAGCGCGCGCCCGGCCAGCCGCGGGTGTGGACCGGCTATGGCCATATCCTCAAAACCGTCGGGCGGCTCGACGATGGTATTGCCGCGTATCGCAAGGCGATCGCGATCGAACCGGGGCTGGGCGAAGCGTGGTGGAGCCTGGCCAACCTCAAGACCGTCAAATTCAGCGCCGACGACATCGCCGCGATGCAGGCCGCGCTGGTCCTCGGCAAGTTGGGCGACGAGAGCCGTTTTCACCTCGATTTCGCGCTCGGCAAGGCGTTCCACGACCAGGGCCGGAGCGCCGAGGCCTTCGCCCATTTCGCAACTGCCAACGCACAGCGCCGCATGCTCCATCCGCACGACGCCAAGGACATTCGCGCAATGGTCGACGCGGTCATCCGCGTTTTCACCCCGGCGGCTTTGAGCGCATTGGCAGGTGGGTGCCCGTCGCGCGCGCCAATCTTCGTCGTCGGCATGCCACGCGCGGGCTCGACCCTGATCGAACAGATATTGTCCTCTCATAGCCAAATCGAAGGCACGACCGAATTGCCCGACATGCCGGTCCTGGCACGCAGTCGCGGCGCCTACCCCAAGGGCGCGCTCAAGCTGACCGAGGACGAGCGCAACGACATTGGCGAAGACTATCTCAAGCGCTCCGCGGTTCAGCGCCGTACCCAGCGGCCGTTGTTCATCGACAAATTGCCCAATAACTGGCTGTTCGTGCCGTTCATTCATCTGGTCCTGCCCAATGCAAAGATCATCGATGCGCGGCGCCATCCTCTGGCCTGCTGCTTTTCCAACTTCCGCCAGCATTTCGCGCGCGGCCAGAACTTTGCCTACGACCTTGGCGACGTCGGTGCCTATTTCGCCGATTACGTGCGGCTGATGGCGCATGTCGATGCGGTCCTGCCGGGCCGCGTGCACCGCGTGATCTACGAGCAGATGGTCGAGGATACCGAGGCCGAAGTGCGCGCATTGCTCGACCATCTCGGGCTGGCGTTTGAGCCCGCGTGCCTCGAATTCTACAATAATGAGCGGGCGGTGAGAACCCCGAGTTCGGAGCAGGTGCGGCGACCGATCTATCGCGATTCGGGCGATGAGTGGCTGCCATATGAAGCGCATCTGGGTCCGCTCAAGGAGGCGCTCGGCGCGGTGCTCGATGCGTATCCAGACGCGCCGCGCGACATTCTCGCAACGGTCCCGAAATAAAACCTACTTGCGCGTGTCAGATCGTTGACATTTTCCCTCGCCGATGACGCAATGGGAAGATTGCTGAATTGGGGGATTTTGGAATGAATGACCGCACGCTTCGGGGCCTTGGCCTGATGCTTCTCGCAACGTCTTCGCTGACGGCATTTCCGGCCTTGGCGCAGGACAATTCGGCCGAGCCGCAAACCACTGGCCAATCGACCGCACCGGCGACCAACGCCACGGATGTCACCGGCGAGACCCCGGCCGAGCAGGTCGCCAACGACGGCAATGAACCAGATCCGAGCGAAATCGTCATTACCGCGACCAAGCGCGAGGAAAATCTTCAGAACGTCCCGATCAGCGTCACCGTGCTTGGGTCGCGCAAGCTCGATCAGCTCAACATCACCAATTTCGAACAATATACCAAGCAGCTCCCCTCAGTCAGCTTCCAGACTGCGCAACCTGGTTACACCGTGGTTTACATGCGCGGCGTTGCAACCGGCGGCGACGGCAATCACTCGGGCTCGCTGCCGTCGGTCGGCACCTATCTCGACGAGCAGCCGGTGACGACCATCGGTGGCACGCTCGACGTCCACATTTACGACATTGCCCGGATCGAAAGCCTCGCCGGACCGCAGGGCACGCTCTACGGCGCCTCGAGCCAGGCCGGCACGATCCGCATCATCACCAACAAGCCCGAGCTGGGCGTGACCACGGGGCGCATCGACGGCGAACTCAATAAAGTCAGCCATGGTGGGGTAGGCGGCAATCTGGAGGGCATGTTCAACATGCCGCTGGGCGCCAATATCGCCCTCCGCGCGGTCGCTTTCTATCAGAAAGACGCCGGCTATATCGACAACATTTTCGGATCGCGCAGCTATGCCTATCCGGGCGGCTCGATCGATTTCGACAACAGCAACGTGACCAAGAGGAATTTCAACACCAACGAGGTTTATGGCGGGCGCGTCGCGCTCAAGGTCGACCTTGACGACAATTGGACGATCCTGCCGCAGTTCATGTACCAAAAGCAGAATACGGAAGGCGTCTTTTTCAGGGACAAGGCGCAGGGCGACCTTGAGACCGTGCGCTTTATGAAAGAGCCAGCCAGGGATCGCTTCTGGCAAGCGGCGCTGACCGTCCAGGGTAAGATCGCCAATTTCGATGTGACCTATGCCGGCGCCTATATGGACCGGCCGCGCTACGGGGTCAGCGACTACACCGACTACACCGATGCCTATAATCAATATTACATCGATTATTATAATACGTACGTCGACACCTATGGCGTTGCGCCGTCGTTCTGCAGCGGGCCGGGGATCCTCGGCTGCCAGGTCTATCGCGACAATGCTGGCAACATCATCAATCCGCGCCAGTACATCGTCGGCACCGATCATTTCAAAAAGATGAGCCACGAGCTGCGCGTCGCGTCGCCGGCGGATAAGCCGGTTCGTGCAATCGTCGGTGCGTTCCTGCAGAGGCAGACCAATCACATCAAGCAGGATTACAAGATCGATGATCTGGCCGACAATCTGTCGGTGGGCGGCTATCCGGGCACGATTTGGCTGACCAACCAGCAGCGCAAGGACAAGGACAGTGCTCTGTTCGGCGAAGTCAGCTGGGACGTCGTGCAGACGGTCACGCTGACCGCGGGCGGGCGGCTCTATAAATTCGACAATACATTGTTCGGTTTTGCCGGTTTCGGCGCCGGCAATCCGGGTGGCTATTCCAGCGGCGAGAACCGCTGCCTGACGATCAACGGTCTGCAGGCGCGCAATGATCCCGGGGTCCCGCTCGCCCAAGGCAATAGCGGGCTCGACATCCCTTGCTACAATGTTGCCGACGTCGATTCCTCGGGCCGTGCAGTGCCTCGGCGGAGCAAGGGCGACGGCCATATCTACCGCTTCAACGCGCAGTGGAAACCGCAGCAGGGGCTGATGGTCTATGGCACCATGTCCAAGGGTTTCCGCCCCGGAGGCATCAATCGCCAACCCGACGCGCCAGGCTATCAGCCGGACTTTCTGACCAATTACGAATTCGGCTGGAAAACGACCTTCATGGGCAATCGCATCCGCTGGAACGGTGCGATCTACCATCAGAAGTGGGAAGGGCTGCAGTTCAGCTATCTCGGGCCGAACAGCCTGACGGTCATCCAGAATGGCCGCAACGCCAACATCAATGGCATCGAAAGCGACGTCAATTACACCAATGGCGGCCTCTCGTTCAGCGCCAACGCGGCCTACACCAACGCCAAGACAAGCGGCAACATTTGTAATGCGGCAATTGTTATCGACCCGTCGAAGGACTGCACCGGGATCATCGACGTCAACGACCCCGCTGATCCGACCGACGATGATATCGATTCGATTGTCGTTCCGTCAGGGACGCGGTTGCCGGTAACGCCCAAATTCAAGGGTAGCGTAGTCGCGCGCTACAGCTGGCCGATGTGGACCGGCAAAGCGCACGTTCAGGGCGTCGTCGCGCACCAAAGCTCGGCGCCGTCGAACATCCGCGTCGCCGATGCCGCGCTGCTCGGCAAGATCGATGCGTCGACGCTGGTCGACATGTTCGTCGGCTATGACTGGGGCCGCTACAATGTCGAGCTGTTCGGATCCAACGTGTTCGACGAGCGCAACCAGCTGTCGCGCAGCGTCGGTTGCGGTCTGTGCGACCAGGTGCGGATTGTGCCCGGTCGACCGCGCACGTTCGGCCTTCGCGGCGGGGTGAAATTCTGAGCGCAGTCGAGAGGCGGGCACCCGCCCGATTGCCCCACGCCCGCTGGGCAATGGCGCTCGCTGCAGTTGCGCTAACCGCCTTGTGGCTGGGGATGATGTTCGGCGGCACCGGGCCGCTCGATCAGCGCGTCTATGAGGCGCTCTATGCCGGCGGTCATCCGGCGTGGGTTATAGCGGCCAAGGGGGCGAGCTTGTTCGGCGATCCTAAGGTCCTGGTACCCGCCACCTTCGCGATCGCTGCTTGGCTGTGGTGGCGGGGCCACCCGCGCACCGCCGCAACGTTCATTGCCGTGACCATGATCGGTCGAGCGCTGAACAGCTTGGTCAAGCTCGACGTGGCGCGCGAACGGCCGGCGCTCGAAACGCATTTGATGGTCGAACATACCAACAGCTTCCCAAGCGGCCATGCCAGCGGCTCGATGCTGTTCTTCCTCGCGCTCGCACTGCTGCTGGCGCATCGCGGACGGTGGCATCGCTGGTGGGCGGCGGCGGCGATATTGCTGTCGTTCGCGGTCGGGATCAGCCGCGTGATGCTCGGCGTTCACTGGCCCAGCGACGTAATTGGGGGGTGGGCGTTCGGTGCGCTGTGGGTGATTTTCACCCTGCGCATGACCGAAGACCTGGTGGCGCGCGACGGAGCCATCGTCAGACGTTGAACTTGAAGTGGAGGACGTCGCCGTCCTTGACCACATATTCCTTGCCTTCCTGTCGCAATTTGCCTGCGTCGCGAGCGCCTGCTTCGCCGTCGAGCGCGACATAATCGTCGAACGCGATGGTTTCGGCGCGGATGAAGCCGCGTTCGAAATCGGTGTGGATCTCGCCCGCGGCACGCGGCGCCTTGCTGCCCGTCTCGACCGTCCACGCGCGCGCTTCCTTGGGCCCGACGGTGAAAAAGGTGATCAGGTGGAGGAGGTCGTAGCCGGCGCGGATGACGCGCGCGAGCCCGGTTTCGTGCAGCCCCATTTCCTCGAGGAAAGCGATGCGTTCATCCATATTCATGCCGATCAGATCGCTTTCGATCGCTGCTGACACGATGACCGCATTGGCGCCCTCGGCCTTGGCTTTGGCGAACACCGCCTCGCTGTAGGCGTTGCCGTTGGCGGCCTCGTCCTCGTTGACGTTGCAGACGTAGAGGACGGGCTTGGCGGTGATCAACTGTGCCTGCGCGAACAAGCGCGCTTCCTCCTCGTCCTTCGGCTCGGTCAGCCGCGCCGGCTTGCCTTCGCGCAACAGGTCGAGCGCCTGGCCGAGGACGGCGGCGGAGATTTTCGCTTCCTTGTCGCCTTGCTGGCCGCGCTTGACCAGATTGGGGACCCGCTTCTCCAGGCTTTCGAGGTCGGACAGCAGCAATTCGGTCTCGACCACTTCGGCATCGGCAATCGGGTTCACGTGATTGTCGACATGCTGGATGTCGTCATTCTCGAAACAGCGCAGGACGTGGACGATGGCGTCGACTTCGCGGATGTTGCCGAGGAACTGGTTTCCCAACCCTTCGCCCTTGCTCGCGCCTTTCACTAGACCGGCGATGTCGACAAAGCCGAGCTGGGTCGGGATGATCTTGGCCGAATTGGCGATGGCGGCGAGCCGGTCGAGGCGCGGGTCGGGGACCGCAACCTGGCCGACATTGGGCTCGATCGTGCAGAACGGATAATTGGCCGCCTGCGCCGCCTGCGTTTCGGTCAGTGCGTTGAAGAGGGTCGATTTGCCGACGTTCGGCAGGCCGACGATGCCGCATTTGAAGCCCATCGAAATACTGGTCCGGATAATTTTGTGTGAGATGCGCCGATAAGGCCAAAGGCGGCGATTGGCCAGCTAGAAGAAGGGCAGGAGCTCGCGCGGGGGCGATTGCGCCTGGATCGCCCCGCGTTCGGCGAGGAAGACGTGGCGGACAATCTCGGCCTGTTGCTCGACCCCATATTGGTCGAACAATCGCCCGGGCCGCAATCGATAGTCGTAGCGGCAGAACGGGTGGCGCATCAGCGGCAGATAGAAGCGCCCGCCCTTTTGGCTTTGCCAGACGTGGGTCATTTCGTGGATGAAAAAGCCCTGCGTACCAAGCGGCTCGGCAGCGAAATCTTCGGACCAGCCGCCGCCGTCGGGATGGAAATAGATCGAGCCCATCGGCGCCATTGCCGATCGCCGCAAATGCAGCGGCCAGAACTTGCCGCGAATGAGGCGTACGCGCGCGGTGTCGATGGCCTCGCCGAAGACCGATCGGATTAGCGTGACTTCGCCGTCAGTCAGGCCACGCACCTGGCGCTCGGCGAATCGGGGATGATCGTCCTTGCTCACATCACTTATCTGGGGATTGAGGCATTCCCGCGCCAGATATCGCGGCGAAAATGCGGTTCGCCTGCGCGCCTCTTGCGGGTCCCCCACCGCCTCGCTAGGGCAGCGTCAAAGAAAACGGAGGAAAGTTCATGAGCGAAACTGCCGATCGGGTGAAGAAGATCGTCGTCGAACATCTTGGTGTCGAGGCGGACAAGGTCACCGAAGACGCCAGCTTCATCGATGATTTGGGCGCCGACAGCCTCGACATCGTTGAGCTGGTCATGGCGTTCGAGGAAGAATTCGGGGTCGAAATTCCCGATGACGCCGCGGAAAAGATCGCCACGGTCCGCGACGCAATCGAATATATCGACAACAACAAGGGCTGAGGCCTTTGCGACCCGGCAGCAGCTGCGCGGTCGGAGGCATGGCTTTCGAACGTGCGTGCGCGGGCGGGGAATGATAGCGACAGGCTCAGCCCATAAAGGGTCTGGGCCTGTTTTGCTGTTCGGAGGATGAAAATGCGCCGTGTCGTCGTGACTGGACTTGGTCTGGTGACCCCGCTGGGGGCGGACGTCGAAACCGTGTGGAAGAACCTGATCGCCGGCAAAAGCGGCGCCGGGCCGATCACGCGCTTCGATGCCTCGGACCAGAAATGCCGCATCGCCTGCGAAGTGAAACCGGCAACCCACGAATATGGCTTCGACCCCGACAAGCGCGTCGACCACAAGGTCCAGCGTCAGGTCGACCCGTTCATCATCTATGGCATCGATGCCGCCGGCCAGGCGCTCGAGGATGCTGGATTGACCGAGATGGACGAGGAAACCCGGCTGCGCACCGGCTGCTCGATCGGTTCGGGCATCGGCGGCCTGCCGGGGATCGAAAGCGAATCGCTGATTCTGGCCGAAAAGGGGCCAGGGCGGGTGTCGCCGCACTTCGTCCACGGTCGCCTGATCAACCTGATCTCGGGCCAAGTCAGCATCAAATACGGTCTGATGGGGCCCAACCATTCGGTCGTGACTGCTTGTTCGACCGGCGCGCACTCTATCGGCGACGCGGCGCGGATGATTAGGGACGACGACGCCGACATCATGCTCGCGGGCGGCGCGGAAGGCACCATCAACCCGCTCGGTGTGGCCGGGTTCGCCCAAGCGCGCGCGCTCAACATGAGCTTCAACGACCGGCCCGAACAGGCCAGCCGTCCCTATGACAAGGGCCGCGACGGCTTCGTCATGGGCGAAGGCGCGGGCGTGGTGGTGCTTGAGGAATATGAGCACGCCAAGGCGCGCGGCGCGAAGATTTACGCCGAAGTCGTCGGGTACGGCCTGTCGGGGGACGCGCACCACGTCACCGCGCCGCATCCCGAAGGCAAGGGCGCCGAAATCGCAATGCGGATGGCGCTCAAGAAGGCTGGCATGGAGCCGAGCGACATCGATTATATCAACGCCCACGGCACCTCGACGATGGCGGATACGATCGAGCTCGCCGCTGCCAAGCGCGTCTTCGGCGACGATCTGTCCGGCGCCTCGATGAGTAGCACCAAATCGGCCATCGGGCATTTGCTCGGCGGCGCGGGCGCGGTCGAGAGCATCTTTTGCATCCTTGCCTTGCGCGACCAGATCGTCCCGCCGACGCTTAACCTCGACGATCCCGACGAGGGCACCGAAGGCGTCGACCTGGTCCCGCACAAAGCCCGCAAGCGCGAGGTCAAGGCAGTCCTCAACAACAGCTTCGGCTTTGGTGGGACCAACGCTTCGCTGGTGATGAAGGCGGTCGACTGATGCGGCCGCACCTCCTGCCACGGCAGGAGCCATATGTTTAAGGGCCTCATCAAACTTGTGGTCGCGTTGGCATTCCTGGTGATCATCATCGGCGGCTATTTGTGGTGGGGGCCGGGGCCGCTGGCCAAGTCGGCCACCGTCACCATTCGCGAAGGCTCGACTATGGGCAGCGCTGCGCGAGACCTGGCGGCGGCTGGCGCGATTCGCGGTCGCGGCTGGTATTATGCCGGGCGCGTGATGGGCGGCGGCGCTCCAATCCAGGCCGGTGAGTTCGAAATTCCGGCCCATGCCAGCGGCGCGGCGGTGCTCGATCTGCTTCAGCACGGTCGGCCGGTCCAGCGGCTAATCACGGTCAGCGAAGGCATGCCGGCAATCATCGTTGCCGAGAAACTGGCCGCATTGGCCTATCTCACCGGACCGGTGCCCGACATCCGCGAAGGCTCCGTCCTGCCCGACAGCTATGGCTTCGAACGCGGCGAACCCCGCGCAAAAGTGGTCGGCCGAATGCAGGCGGCGATGACCAAGGTGCTCGCTTCCCTCTGGGCTGCGCGCAAGGGCGATTGCCCGGTCTCGACCCCGCAGCAAGCCATCACGCTGGCGTCGATTGTCGAAAAGGAAACCGGCAAGGCGAGCGAGCGGCCGACCATTGCTGGGGTCTATTGCAACCGGCTCAAGATCGGCATGAAGCTGGATGCCGACCCGACAGTCATTTACCCGGTAACCAAGGGCAAACCGCTCGGCCGCCGGATCTTGCGCAGCGAGCTCAACGCGATCACCGGCTACAATACCTACCGGGAGCGCGGACTGCCCGCCGGGCCGATCACCAATCCCGGCCGCGAAAGCATTGCTGCGGTGCTCAGCCCGGCGCCGACCATGGCGCTCTACTTCGTCGCCGATGGGACCGGCGGGCACGTATTCGCCGAAACGCTTGCACAACATCAAGCAAATGTGTCCAAGTGGTTCAAATTGCGTCGGGAACGGGGTGAGATGTGAGCGGTATCAAACTGAGCCCGGAAAAGCGCCGAGCCCTGGCGGTCCAGCAACGGATCGGCTGGCGCGCGCTGGCGGTTGCCGCAGGATGCTGGATCCTTGCCGTTGTGATTCACCCCATGGGCACCATGGCGGCATTCAAGGTCGCCAGCAGCAGTCTTCGGCTGGCGGCGGCCTTCGGACTGGGCGCAATCAGCCTCGTGGCAGTATTGGTGGCAATTTTCGCCTTTCGCCCGTGGAAGGGCAAAGGGATGCGCACCTTTGCGATTACACTGACGCTCCTCGCCTTGGCACTCGGCGACGTCTATTTCTTATCGTGGGGCTATAAGATCTAGCGCTGCTAAGGGGCGAGTGCGCTGCTGACGATATAGCCCACGCGCCGGTCGCTACCGGCATACCCCCACGCCCAGCCGCGCGTGTCGTCGAGCAGCTCGAAGATTTCTCCGGCCTCAAGAATTCGGACGATCACTCCATCGGCATCAGCCGTCCCACGCAAATCAGTTTTGGTGAGAAGGCAGCGTTGCACGCTCTCGGCATAATGTGAGGCGATGACGATGCCCGCGAGCCGGACGTCGGCCAGATCGGTTCGATAAGCGTAAAACTCCGGGTCCGGCGCCTGTGATGGCCCGCCGAGCGCGAATCCGTTACCGCTGGTGAGCGAAAGCCGGGACCGGCTGGGCGAGGACGGGCCGCGCTGCCGAGGTCGTTGCTGCGGCACTCGCGCCGGCGACATTTCGTCTGAATTGTTCAAGAAAATCTGTTCCGCTGCTCGTTCGTACGACGAACACGTTTCGACGATCGTCCAAGTCGCGTTCGCGGCGCAGATAGCCCAGCGCACCAAGCGTATTCAAGGCGCGCGTGACGACCGGCTTGGAAACACTCAGCGATCGGGCGAGGCCGCGCACCGTATGCGGACCGGGGGTCAGGTAGACAAGCATGAGCAACGCCATCTGCCGGTTGGTCAGGCCAGGCTCGCCCGAGCGCACATAAGCAATGAGCGCCTTCATCCAATTTCCAAGCGAATGCTCGCCCATTCGGGTTACTCCCAGTCAGCGTCGCGTATCTGGAAAGTAAACCGGCAAGGACCCGAAATGTTGCAGTTCGAGGTGCAAATTATGTCCGGATATCCTGCTTTTGCGCGCTACTTGTCGGCGAAACGACGTTCCAGCGCGGCGAACGCCGCACGCAATCCGAGCGCTTCTCCGCCCTTGGGCCGCCCGGGCTTGACCAGATCGCGCCAGGCATAGACATCGACATGAGCCCATTCGAGATCATCGCCCACAAAGCGTTTGAGGAATAGCGCCGCAGTAATGCATCCGGCCATGGGAGAATTGGACGAATTGGCCAAATCGGCAACGTCGCTCTTGAGCATTTCGGCATAGCCATCCCACAATGGCATCCGCCACAGCGGGTCCTTGGTATCGGTCATGGCGGCCAGCAATTGCGCCGCATAATCCTCGTCATTGACGAACAAGGCCGGCAGATCGGGGCCAAGCGCGACGCGCGCAGCGCCGGTCAGCGTTGCAAAGTCGATCATCAACTCGGGCTCGCCCTCGCCCGCCTTGGTCAGGGCGTCGGCAAGCACCAGCCGCCCCTCGGCATCGGTATTGTCGATTTCTACCGTTAGGCCGTTGCGTGAGGTCAGGATGTCACCCGGGCGAAAAGCATTGCCGGCGACGGCATTCTCGACCGTCGGGATGAGCAGGTGGAGCCGAACAGGGAGCTTGAGCGCAATCACCAGGCCCGCCAGTGCCAGCGCATGGGCAGCGCCGCCCATGTCTTTTTTCATCCACCGCATGCCGCTGGCCGGCTTGAGGTTGAGCCCGCCCGAATCGAAACACACGCCCTTACCGATGATTGCGACGCGGGGGTGTTTGGGATTGCCCCATTCGGCCTCGATCAGGCGCGGCGCGCGCTGCGCCACGGCGGCACGGCCGACCGCGGCGATCATCGGGTAGCCGGTGTCCAGCGCATCGCCCTTGGTGATTGTGATCGCCGCGCCGCTGCCGGCGAGGGCGGCGGTAACCGCATCCTCGAGCTCGGCCGGACCGAGATCGGCGGCGGGGGTGTTGACGAGGTCGCGCACGAGCGCAGTCGCCCGCGCCATTGCCACCACGCGCGCGATTTTCCCGGGTTTGTCGGTGACGAGGATGCGTTCGCCGCGCGCCTCTTCGTCGGTCTTGGTTTTATAGTTGTCGAAGCGGTGCTGGGCGAGGAGCCAGCCCAGTCCCGCATCACCTGGCGCGCCGTCGGCCAGGCGGTAGGTCCCAGCGGGCAGCTTTTCGGCCAACTCTGCCAGGCACCACGGACCGAGCGTATTGGCATCATCGACCGCGGCGACAATCTCGAACGTATCACCGCTGGGCAGGACGACGAAGCCCGACTTGCCGGTAAAATGCTGCGCCTCGACCAGACGTCGGTCGCTCGCCGGACGCTTTTTCAGCCACTCGGCGAACACCGCCTTGTCGACCAAGTGAATGCGATGCGCGGGCTGCCCACGGTCGGCGACGAGGAGTGGTTGGAAATCGGTCATCAGCGGCGATTAGCGGCGAATGCCCCGCTCGGCAAAGTCAGGCCAGCGGGACCCCGAACAGGTCATGATCGTCGGCGTCCTCGATCGTCGCGCCCGTAAAATCGCCGACCGCCAGATGCCCGGCGTCGCGAAGATGCACTTCGCCGTCGATTTCGGGGGCGTCGGCAGTCGAGCGGCCAGTCGCGCCGCCGCCATCGGCGTCGACCGCATCGATGATGACGGCGACGGTCTTGCCGATCTTGGTCTGGAGCTTGGCCGCAGAAATGCGCGCGGTCAGCTCCATCACTCGGGCGAAGCGTTCTTCCTTGACCGCTTCGGGCACCGGGTCGGGCAGGGCGTTGGCGGCAGCACCCGCAACCGGTTCGAACCGGAACGCGCCGACGCGGTCTAGCTGCGCTTCCTCGAGCCAGTGCAGGAGATATTCGAAATCGGCCTCCGTCTCGCCTGGAAAGCCAACCACGAAGCTCGAGCGGATGGCGATGTCGGGGCAAATCACGCGCCAGTTGCGGATGCGCTCCAGCACCTTGGCGTCATTGGCTGGGCGGCGCATGCGTTTGAGCACGCTCGGGCTGGCATGCTGGAAGGGGATGTCGAGGTAGGGCAGGACATGCCCCTCGGCCATCAGCGGAATGACCTGGTCGACGTGCGGATAGGGATAGACGTAGTGCAAACGCACCCACACCTGCTCGCCGGCCGGCGTGCGCAGCGTGCCGAGTTCGCGCGCCAGATCGGTCATGCGCGGGCGCACGTCGCGGCCCTGCCACTGGCGCGGCTGGTCGCGGATATCGACGCCATAGGCCGAGGTGTCCTGGCTGATGACCAGCAATTCCTTGGTGCCTGCGGCGACCAGCTTCTCGGCCTCGCGCAGGATCGCGTCGGGGCGTCGGCTGGCAAGGTCGCCGCGCAGCTGCGGGATGATGCAAAAAGCGCAGCGGTGATTGCAGCCCTCGGAAATCTTGAGATAGCTGTAGTGGCGCGGGGTCAGCTTCAGCCCCGCTTTGGGCACCAGATCGAGAAACGGCGACGGGATCGGCGGCGCGGCTTCGTGGACCGCCTCGACAACCTGCTCATATTGGTGCGCGCCGGTGATCGCCAGGACCTGGGGAAAGCGGGCGCGGATGACATCGGCTTCCTTGCCGAAGCAGCCGGTGACGACGACGCGGCCGTTCTTCGCAATCGCCTCGCCGATCGCCTCCAGGCTTTCCTCCTTGGCGCTGTCGAGAAAGCCGCAGGTGTTGACCAGCACCACGTCGGCGCCGGCATAATCGGGCGACATGTCATAGCCCTCGGAGCGGAGCTTGGTCATGATCCGCTCGCTGTCGACCAGGTTCTTGGGACAGCCGAGGGAGACCAGGCCCACTTTGGGGGGCGTCGGGAGGATGGTGACGTTCATCGGAAGCGCCGCGCCCTAGCCGCAATTCGTTGTAAAATCGAGGGGCGGGCGGTTTGCTCCCGCCGGATAGGGTCGATCTTGGCGCAGCGATGGTGCCGGTGTAGGGGGCGAAGCGCTCGCGGCCGGTGTGGCCCGGGGCATTCGGCGTAGGACTTGATATGCGTATCGCAATGATTGGCACCGGCTATGTCGGCCTTGTCTCGGGCGCGTGCTTCGCCGATTTCGGTCACGACGTGACCTGCGTCGATAAGGACGAAGCCAAGATCGCCGGTCTTCACCGCGATATCATGCCGATCTGGGAGCCTGGGCTCGACGCGCTGGTCAAGGCCAATGTCCAACGCGGCCGGCTGCATTTCACCACCGATCTCGCCGCCGGCGTCAAGGATGCCGAGGCGGTGTTCATCGCGGTTGGAACCCCGGCGCGGCGCGGCGATGGCCATGCCGATCTGACTTACGTCTTCAACGCGGTGCGCGAACTTGCGGCGCATATCCGCCCCGGAACCACGGTGGTGACCAAATCAACTGTTCCGGTTGGTACCGGCGACAAGATCGAGGCGATCCTGCGCGAGGAAGGCGTCGACGACATTTCGGTCGCGTCCAACCCCGAATTCCTGCGTGAAGGCGCGGCCATCGCCGACTTCAAGCATCCCGACCGCATCGTCGTCGGCGCCGAGGACGAGCGCGCCCGCGATACGATGAAGGAAATCTATCGCCCGTTGTTTCTCAATCGTGCGCCAATCCTGTTCACCGGGCGGCGCACGGCGGAACTGACCAAATATGCCGCCAATGCCTTTCTTGCGGTCAAGATCAGCTTCATCAATGAAATCGCCAATCTGTGCGAAGCCGTCGACGCCGACGTCCAGGATGTCGCGCGCGGGATCGGGCTCGACAATCGCATCGGCGCCAAATTCCTCCACGCCGGGCCCGGCTATGGCGGCAGCTGCTTTCCAAAGGATACGTTGGCGTTGCTCCAGACCGCTGAGGAAGCGGGGGTCGATCAGCAGATCGTGCGCACCACCGTGGCGGTCAATGACCAGCGTAAGACGAGCATGGCGGCGCGCGTCGAGGCGGCCATGGGCGGGTCGATCGCGGGCAGGAAGGTCGCCGTCCTCGGGCTCGCCTTCAAACCGAATACCGACGACATGCGCGACGCACCCTCGATCCCGCTGATCGATGGTCTGCGCAAGGCCGGCGCCAAGGTCTCGGCCTATGATCCGGTCGCTCGCGAGCAGGCCGAGAAGATGATCGAGGGGATCGAGTTCGCCGCTGACGCTTACGCGGCCGCGGCCGATGCCGATGCGTTGGTCATCGTTACCGAATGGGATGAATTTCGCGCCCTCGACCTCAAGCGGCTGGCGGCGGTGATGAAGGGCAAGATGCTGGTCGATCTGCGTAACGTCTATGACCGCGTCGATGCCGAGCGCGCCGGGCTCGACTATCGCGGGATTGGCCGCGGGCGACTGATCCCCTAGTCAGGTCCAGTCGAACCGGGTGACTGTCTGCGTGAACAAGGTCGAAATCAGCAAACCGCAACGCGCCCCGCGCCGGGCACCGCCGCGTCCGAATTCGCTGATCACCCGGCGCCGCTTCCAGTTCGCGCTGTCATTGCTCCTATCGGCGTTACTGCCGTGGGGCGCGCGCGCCTTCCTGCCTGGCTCGATGGTCGAGTCGGCCAGCATCAACGGCCTCGCCGGAAACGCCGTCGCAGTCGCGATCACCTTCTGGATGCGGCTGTCGATCGAAACCTACCCGGGCATCCGGCGCAGCGCGGTGATTTTGCCCTCGGCGTTGACCGGTCACGGACTGGTGCTGCTGTGGTTTGCAATGACTCGGCTGCCTTACGACCGGCTCGGGCTGACCGCCGGCTTTCTGATCCACATCCTCACGCTCTACGCGATTTACGTCTTCGCCGGCCGGAACCAGCAGCCGCGGTTCGCGGTCGTGCCTTATGGCGAAATCGACAATCTCGATGCGATAGAGGGCGTCAAATGGTTCAAGCTCAAGCGGCCAATTTTGTCGGAGGCGCGCAACGCCAATGCCATTGTCGCCGATTTTTCTGCCCGCCTGCCCAAGGAATGGGAAGCCTTCCTGGCCGATGCCGCGCTTGCCGGGCGCATCGTCTATCAGGTCAAGCAACTCGCCGAATCGCTCACCGGGCGGGTCGAGATCGAGCATCTGTCGGAGAATAGCTTCGGCTCGCTGCTTCCCGCGCGCGGCTATTTCCATCTCAAAGGACTGGCCGATTTCCTGTTTGCGCTGCTGCTGCTCCCGGTCGCACTGCCGGTTATCGCGCTGGTCGCCTTGGCCATCCGCATCGACGAGAAGGGACCGGTGCTGTTCCGCCAGTGCCGCGTCGGCCATGCCGGTCACCCCATCACCGTCTACAAGTTTCGAACCATGCGCGGGCTTGGCAGGGAAGAAGAAGAGGACCAACGCACCGCCGCGATGACCGCCGCAGATGACGATCGGATCACCCGTGTAGGCCGATTTCTTCGCACCAGTCGGCTCGACGAACTGCCGCAGATCGTCAACATCCTGCTGTGGCAGATGAGCTGGATTGGCCCGCGCCCCGAAGCCGCGATCCTGAGCAAATGGTACACCAGCGAAATCCCCTTCTACCGCTATCGCCACGTTGTGAAGCCGGGAATTTCGGGCTGGGCGCAGGTCAATCAGGGCCACGTCGCCAACGTCGCCGAAGTCCACCGCAAGCTGCAATATGACTTCTACTACATCAAAAATTTCTCACCCTGGCTCGACCTGTTGATCCTGTTTCGGACGATCAAGGTCATGCTGTCGGGGTTCGGGGCGCGCTGAATAAAGCCACTGGCACTCGGGCGCCACTCGACCTAGCTTGGCAATGACGGACGGGGACAGCCAACATGACCTCGCAACGCGCCGCACTGCTGCTGGCGATCGGCCTCGCCATCGGCGTGATCATCTTCTTCGGGCGTTAGGCACCGCCCGAGCGATGAGCCTGCTTGTTCCCAAACCGATCCACGGTTGGCGCGCCTTCTGGGGCGAAGTTGGGATCATCGTGCTGGGCGTCCTCATCGCGTTAGGCGCGCAGCAAGCGGTCGAGGCATGGAACTGGCGCAGCGAAGTCGCCGACCTGCGCGATTCGATCCGTATCGAAATAAATCGCAACTTGTGGACATACCCGTATCGCGCCGAGCAGAAGCGCTGCGTCGCCCGCCGCCTCGACGAACTCTGATTGTGGCTCGACCGCGCCAGGCAGGGCCAGATGATGCGATTGACCAAGCCAATCGGGCTTCCGGTCAGCCTGGTCATCCGCACCAATGCGTGGGACAGCCGAGACGCCGGAACGATGGCCCACATGCCACGTGCGGAGCGCCTCGAATATGGATTCCTCTACAGCGAGTTTGCAAACAATGAAGTGCACCGCCTCGACGAGCGCGCAGCATGGATTGAAATGAATAGTTTCAACGGTGCGTCGGTGCTCGACCATCAGGACCAGATCCGGCTTCAGGGACTAATCTACCGCGCCCGGCTGCGCGATGACCGGATCGACTCCAATGCCGCGCGCTTCCTCAAGCGCGCCGAAGCGATGCGACTGAAGCCGACCGCCGAGCCCATTAACTCCTTGATGGACCCGCAATTCTGTCGATCGATCCTGCCTTCCGACCGTCGTAGCGACCCGATTTAGGCATCGATGTCTTCCTCGTTTACCGCGGCGGCACGTTCCTGGATGAACTGGAAGCGGTGGGCGGGGTCTTTGCCCATCAGCCGCTCGACCAAGTCCTTGACTGGCTGGCGGTCCTCATAGGCTTCGGGCAGGGTGACCTTGAGGAGCGAGCGCGAGCCCGGGTCCATGGTGGTTTCCTTGAGCTGGTTGGGGTTCATCTCGCCAAGCCCCTTGAAGCGGGAAACCTCGATCTTCTTGCCCTTGAACTCCTTGGCCTCGAGTTCGGCGCGGTGGGCGTCGTCGCGGGCGTAGGCGGACTTTGATCCGCTCACCAGGCGATAAAGCGGCGGCTGCGCCAGGAACAAATGCCCGCGACGGACGAGTTCGGGCATTTCCTGGAAGAAGAAGGTCATCAGCAAGGTGGCGATATGCGCGCCATCGACGTCGGCGTCGGTCATAATGATGATGCGCTCGTAGCGAAGCGCGTTCTCGTCGAAGCGGTCGTGCGTGCCACAGCCGAGTGCCAGCTGGAGGTCGGCGATTTCCTGATTGGCGCGGATTTTGTCGGCGGTTGCAGAGGCGACATTGAGGATCTTGCCGCGGATCGGCAGGATCGCCTGGGTCTTGCGGTTGCGCGCCTGCTTGGCGCTGCCGCCGGCGCTGTCGCCCTCGACGATGAACAATTCGGTGTTGGCGGCATCGTCGGTCGAGCAATCGGTAAGCTTGCCGGGCAGGCGCAACTTGCGCGCCGAGGTCGCGGTCTTGCGCTTGACCTCGCGCTCGGCGCGACGCTTCAGCCGCTCGTCCATGCGCTCTAGGATCGCACCGAGCAGCGCTCGGCCGCGGTCCATATTGTCGGCCAGATAATGGTCAAAATGGTCGCGCACCGCGGCCTCGACAAACCGCGCTGCTTCGAGGGAAGTCAGGCGATCCTTGGTCTGGCTCTGGAAATGCGGGTTGCGGATGAACACGCTGAGCATCA
>JBDSEL010000069.1:0-21148 GCA_039920065.1 Sphingomicrobium sp. | reverse complement strand
CGACAGTCGGATCGAATGAGAGAAAGAATATTAAAATGCCCACAGGAACAGTCAAGTTTTTCAACGAATCCAAAGGTTTCGGTTTCATCCAGCCCGAGGGCGGTGGAGCGGACGCATTCGTTCACATCTCCGACGTTGAGCGCTCGGGCATGAGCACGCTGCGCGAAAACGATCGCGTGTCGTACGATGTCGAAGAAGACCAGCGCGGCAAGATGAAGGCTACCAACCTCAAGCCTGCTGAATAACAATGTAGGGGAGGCGCTCGGTAACGGGCGCCTCCCCAATTGCTTTTGCTGGCGACGCCGATGCCTCCTTGGGGGGCGAATGCGGTCAGGCACTGTCGCGGCGAGGTTCTCCTCGCAAGGCGCGGCGCAAATGCTTAACTAGGGTCGGTGAGCAAGGCCGACCGTCCCGATCATCCCCAGGCGAAGGAGCGTTTCAACGAGGACGCGGCGACCTATTCGGTGCGCGGCGAGACCTCGGGCGAAGGCAAACCCGACCTCGACCTCGGCATTGCCGCGATTCGCAATGTCCTGAAGACGCTGCCGGCGCGGCCCGGCGTCTATCGGATGCACGATGCGCGCGGCGACGTGCTCTATGTCGGCAAGGCCAAGACACTCAAAAACCGGGTCAACAGCTACACCCAGGTAACCAAGCTGCCCAAACGGCTGCAGCGGATGGTCGCGCAAACGCGCAATATGACAATCGTCACCACTCGCACCGAGGCCGAGGCGCTGCTGCTCGAAGCCCAGCTGATCAAGCGCTTTCGACCGCCCTACAACGTCCTACTGCGCGACGACAAAAGCTTCCCCTTCATCCTGTTGCGCGAAGATCATCCCTTTCCCCAAGTGCGCAAGCATCGCGGCGCCCGTCGCGCCAAAGGTCAATATTACGGACCCTTCGCAAGCGCCGGATCGGTCACCTCGACGCTTAATGCGCTGCAGAAGCTGTTCCTGCTAAGAAGTTGTTCTGACGGCTTTTTCCAATCCCGTCAGCGGCCGTGCTTGCTCTATCAGATCCGCCGCTGCTCGGCCCCGTGCGTGGGCCGCATCAGCAGCGAAGATTATGCCATGTTGGTCGAGGATTCGAAGCTGTTCCTGGCCGGCAAATCGACCGGGGTACAGGCGCGGCTGGGCAAGCAGATGGCCGAGGCGGCGGAGAAGCAGGATTTCGAGCTGGCCGCGGTTCTGCGCGATCGGCTGCGCGCGCTGACCTACATTCAGGGGTCGCAGACGGTTCACGCCGAAGGCCTTGGCGACGGCGATATCTTTGCCTTGGCGTCCAAAGGCGGTGCGACCTGCATTCAGGCCTTTTTCATTCGCGGCGGGCAGAATTGGGGCCATCGCAGCTTCTTTCCCGCCCATACCGCTGACGTTCCCGATGATGAGGTGCTGGCCGATTTCCTGATGCAATTTTACGAAGACGTACCGCCGCCGCGACGCCTTTTGCTCGACCGCGATCTGGCCGAGCGCGAGCTGATCGCCGAGGCGCTGAGCGAACGCGCCGAGCGCAAGGTGGAGATCGACCGCCCCCAGCGCGGCAGCCGGCGCAAGTTGATCGACCAAGCCAAGCGCAATGCCGAGGAAGCGCTCGATCGCCGCGCCGCCGAAACCACCACCCAGACCAAGCTGCTGCGCGAATTGACCGACACCTTCGAACTGCCCGACGTGCCGCAGCGGATCGAGGTTTACGACAATAGCCACATCATGGGCAGCAACGCGACCGGAGCGATGATCGTCGCTGGCCCCGAGGGCTTCCGCAAGAATAGCTATCGCAAGTTCAACATCAAATCGGCCCAGACCAACGACGACTTCGGGATGATGCGCGAGGTGCTGACCCGGCGCTTCGCTCGGCTCGGGCAGGAGGATCCGAATCGCGAGAAGGGCGACTGGCCCGATCTGATCCTGGTCGACGGCGGCAAGGGACAATTGAACGCCGTGCTCGAAATCATGGAGGAGCAGGGGGTCAGTGACGTGCCGGTGGTTGGGGTCGCCAAGGGCCCGCACCACGGCCGCGAGGGGGGCGAAGTATTCCATTTGCCCGGCGGTCGTGAGCTTACCTTGCCGCTCAATTCGCCGTTGCTGTTCTACCTCCAGCGGTTGCGCGACGAGGCCCACCGCTTCGCCATCGGCACCCACCGCGCCAAGCGCGCCAAGAGCCTGACGACCTCGAGCCTCGACGAGGTTCCGGGCATCGGTCCCAATCGCAAGCGCGCGCTGCTGATGCATTTCGGAACCGCGCGGGCCGTCAAGGGGGCGGCGCTCGAAGACCTCGAACGCGCGCCGGGGATTTCGAGCGCCATGGCGCACCAACTCTACGATTATTTTCACCCGCGCGGCTGACCATGCGTATCGATACCGTCGCCATCGTCTGCGCGCTAAGGGCTCATGGAGAGCATGGCGCGATCGTTCGCTTGATGACTCCCGATGTCGGGCTTCAGGCGGCCTATGTCCGCGGTGCGCGGGGGCGGCGGATGCGGCCGGTGCTGATCCCCGGCAATCTCGTCGCCGTGCATCTCAGCCAGCGCACCGACAGCCAATTGCCGCAAGCCACGGTTGAGTTGGTGCACAGCCGCGCGCCATTGTTAAGCGAGCCGCTGCCGGCGGCGGCAATCGACTGGGTGGCGGCGCTGACCGCCACCGTCCTGCCCGAGGGGCAGCCGTTCGCAACATTGTACGGAGCGGTCGCGGGGCTGTTCGATGCGATCGAAGCGGCACCCGCGGCAAGCGGCTGGGGGGCAGCATTGGTCCGCTACGAGTTGCTGTTGTTGGCCGAATTGGGCTTCGGGCTCGACCTCGACAGCTGTGTCGTCAGCGGCCGCGAGGAGCAATTGGTCGCGGTCAGTCCACGCTCGGGCCGCGCGGTCAGCGCCGCAGCGGCCGAGCCGTTCGCGGGCAAATTGCTGGCCTTGCCGCCGTTCCTGCGCGCCGGCGGGCAGGCCGATTGGGCGGACATCGGAGAGGGTCTCAAGCTGACCGGACATTTCCTGTCGCGCGATGTGCTGACCGGCCGCGCCGAGGTCATTCTCGACGCGCGCGAGCGGCTGGTCGAACGGCTGCGGCGCGCGGGCGGGCTTTCCTGACGGGCAAAGCTCGCTTAAGTCCCTGCCGGTGACCCAGGATACCTTGGCCTTGTTGTTCCCCAATGTGACGGTCACCCGCGATATCGCGGTGCGCGTCGCCGTGTCCTATCTCGCCGAGCAATCGGACCCGTCGGCCGACCGTTGGTTCTGGTCCTATCACGTGCGGATCGAGAATGGTTCGAGCAAGTCGGTGCAATTGCTGTCGCGGACCTGGACGATCGTCGATGGTCACGGCCACGTCCACGACGTGATGGGCGAAGGGGTAGTCGGCGAAATGCCGCTGATCGCGCCCGGTGCGAGTTTCGATTATGTCTCCGGCTGTCCGCTCGACACGCCCAGCGGCACGATGAGCGGAAGCTATCGCCTGGTCGACGAGGATGGGACCGGGTTCAATGTCGCCATCCCGCATTTCAACTTGACCAGCGGCTAGGCGGATGGCGCTGATCGCGCTGGCCGCCAACGATGCCTGGAATATCGTCAATTATCGCGCCGGCCTGGTCCGGGCGCTGATCGGTGCTGGCCATGACGTCGCGGTAATCGCGCCCGATGGCCCCAATGTCGCCAGGGTCAGAGCCTTGGGCGCGACCTTCCACCCGCTGGCGATGCAGCCTCGCGGACGCTCGCCGATGGCCGACCTTGTCTTGTTGACGCGCTTTCGGGCCTTGCTTGCCCGAATCCGGCCCGATGCGTTTCTGGGCTTCACCGCCAAGCCCAATATCTGGGGATCGATCGCGGCACGGTCGCTCCATATTCCGGTGTTCGCCAATATCAGCGGGCTTGGCGCGGCGTTCGCTCGTGGCGGCGTGCTGATGCGCTTGATGAGCGGCCTCTATCGATTGGCGCTCAAGGCCCCGGCGACGGTATTTTTCCAGAACAGCGACGACCGCGACCTGTTTGTCACTGCCGGGATCGTCGCCGCGGAACGCGCTCGATTGCTCCCCGGTTCAGGTATCGACCTGACCCATTTTGCGCCCCGCGCCGCTCCCTCCAGTGGACCGTGCACCTTCCTGTTCGCCGGCCGCTTGTTGTGGGCCAAGGGGGTTGCAGAATTCGTCGAGGCGGGGCGGCTGCTGCGTGGCCAGGGCAAGGACATCCGCTTGCAGATTCTGGGGCTGGTCGAAGATGGACCGAGCGCGGTGCCGCGCGCGGCGCTGGACGAATGGTCGACCCTGGGCGTCGCCGACTATCTCGGTTCGACCGACGATGTTCGCAGTGCCATCGCGGCCGCCGATTGCGTCGTCCTGCCGAGCTTTTACCGCGAAGGCGTGCCGCACATCCTCCTCGAAGCCGCAGCCATGGCCAAGCCGGTGATTTCCACCGACACGCCTGGTTGCCGCGACGCCGTCGACGACGGGGTGACGGGATTGCTCTGTCCGCCGCGTTCGGCGGCCCTGCTGGCCGAGGCGATGAGCCGCCTATCGGAGATGACCTCGGCGCAGCGGCGGACCATGGGCGCCGCCGGTCGCGATAAGATGGAACGTCAATTCGACGAACGGCTGGTTCACGCCGCCTATCTCGATGCGCCATTAGCGGTGTTGAAGAGTTAGGCCTTCGCATGTTCAAGAAAAACCGGTCTCTTAATGCGTCGCCGCAAGGCGCGCGCGGCTATCGCGCTTATGTCGTGGGCGATGTCCACGGGCGGCTCGACTTGGTCGATCGCCTGCTGGCGACGATCCATGCCGAGCTCGATGCGGCGCCGCGGCACAAGGCGATGCTGGTGTTCGTCGGCGACCTGATCGACCGTGGGCCAGATTCGGCCGGGGTAATTGACCGGCTACTGACCTACAAACGCGCGGGCGTCCGGCTGATCGTCCTGCTCGGCAATCACGAGGAAGTGCTGCTCCGCATCCTCGAGGGCGACAGTTCGTTGATCGAGAGTTGGCTCAAGTTTGGCGGGGCCGAGTGTCTGGAAAGCTATGGCGTCGATCCAGTCCAGGTCGCCGCCGCCGAGCCACACCAGGCGTTGGCGATGATCGCCCGGGCGATCCCAACGGCGCATTCGCGTTTCCTCGCCGAGTGCGCCGACACCTTCCGCTTCGGCGATTATCTCATCGTCCACGCCGGCATTCGTCCGGGCATCGAGATCGACCAGCAATTGCAATCCGACTTGCGCTGGATCCGCGACCCGTTCCTGGCCGACCGAAGCGATCATGGCTTCGTGGTTGTCCATGGCCATACCATCAGCGAAGAAGTCGAGGAGCGGCCAAATCGCATCGGCATCGACACCGGGGCCTATGCCAGCGGACGGCTGACGGCGCTGGCAATCGACGGGGCCAGGCGCTGGTTCATCGATACGGCAGCGCTGCCCCTGTCATCGCAATCCGCTATGCCCTAGGAGTTAGGGCTTGCAATTTGCCTCGACACTGGGGACCATGGTGTTGAAACGACTTCAGTAAAAGGTTTTAAACCAAGTGCTTGTCCGGAATTTCACGAAGATGTTCGCGGTTGGCGCGGCAGCGCTGCTGATCGCCGCCTGTGCTGACAGCCGCGGCGGACCGATTCCCTATGGCCAGCAACTGGCGACGCCCGACGCTCCGACCCTGGCAACGGTGGAAAGCGATTACCGCATTGCGCCGATGGACAAGCTTGCGGTCAAGGTTTTCAAATCGGAAGACATGAGCGGCGAATTTGAGGTCGACTTGGCGGGCCACATCTCGATGCCGCTGGTGGGCGAGGTCGTCGCCGCCAATCTGACCACCGCGCAGCTCGATCAGAAGCTGACGCAAGTGCTGGGTGAGAAGTATCTTCAGAACCCCGACGTCGCGGTGTCGCTCGTATCCTCGTCGGGACGAGTGGTCACGGTCGATGGCGCAGTGCGCGAGCCCGGCGCTTACCCGGTGCTTCGCGCGATTACCTTGCTCCAGGCGATGGCGCTGGCCAAGGGTGCGACTGAAGAAGCCAATGTTCGCCGCGTAGCGGTGTTCCGGACGATTGGTGGCCAGCGGCAGGCGGCGGCGTTCGACGTCCAGTTGATCCGCCGCGGCCAGAACCCCGATCCGGCAATCTATCCCGGCGATATCGTCGTCGTGGATGGGTCGAGCATCAAGGCGCTTCAGAAGCGGTTGCTTCAGTCGATTCCGCTGCTGTCCATTTTCAACCCGCTCTGAGCAGCAGCGCGGCAACCGGGGCAGCAGGCGTGAACAGCAACCTTCCGATGTCTAACGAGGATTCGTGGGCGCTTGCGACCCAGGGACAGGTGCCGGCGATCCCCTTGCGGCCCGGCCAGCGCAATTACGCGTCTAGCAACGTACTCGACTTTCCGACCTTGCTTAGGGTCATGCAGCATTGGCGCTGGCTGATCCTGGGCATCACCGCCAGCGGCATCGCGCTGGCCGTGCTGGCAACCTTGATGACCACGCCGCTGTATCGTTCGCGGGTGACGCTGGAAGCCAATCCGCCGGCGGTCGCGATCAGCGACGAGCAATCGCGCGAGATGCAGTCGGCGATGAACCAATATGAATTCGTCGCCACCCAAGTCGGGTTGCTGTCGAGCCGAGCGGTCGCCGAGCGCACCGCCGAAGACCTCAATCTGGCCAATAACCCGGAGGTCGTGTCGCAGGACGGGGATTCGAAAACCCGGCTCGGCAACGCGACCGGCGTTGTTGCCGGCGGCCTCAAGGTGACTCCGCCCGAAGAGGGCAATCTGTTCCAGTTCACTTATGATTCGCCATCGCCCGACCTGTCGGCGGCGATCGCCAACGGCATCGCCGAAAGCTTCATCAACACCTCGCTCCAGCGGCGTTATGAAGCGTCGGCCTACGCCCGCAACTTCCTCGAGCGGCAAATCGCCAAGACCCGCACCGACCTCGAGAAGTCAGAAAAATCGATAGTCGCATATGCCCAGAAGCAAGGCATCATCAACACCGCGACCGGCGACGATAAGGGCGGTAGCGACGCCAATTCGTTGCAGGGCGAATCGCTGATCGCGCTGAACCAGGCGCTGGCCGCGGCAACCGCGCGCCGCGTCGCCGCCGAAGGTGCCTATCGCCAGTCGCTCGCGGTCGGGCCGACTGCCGATGTCACCCAGGGCACTTCCGCTCTGCGAAGCCAGCGCGCGACACTCGAGGCGGAATATCAGCAGAAGCGCACCTTCCTCAAACCCGACCATCCCGAGATGCTGAGCCTGCGCTCGCAGATCGAGGAGTTGGGCCGTCAGATCAGCCGCGAGGCGGGGCAGATGTCATCGGGCCGCAACAACACGCTGCTGGCCGATTTTCGCGGTGCCCAGGCCGCCGAATCCGCACTTCAGAGCCGGGTGTCGGGTCTCAAGGGGCAGGTCCTCGACCTGCGCGGCCGAAGCATTCAGTACAACATCCTCCAGCGCGACGTAGACACCAACCGCAGCCTCTACGATGCGCTGCTCCAACGCTACAAGGAAATTGGCGTCGCCGGGGGTATCGGCATGGCGCCGGTCTCGATCGTCGATCGCGCGACCACCCCGACCCTTCCCTACAAGCCGGATCTCTTTGCCAATCTGATGTGGGGAATCGTCCTTGGCGCGCTGGCCGGCATGGGCACCGCGATCAGCCTAGAATTCTGGAGCGACACGATTCAGTCGCGCGAAGACGTGCGCAAGAAGCTGTCGCTCGCCTGCCTTGGGGTCATCCCCAAGACAGCCGCCAAGACCGAATTCGTCGAGGAGCTCAAGAACCCCAGATCGCTCATCGCCGAAGCTTATTCTGCGGTGGTCGCGGCGCTTCGCTTCAGTACCGACAAGGGCACCCCCAAGGTGATATTGCTGACGAGTACCCGGCCGAGCGAAGGCAAGTCGTCGAGCGCACTCGCGCTGGCCCAGAATTTCGCGCGTCGCGACCGGAAAGTCCTGCTGATCGACGCCGATTTGCGCAAGCCGGCGTTCAAGGCGGGCAAGGAAAGTGTCGGCCTGAGCAAGTTGCTGACCACCGACGACGCCCCGGCCAAGCACATCCTCCTGACCCAATATGACAATCTGTCGCTGCTCGCGAGCGGGCCCGTCCCGCCCAATCCGGCCGATTTGCTGTCGACCCCGCGCATGGCCGCCATCCTCACCGAGGTCAGCAAGACTTATGATCTGGTCATCATCGATGGCCCGCCAACCTTGGGCCTCGCCGATCCGCCGTTGCTGGCGGCGACTGCGGGAAGCGTGATCTTCGTTCTCGAAAGCGGCAAGACCCGGACTCGGGCCGCGGTCGAGGCGCTCAACCGGCTCGAGGCGACCGGCGCCCACATTCTTGGCGTCGTGCTGACCAAATCGCAGGATCGCAACACCCGCTACGGCTACGGCTATGGCAGCAGCGCCGGCTACGGATATGGGTACGGCTATGGCTACGGTTATGGCTACGGCTATGGCGGCGACGTCGACGACAAACGCACCGAGATCCTGATGATTCCGCACGATGCGGATGACGACGATCAGGCCTGATTGGGTCGAGCAATGGATGTGGGCATGACCGCACGGCGCCTGCTTGCTGGACTTTCGCTGTTGCTGCTGGCCGTCGCCGTACTTGCCAATGGCGCGATCGGCACGTGGTCGCGGGCCAAGCCGGAATTGGCGCAATCCTGGTGGCCGGGGCACCCCGCCGCCGAACTGTCGTTGGCGCAGGCCGATATCGGTCGCCAAGCGGCCCGCGGGCAAGCGCCGAGCGCGGCTACGTTCGCTCGACTGGCGCTGGTCGCGGAGCGCGCGCCGATGACGATCGAACCGCTGCTTGCGGCGGCCATAAAGGCGCAGCAGGCGGGCCAGCCGCAGCGCGCTGAACGGCTGTTCCTGATCGCTCACCAGCGCCGCCCACGCGAACTGGCGTCCCACTATTTCCTGGCCGATTCCTACCTTCGCGGCGGCAAGGTCGAAGTCGGCCTGCGCGAACTGGTGGAACTGGCCCGCCTCGCGCCCGGCGGGATTGGCAGCGCCGCTCCGTTCGTCGCTGATTACGCGCGGCGCCCGGCCAATTGGCCGGCGATGCGCGCGGTGCTCGACCGCCAACCGGCGCTTGCTCATGGCGTCCTGCTGGCACTGGCCAAGGACCCCGACAATGTCCCCGCTTTGCTGGCGCTGTCGGGTGGTGTTGAGCGGCGCTCCGACGCGTCGTGGGTCGAAACCTCTCTGGCCGCTCACATCGACGCTCGCCGTTACGCCGAAGCACGCGCCCTGTGGGCCCAGTTCAGCGGTGGCGGGGCGACCAAAGGGTCGCTCGTCCACGACCCCGAATTCCGCGACGATCGCTCGCCGCCCCCGTTCAACTGGGCGCTCGCCCAAAGCGCGGTTGGGTCCGTCGAGCGTCGCCCGGGGCAGGGAATTCACATCCTGTTCTATGGCTCACAGGGCGGAAGCTTGGTGCGTCAGTTGCTGGTGCTCGCGCCGGGCAGCTACCGCCTGACCACGGCTAGTTCGGGCAAGCTCGCCGAGCCCAAGGCGATGTCGTGGACGATCACCTGCGCCTCGACCGCGCGGCTGCTCGCGGACATCACGATCACCCTCGGCGGCACCGACCGGGCAGGCTTCGCGGTCCCCGCCGACTGCCCCGCGCAATGGCTGTCGCTCGACGCGCGCGCGCAGGACATCCGCGGCGACAGCGAATTGCGCGTGCCGTTCGTGCGCATCGAGCGGGTCGGCGGATGAGCCTGCGCCTGCGCCAGTTGTTAGCGCCTGCCTATCTGTTCCTGTGCCTGCTGATCGGCGGTAGCGCCCAGGGCCCGGGGCGCAATGTGGCGCTGCAACTGGTCGGATTGGCGATCCTTGCCTGGGCGGCGTTTGAGCGACCAGCCGCCCGCCCGCCGCGACCAGCGCGCCAGCTGATCGTGCTGGCCGGCCTCGGCATCGCCTGGTGCATGGTCCAGCTGGTTCCGCTTCCGGCGGCGCTGTGGTCGATGTTAGGGCCTCGCGCCGGGCTTGCCGAAAGCTATCGACTGATGGGGATGGAGCTGCCCGCTTTGCCGCTGTCGCTTGCGCCCTATGAGACGGTCGCGACGCTGCTGACGCTGATCCCGCCGCTTGCGCTCTATGTCGCGGTCGAACGGCTACGCGCCTATCGCGCAGCCTTCATGGTCGCGGCGCTTGCTGCCGGCACGCTGTGCGGCATCGCACTGGGGATCATGCAGGTGTCGAGCCCGAACCCGCTGGCCTCGCCTTTCTATCTCTACCCGTCGGCCAATTGGGGACAGGCGACAGGCTTTTTTGCCAATAGCAATCATATGGCGAGTCTGTTGGTGGTGACCCTGCCATTCCTCGTCGCGCTGGCAGCAGGCGCGCGCTCGTCGGACGAGCGCAAGGGTGCCGCCGTTGCTGCCGGGGCCGCGGCGCTGGCCTTGCTGGTGATCGTGGGGATCGTGCTCAACGGTTCGCTCGCGGCCTATCTAATGCTGCCACCGGTGATATTGGCGTCCGCCCTGATTTATTGGCCGACCGGGCGGCGAGTACGGCGGCTTGCGATCGCCGCCGCCGGGGTCGCCATGCTCGCCGCGGTCGGAACCCTTGCAGTGACCGAGGTGGGCAGCCGGGCGATTGGCGCACAGCCCAAGGAAAATATCGATTCGCGCGCTTATCTTACTGCGGTGACCGCGCGCTCGGCGCTTCAATATCTGCCCTTCGGGTCGGGACTTGGCACCTATCGCGCGGTGTTCGACGCGGCCGAGGACCCGGCGAGCGTGAGCGCAACGCGATCCAGCCACGCGCATGACGATTATCTCGAAATCGCCCTCGAATTGGGCCTGCCCGGCGTGCTGTTGCTGCTGGTCTTCCTGGGCTGGTGGGCGCGCTCGGCCATCGAAACCTGGCGCTCGCCCGAAGCGCAGCCCTATGTCCGCGCTGCGGGAATCGCCTCGGCGGCGCTGCTGGCCCATTCGCTGGTCGATTTCCCGCTTCGAACCGGGGCCTTGTCGGCGGTGTTCGCAATGTGCCTCGCCTTCCTGTCCGATCGCGTTCGAAGCGACCCGACGCAGAAGGGCGAACTGCGCCCGGCGCGCCACCTCTCGCTCGACTAGGGCCGGCGGCGATGGAGGCATTGTGGACCGCCGCGATCGCGGCAATGGGCGGCTGGCACCAGGGTAAATTGTTCATCGAGCACGGGCTAGCGGTCGAGCACGATGCGCTCCATGTGCTCGTCGGGATGCTGTTCTGGCTGGTGCTCGCGGTCGTCCTACGGCGGCCATTGTCGAATTGGCGGCCATTGCTGGGGCTGGCATTGCTAGCGCTGTGGAACGAGGCGGTCGATTTGTGGGTCGAGCTGTGGCCCGACCCCGGAATGCAATTGGGGGAGGGCGCCAAGGACCTGGCGCTGACGCTCATCGTGCCCGCGCTGCTGACCTGGCTGATCCGCGCCCGCCCGTCGCTCTTCGTGCGCTAGTGGCGCTGCCTGAAGCGGGCCCCCGTGTCGCTCGGGGTCGATGGCTGGTGAGCCCTGCTGGGTTCGAACCAGCGACCTACTGATTAAAAGTCAGTTGCTCTACCGACTGAGCTAAGGGCCCACACTGCCACGAGACGCGCCTAGCCGCGCATTGACAAAAAGCCAAGTTGCTCGAACAACCGGAACGCTTCGTTGAACTGCGGGTGACGCCGCGCAGACTCACGGCGAGAAAAGATCATGACAATTTTTGCACTCCCAGCATTGGTCGCGGCCCTGATGGGGGCGCAGGCGGTCGGCCCTTCCGCCCCCACACCCGCAATCGCAATCACGCCCGCTGCCGAGGATGCCGCGACCCAATCGCTCGCCTTTCGAACCGATCTCTACGATCGCATGACAGTCGGCGTGACGATCGCCGGACAGGGGCCGTTTCAATTCATGGTCGATACCGGGGCCGATCGCTCGGCGGTGTCGCGCGCATTGGCTGACCGGCTTGGCCTCAAGGCGCGCGCGCCGTTGACGCTGCACAGCGCCGCCGGGGTCACGCGGGTGTCGACGGTGCGCGTACCCGACATGCAGTTCGCGACCCGCGACAAGGTCAATATCGATGCGCCGATCCTGGAGGCTCGCGACATGGGCGCCGATGGCATCCTCGGCGTCGACGCGCTCCGGACACAGCGGATCATCCTCGATTTCAAGGCGCAGCGGGTGTTCCTGACCCCGACCAGCAAGCGCGAACGGCGGCTTGAACCCGGCGAAATCGTCATTCGCGGAACTCTCCGGCAAGGTCATTTGGTGGTCACCGATGCGACCATGTTCGGCGAGCATGTCACGATCGTCGTCGATACCGGCGCGCAAATGTCGATCGGCAACCCGGCGCTCTTTCGCTTGCTGCGCCGCGCGCGTCAGGTCGACTCGCCGCTCGAATATGAACAAATCGCGGTGACGGGGGCGCCGCTCAAGGGCCAGCTCTACACCGTCTCGACGCTCGAGGTGAACGACGTCACCCTGCACGACCTCAGCTTGATGATCGCCGATGCGCAGACCTTCAAGGTGCTGGGTCGAACCAGCACCCCGACCCTGTTGCTGGGCATGAATGCACTGCGCGCATTTGAGCGGGTCGAGATCGATTTGTCGCAGAAGCGCATGCGGCTCAAGCTTGGCGAATTGCCGCTGCTCCTCAGGCGGCAGGAGATCGCCGGCTCGACCGAACGGCGAGTTGCCGGGCGCTAAGCGAGCCCGCGAGACGCCAATCGGGCGCGATCGCCGCCAAGGGTTGGATAACGAAGGCGCGGGTCGCGGCGAGAGGATGCGGCACTTCCAGCCCGCGCGAGCGCCAGCGGCCGCCGCTCCACGCGACAATGTCGAGATCGAGCACGCGCGGTCCCCAGCGCTTGCCCGGACGGCGGCCGAATTCGCGCTCGATCGTCTTCAACCGCTCAAGCATCGCCGGGGGCAGCAAGTGGCTTTCGATCAGCGCCACCGCATTGGCGAAATCGCGTCCCGCCGGACCGTGCGCAGGATTGAGGATGATCGGCGACGAATCGAACAGGCCGAACCCTTGGTCGAGCGCGGCAATCGCGGCCTCGACGACCTGCAGCGGACGGCCATGGCGGCCGTGAGGCCGGTTCGACCCGATGGCGATGGCGTAGAGGTGGGTCGGCAATGCCAAATGCGGTCCGTTCGTCCTGAGCGAAGTCGAAGGGCGATAGCGCAGACGCGGGCGAAAAGAACGCCCTTCGACTTCGCCCAGGACGAACGATAAGAAGGCGGCGTGACTATCCAGCCCGCCGATCTGTCGCCCGTGCCCGCAGCGGAAGCGCCGCGCGACTGCCCCTTATGTCCGCGGCTGGTCGCTTTGCGCCATGAATGTCGCGCCGAACATCCCGTCTGGTGGAACGCGCCGGTGCCCGCATTTGGCGATCCGCAGGCGTGGCTGGCGGTGATCGGGCTGGCGCCGGGCAAACACGGCGCCAACCGCACCGGGCGGCCGTTCACCGGCGATTATGCGGGCGAGTTGCTGTATGCGACGCTGCTCAAGTTCGGACTGGCCGAAGGCAATTACGCCGCCGACCCGGCTGACGGTTTGCGGCTGACGGGGGCGATCATCCTCAACGCGGTCAAATGCCTGCCGCCGCAGAACAAGACCACACCGTTGGAGGAGGCGACCTGCCGCCCGTTCCTGGTCGAGGGGATCGCGCGATTGCCCCAGCTAACGACCTTCATCGCGCTGGGCAAAGTCGCTCACGACAGCTTGTGCCGGACCTTCGGTCTGGCTCCGGCGCGGGTCAAATTCGGCCACGGGGCCGAACATGCCCTGCCGAGTGGCTTGCGCCTGATCGATAGCTATCACTGCAGCCGCTACAACCAGAACACGCGGCGGCTCGACGCGGCGATGTTCGAAAGCGTGTTCGAGCTTGCCACGGCCGGGCAAAAGGCGAGCTGATGGATCATTTCCTGCCGCGTGAGGGCCACCTCTATTGCGAGGATGTCGCGCTTGACGACATCGCTGTTGCCGTCGGTACGCCGGTCTATGTCTATTCGCGCGCGACATTGGTCCGTCACGCGCAGGTGATGCGCGCCGCGCTTGCCGGCCTCGGGGACCCGCTGATTGCCTTTGCGGTCAAGGCCAATCCCAATCCGGCGGTGCTGGCGACCCTGGCTCAGGAGGGGCTGGGCGCGGACATCGTGTCGATCGGCGAATATCGCCGCGCGCGCCGGGCCGGCGTGGCGACCGACAGGATCCTGTTTTCCGGCGTTGGCAAGGATGCCGCGGAAATGGCCGAGGCGCTCGCCGGCGGGCTGCTGCAGTTCAACCTCGAATCGGTCGAGGAGGCACATATGCTGTCGTCAGTCGCCGATGCTGCCGGCCATCGCGCGCGGGTGGCGTTTCGGATCAATCCCGATGTGGATGCCGGCACCCACGCCAAGATTTCCACCGGCAGTGCCGACAACAAGTTCGGGATTCCGGCCAAGGGAGTGGTCGAGGCGTATCGCGCCGCCCGGGCGCTGCCGGGACTCGATGTCGCGGGGATCGCGGTCCACATCGGCAGCCAGCTCATGCGGCTCGACCCGCTCGAGATCGCGTTCGGTCGCTTGGGCGAGTTGATCGGCGCTTTGCGCGAAGACGGTTTTACGCTCGACCTGGCGGATCTCGGTGGCGGGCTGGGCGTCTATCATGGTCCCGGCCAGGAGACCCCGCCAAGCCCGCAGAATTATGCCGCGATGGTCGGCCGAGTGACCCGCGACTGGGGACTGCGGCTGGCATTCGAGCCGGGGCGGGTGATCGCCGGCAACGCCGGGGTGCTGTTGTCGCGCGTGATCCGGATCAAGCCGGGCGAGCGTGACCCGTGGGTGATTGTCGATGCGGCGATGAACGATCTAATGCGGCCGGCACTGTATGACGCCTATCATCAGGTCGAGGCGGTGGTCCCGTCGGGTGCCCGAATGTCGGCCAATCTGGTCGGTCCGGTGTGTGAAAGCGGTGACGTCTTCGCGCTTGGACGGGCCATGGACGAAGTGGCGCCGGACGATCTTATCGTGTTCCGCACAGCGGGTGCCTATGGCGCGTCGATGTCGAATACCTACAACAGCCGCCCGCTGACCCCCGAAGTGCTGGTCAACGGCGACCAATGGGCGCTGATCCGGCGACGGCTTGACCTCGGCGAGCTGGCGGCATTGCCACTTCCGACTTGGCTCGACGCGGCGGACTAAATGTCCTGCGTCAGCCGCCCGTAAAGGTCGGGGCGACGGTCGCGGAAGAAGCCGAAGGCGGCGCGGTGTTTCTTGGCGGCGGCAAGGTCGAGCGTAGCGATAAGCACGCCGGTTTCATCGGCGCCGAATTCCGCGATGATGTCGCCGCGCTCGTCGCAGATGAAGCTGTGGCCGTAGAAGCGCTGGCCGCCTTCGCTGCCGATGCGGTTGGCGGCGACGATGGGGACGACATTGCTGACCGCATGGCCGATCATCGCCCGTCGCCACAAGCGCGAGGTGTCGAGCTCGGGATCGTGCGGCTCGGTCCCGATCGCGGTCGGGTAAAACAGGATTTGCGCGCCCATCAGCATCATCGAGCGCGCGACCTCGGGATACCATTGGTCCCAGCAGATCCCGACACCGAGCGTCGTGCCTAGCGCTGGCCATATTTTGAAGCCCGTATTGCCCGGCCGGAAATAGAATTTCTCTTCGTAACCGGGGCCGTCGGGAATGTGGCTCTTGCGGTAATTGCCGGCGATCTTCCCGTCGGGGCCGATCATCGCCAGGCTGTTGTAATGGTGCGGGCCGTCAAGCTCGAAATAGCTGGTCGGAATCCAGACGTTGAGATCTTCGGCGAGTGTCTGCATCGCCTGGACCGAGGGATGGTCGGCGGTCGCGCGCGCGGTCGCGAACTGATCCTCGTCCTCGACTCGGCAGAAGTACGGCCCTTCGAACAATTCGGGGGGAAGGACGACCTGGGCTCCCTTGGCCGCGGCTTCGCGGACGAGCTCGGACACCGCGGCGATGTTGGCGGCGGTGTCGTCGGTGAAGGCGAGCTGGAGTGCGGCGACGGTGAGCGTGGTCATGATCGACTCGTCATTGCGAGAAGCGGAGCGACGAAGCAATCCAGTCTTCACCGTCGAGGAATGTCTCGACGACGGTCTCGGCTACGCTCGACCTTTGCTCGACACGAACGGAGGGGATCAATCCGGCACCTGCTGCGAAATACAGTGGAAGCTGCCGCCGCCGGTCAGGATGTGGTCTGCGCGGTGGCCGATTGCAGCGCGGTTAGGGAACAGCGCCTGGAGTGCGGCTACGGCGGCTCCATCGTTCGCCGCGCCATATTGGGGCACCACGACGGCCGCATTGCCGATGGTGAAATTCATGTAGCTCGCCGGGACGATTTCCCCGTCACGAACGACTTCGCCGGGGGAGGGGATGGTGACGATGTCGAGCCCGGCCTCGGCCAGCCGCCGCGCGGCGTCGGCATAGACAGCGGCATTGGGATCGCCGTCGCCCGCCACGGTCGGGATCGCGACCCGGCCCGGCGCAACAAACCGCGCGAGATTGTCGACATGGCCATCGGTGTGGTCGTTGAGGAGCCCCTGGCCGAGCCACACGACGCGGTCGAACCCGAGGTCGCGGGCCAGCGCCACCTCGACCGCCGAGCGGTCCATGCCGGGGTTGCGATTGGGGTTGAGCAGGCATTGCTCGGTAGTGATGACGAGGCCGCTGCCGTCGCCGTCGATCGCTCCGCCTTCGAGGATCCACTCGTGGCGCGTGAGCGTGAGGGTGGCGGAGCGGGCGAGCCGCTCGCCGATATCGGAATCGCCCACAAGCTCATATTTGCCGCCCCAGCCGTTGAAGCCGAAGTCGGCGGCGCGGCGTTCGGCGCCAGTGCCAAGCACGAGTGCGCCGGTATCGCGCAGCCAGATGTCGCCGAACGGCTCGATCAGTACGGTCGCGAACGGCGCCAAGGCTTTGGCGCGAGTGGCCGCCGGTTGGTCGGCGGCAACCAGCCGCACCTCCTCGCCTTCACCGCCCGCCCACAGCGCCATCGCGAAGGCGGCAACTTCGGCCTGCGCCGGGGCCAAGTCTTCGAGCCACAGTTCGGCGTCGCTGGGGAAGCCGATCCACATGGCTTCGTGCGGCGCCCATTCGGGAAGCGGGGGTCTCGTCATGGCGAGGGCGCTACCAGCGGCAGCGCCTTTGGCCAAGTCGCGCTTGCGTTCGCGCGCGACCACGGCACAGTTCGGCGCTTAACCAGCGGGAGTATCAGTGTGACGAGCAAATTCAGATGTGCGATCGCAGCTCTGCTCCTGGCGTGTTCGACCGGAGCGGGGGCGGTGGTCGACTATCGCATCGACTTGAAGTCGCCCGAGCATCACAGCGCGTTGGTGAGCGCGACTTATCCAGCGCCAGGCGGCGGCTCGCTCGACCTCGTCATGCCGGCGTGGCGAACGGGCCGCTATCAGATCATGAACCTCGCCAACGGAGTCAGCCGGTTCGAGGCGTTCGATGTCAAGGGCTCGAAACTGGCCTGGACCAAGATCGACAAGTCGACCTGGCGGATCGCCAATCCCGCCGGTGGTCCAGTGACCGTGCGCTATGAACTCTACGCCAATGAACTTGGCCGCCGCAGCCGCCACATCGACGACAGCCACGCCTATCTCGATGCTTCGGCGGTGCTGATGTACTCCGAACAGCAGCGCCGCGAGCCGGTCAGCGTCGCGCTCGACGAGCCCACCGGCTGGCGCAGTTTCTCGGGAATGGACCGCGATGGCGCGGGCCGCTTCATTGCCGCCAATTGGGACATTCTGGTCGACAGCCCGATCGAAACGGGCGTGGTACGCGACCACAAATTCCGCGCCGACGGCCGTGATTACGAGGTGGTGTTCTGGGGCCACGGCAATGTCGACGAGGCCCAGGCGATCGCCGATATCCAGAAGTTCGTTCCGCAGGCCAAGAGCATTTGGAGCGCCTATCCGTTCCAGCGCTATCTGTTCATCGTCCATTTGACCGATGGCGAAAGTGGCGCGACCGAGCATCTCAATTCGACCGTCATCCAGGTCCCGCGTTACCGCTTCCGGCCGCGCGATGGCTATCTCGGCTTTATCGCAACGGCCAGTCACGAGTTCATCCACACCTGGAACGTCAAGGATTACCGCGCCGCCAACATGGTCCCTTACGACTACACCAAGGAGAATTATTCGAACCTCTTGTGGCTCGAGGAAGGATCGACCGAATATTTCACCCCGCACCTGCTGCTGCGCGCGGGGGTGATGACCACGAGCGAATATTTCGAGATGCTGGCCGGGAATATCGATGCCCATCTTCATCGTCCGGGGCGGCTGGTGCAGTCAGTCGCCGAAGGGGCGTTCGATGCCTGGATCGCCCAAGGCGGTGATCGCGGTCAAAACGCTGGCGTGGATATTTACGAGCAAGGCTCGATCGCGTCGTGGGCGCTCGACATCGCCTTGCTGCAACAAAGCGGTGGCCGGGTCAGCTATCGCGACGTGCACGAAGCGCTGCGGCGCAAATATGGCGGGCGGGTCGCGGGATTCACCGATGCCGACATTCGAGCGATCCTGCGCGACCTCACCGGCCGATCCTGGGACCAATGGTGGACCAAGCATATCGACACGCCGGGCGAGACCGATTTCGCGGCATTACTGGCGCCAGTGGGGCTCGAATATGGCGCTGACGCGACCAAGCCGGGCGAGGCAGCAGCCAAGGCGTGGGCTGGCTGGTCGAGCCGGGAGGAACGCGGTCGGCTACTCCTAACGACGGTCGAGGAAAACGGCCCGGCGTGGCAAGCCGGCTTTGTCCCCGACGACATTATGGTTGCGATTGACGGCCATGCCCCAACCGCCGCGAGGCTCGATTCGGCGCTTGGCGAGCACCAGCCGGGCGACACGCTGACTGTGACCTTCTTCCGCCGCGACCAATTGCTGACCAAGACCTTGCGCGTTGGGGCCGTCCCGCGCGGCAAGCCGGTGGTACGCGCGGTTGCAAATTCCACGGCTGCGCAAAGAGCGCTGTTCAACCGCTGGCTGCTGATCGACTTCCCGAAAAACTAAGCAGTGGCTTGCGGTTCGGGGGAATTGCGGCACTCTAGCGGGTGCCGAGTCTGCGTTGTGAAGGGGAATGCGCGTGAATAATAAGTTTCTAGCTGCCGTGGCCACGGCGGCCATGGTCGTCGCTGTTCCCGCCGCAGCGCAGCAGAAGTCGCTGGCCGAGGATGCCGCAGCGTTCGGTGCGCGGCCGGCGGTGATGGCGCCCGATCTGTCGGCCGACGGGACCCGGGTGATCTACCTCACCCCGGGCAAGGGCGCGATGCGGATCGCGGTCGTCGGCGATTTGATGAGCGGTAGTTTCAAACAGGTCACCGCGTCCGATGCAAAACCCGAGAATTTGGGCTGGTGCGCCTTCGCGGGGACGGCGCGCTACGTGTGCCGGATCACTGCGTTCACAGACAAGATCGGCACCCAATTGACGGGTTTCAGCCGCTTGTTCTCGATCGCCGACGGCGGCCAGGACGCCAAGATGCTGGGCCAGCGACGGAGCATGTATGATTCAGGAATTCGCCAGTTCGACGCTGCGGTCGTCGATTGGCTTCACGGCGATACCGGCTCGGTCCTGATGATGCGCTCCTACGTCCCCGAGGAGGGGCGGATGGGATCGATCATCACTCGAACCAAGGCCGGGCTGGGGGTCGATTATCTCGACGTCGCAACGCTCAAGAGCAAGACGATCGAGCAGCCGCGCGACGGGGTGTCGGACTATATGAGCGACGGTCGCGGCAATATCCGCCTGATGGAGATGACCGAGGCTGAGAAGGGCTTCCTGACCGGCAATGTGCGCTATTATTACCGCACCCCCGCGAGCACCGAGTGGAAGCCGCTGACCACTGGCTATGTCGATGCCGAGGACTATCAGCCGCTGGCCATCGATGCCGCGTCCAACCGCCTCTACGTCTTGATCAAGCAGGGCGGGCGCATGCTGCTCCACTCGATCCTGCTCGACGGCAGCGGCCAGCCAGTGTTGGTCGCCGAAAACCCGCGGGTCGATGTCGATGGCGTGGTCCGCGTGTCCGACGACGGGCCGGTCATCGGCTATACCTTCGCCGAGGAATCGCGGGACGTCGTCTACATCAACGCCGAATATAAGACGCTGGCGACGGCGCTTGGCAAAGCATTGCCCAATTCGCCGAGCATCAATTTCATCGATGCCAGCAAGGACGGCCGCAAATTGCTGCTGTTCGCCGGGTCCGACGTCGATCCGGGCCGCTACTATGTGTTCGATCGCGACAAGAAGGCGCTGACCCCGGCGATGATCGAGCGGCCTGAACTCGAAGGGCGGCAATTGGCCAAGGTCGAGGCAGTGTCGATTCCCGCGCCCGACGGGAAGATGATCCCGGCTTATCTGACCCTGCCGCCGGGCGGTCCGCGAACCGGCTTGCCCGCGGTCGTGCTGCCGCACGGCGGGCCCAGTTCGCGCGACGAATGGGGGTGCGACTGGCTTCCGCAATTCCTCGCCGCGCGCGGTTATGCCGTGCTCCAGCCCAATTATCGCGGCTCGGCCGGCTATGGCGATGCCTGGCTCAACGACAACGGGTTCAAGAATTGGGCGACGTCGATCGGCGATATCACCGCCAGCGCGCGCTGGCTGACCGCCAAGGGCATTGCCAAGCCCGACAAGCTGGCGATCCTCGGCTGGTCCTACGGCGGCTACGCTGCGCTTCAATCGGCGGTGACCGAGCCGGGATTGTACAAGGCGGTGGTGGCGATCGCGCCGGTCACCGACCTCGCCATGACCAAGGTCGAGGCCAATGAGTTCGTCAACAAGCATCTGATCCACGAGCTGATCGGCAGCGGCGCGCACGTCGCCGCCGGCTCGCCGCTCCAGCACCCGATGAATATCGTTGCGCCGGTGCTGATGTTCCACGGCGATCGCGACAGCAATGTCGGCGTGCTCCAGTCGCAGAAAATGGATGCAGCGCTCAAGGCGGCGGGCAAGAACAGCGACCTGCAGGTGTTCGAAGGCCTCGATCACCAGCTCGACGATAGCGACGCCCGGACTAAAATGCTGGCGCGGATCGGCGCGTTCCTCGACAATTACATCGGCAAGTGAATCAAAAAGGGCGGCTCGGGTTTCCCCGGCCGCCCCGTTTGATCCGCTGAAATCCGATCAGCGCGAGTAGAATTCGACGACCAGGTTCGGCTCCATGCGGACCGGATAGGGCACCTCGTCGAGCTTGGGCACGCGGGTGAAG
>JBDSEL010000068.1:0-10662 GCA_039920065.1 Sphingomicrobium sp. | reverse complement strand
TCGAATTCGCGCGCAACATCGGCATCGCCGCCGCCGGGGCTCAAGGACACCAGGCAGCGGCGGTTGGCGGGCGGCAGGCATTCGACACCATGAAACACCCAGCTCTTGCCCTCGGCCTTGCCCAGTGCATCGACGTCGATCAGCAGGCGCCACTCGGGCTTGCCGGCGGCGAAACTGGCGAGCGAAGCCGAGCGCCACAGGCCGCGCTTGTGCTCGGCATCGATCCACAGGTTCAGCACCTGATCGCCAAGGATCGCTTCGGGAACGATGAGGTTGGCGGGATTGTTGAGGATGGCGAGCGCGCGCTGGCGATGCTCCTCATATCCGGGCATCGCGGTCAGGCTTGCACTGGCCTCTCCATTCCACAACTTGACCTGGTCGACGGCCTTGGCACCCTGGATTTCCTCGAGCCACAGATAAGGGTCGCTCGACGCCGGCACCGCCGCGATCAGCATCAGGACAGCGGCGATGGCGCTGGTGCGCAGCGCGGTGCGAATGGTCATCATAATAGTCCCCTCGATCCAATTCCAGCCGACTTTAGCCGAACGTGACGCTGGGGAAAGGCGCGGGAGTCACCGTTGGTCGAAATGGACTCAGCCGCGCTCGACCCGCGAAATCCCGACCGGTTTGCCGTCCTGATTGCCCTTGGGCGAATAGCGGCAGACGAGGTAATCATTGCCGCGGCCGCTGGCCATTGCACAACCGATACGGTTCGTCGCCGGCCAGATCACCTGGGTGTAGTGCGAGGTGTGCAGCCAATTGCCGGTGCGACTGGTGTTTGGAAAGAATCCAGGGGTGAATGCCGCGCGTTCGGCCAGCCAGGTCCCGACCAGCCGATCGAGCCCGAAATAGCCGCGCGCGCCCATCGCCATATTCTCGGCCACGCCAGGGCGGTTGGCCTTGGGGCTGTGATCGAAAATGCCGGTCTGCGCCATAGTGGCGGCCCATTGCGCAGCGCCGGGCACCAGCGCCGGATCCCAACGCAGCGGTGCCAGGCCATAGCGCGCGCGTTCGGCATTGTGCTGCGCCAGGATGCGCCCTTCGAAACTGTTGGCGGGATAGGCAATGACCGGCGCCGGACCGGGCAATGCGCTTGCTGTGGGCGATTGCGGTGGAGGCGCTGCGCCCACCAGCAGCAGGCTTGAACAGGCCAGAACCCAGTGCGACTCCATCGCGCCCTCCCCCTTCGGTCGAGGGAGCGAAGATAAATCGCCGGAGCGGCCGCGTCTACGCCGCGATTATTCGCCCGGAACCTGGGGCCCCTCGATCGTGCCCGTGTCGAGTTCATCCGACTTCAGGATCGGCCGCCCGACATCGCCCTTGCCGACGGTGTGGCCGGCCATGTCGAGCATCCGCTGGAGCGGCAGGCGGGCGGCATCCATCAACGCTGGGGCGAGTTCGACTTGTGGTCGAAGATCGCGCAACGCGACGTATAATTTTTCGAGCGTGTTGAGCGCCATATACGGGCACATGTTGCAATTGCAGTTGCCGTCGCCGCCGGGGACCCCGATGAACGTTTTGTGCGGCGCCGCTTTTTCCATCTGGTGGATGATGTGCGGTTCGGTCGCGACGAGAATTACCTGATGCTCGCTTTCGATCGCAAATTTGAGGATTGCGCTGGTCGACCCGACCATTTCGCTATGTTCGACGATTTGCGGCGGGCATTCGGGGTGCGCGGCGACCGGCGCGCCGGGATATTGCGCCTTCAATTTGAGCAGCTCGGTCTCGCTGAACGCCTGGTGGACGATGCAGATGCCCGGCCACAGCAGCATGTCGCGGCCGAACTTGCGGTTGAGATAGCCGCCAAGGTGGCGGTCGGGGCCGAAGATGATCTTCTGGTCGGCGGGGATCTGGTCGAGGATCGCCTCGGCCGAGGATGAAGTGACGATGATGTCGCTGAGCGCCTTCACCGCCGCCGAACAATTGATGTAGGTCAGCGCGATATGGTCGGGATTGGCCTCGCGGAAGGCCTTGAATTGATCGGGCGGACAGCTGTCCTCGAGGCTGCAACCGGCATCCATGTCGGGCAGGATGACGGTCTTGTCCGGCGACAGGATCTTGGCGGTTTCGGCCATGAAGCGGACTCCGCAAAAGGCGATGACGTCGGCATCGGTGGCCGCTGCCTTGCGCGACAGATCGAGGCTGTCGCCAACGAAATCGGCAAGGTCCTGGATCTCGGGCTTCTGATAATAATGAGCCAGGATGACCGCATTGCGCTCGGTTTTCAGGCGCGTGATCTCGGCAAGTAAATCGACACCCTTCAAACTAGTCGTCGGAGCGGTCATTTCTGTCCTTGCTGCTGCTGGCGGCGGTCGTAGTCCTCGATCGCCTGTTTGTAGGGCACCGATGCGGTGATGCGCGAGCCACCGCTGGTGCCGTCGGTCGGGAAAGTCGCTGCGACTTTGACGTCGGCGAAGCCGGCCGCCTGAAGCGGCATTGCAAAGCTGCGCTCGACCGCTTGGCGCGCAGCCTCGCGGGCGAGGCGCAGTGGCGTCCCGGCCGACGCCTGCTTGCGCAAATCGGCGACCGCTGCCTTGCGATTTGCGGCATCGAGGCCCTGGTCGCTATTGGTCAGCGACGACAGCACCCCACCCTCGCCATATTCGCGCGCCGCCGCCAGATCGACATCGGGACCGGCAATTTCGATTTCGGGCAGCATGACCGACAATGTATGGCTTGCCGCGTCCCATTTCACGTCCTGCGGGCGCAATTTGCCGAGATCGACTTCGTAACGCACGTCGCCCGGCAGGATCAGCGTCCGCTCGGTCGAAAACCCGAACCGCTCGGTCCGTGAACTGGTCACCGAAACATAGCGCGCGGCGAACACGTTGAGCCGGTTCTGCGCGCGCATCGATTGGAGGCTGGCAGTGGCGATGGTTTCGGGCGTCGAGCGGCCGAATATGCTGTCGGCAATGCGCGAACCCAGATAGAGCACCGCCGCCAACGCCACGAGTATTGCAACCGCGATCGCGCCCAGCACGGCCGGGCGGCGGATCGATTGCACCTCGGCGGGGTCTAATTTGCTGTCCATCGCTCTTCCTGACGCTCAACGAGCCCGCGCGCTTCTAGGTCCAACAGATGTGCAAGGACCGATCCCCCCGCTGCCGTGACCAGCCGCGGGTCGAGCCCGGGGTAAGCCGCTGCGACAATATCGGGCACGTCGCGCGGGGCCTCGGCGACGAGCCGCACGATCTGCTTCTCGCGCTGCATCCGGTGGCCCAGCAAGCCGCGCAGATATTGCTGCGGGTTGGTCACCGCCGGCCCGTGCGCGGGGTAATAAATCCGCTCGTCGCGCCCGCGCAGTTTTGCCAGACTGGCCATATAAGCGGCCATGTCGCCGTCGGGCGGGAACACTACCGTCGTCGACCAGCCCATCACATGATCGCCGCTGAACAAAGCGTCGCCGTAAGCGAAGCACAAATGGTTGGAGGTATGGCCCGGGGTCGCGACCGCGGTCAGCGATTTGCCGTCGATGACAATCGCCTCGCCGTCGCCAAGCACTCGGTCGGGGGCGTAGGTCGCGTCGAACGCCTCGTCCGCGCGCGGCCCGATGTCGTCGAGGACGAGCGGCGCGCAGCCGATGATCGGCGCCCCGGTGCGCTGCGCCAGCGGGCGCGCTGCGGGGCTATGGTCGCGGTGGGTGTGGGTGCACAGGATGGCGACCAGCGGCCGCCCGGCGATCGCCTCGACCAATGCATCGACATGCTCGGGAAGCGCCGGTCCCGGGTCGATCACCGCCACTTCGGCTTCACCCAGGACATAGGTCTGCGTGCCGTAATAAGTGAACGCCGAGGGATTGTGCGCCAGCACTCGGGCAATGCCCGGCGCGACCGGATCGAGAATGGCGTATGGGGCGTCCATGGCACTGCCTTTGCCATGGACGCCTCAAAGGCGCAAAGCGGGCCGCTAGCGCGCTTCGCTCCTGGTCCTCAGCGGCCGTCGAGCCGGTTGAGCTTGGTGTCGATGTCGTCGAGCGACTTGCGCGCCTGGTCGAGGCTCGAGCGGATGGTGTTTTCATCGACCCCGGCCATCGCTTCGCGGACGATCTTGTCGATGTCCATCTGCTCGATTTCCTTGAGCGAGCGGCGGATGTCCGCCTTGATTGCTTCCGGGTCCTGGCCGCCCATCCTGATATATTTCGCCTCGCGGTCGATTTCGGCGAGCGAACGCTGCATTTCCACGCGCGACTCGGCCATTTCGCGCTGGAAATCGCCATTGCGGAATTTTTCGACTTGCTGGCGGGCGTCGGCGATGCGATCCGCAACCGTCGCTTCCTCGCGGCCGAGTTGAGCCCGCGCCTCAGCAGTTTCGACGCGAATGCGATTGCGCTCGTCGGTGGTCAGTTGATCCCAGCGCTTGGTGACGCCGTTGATCCGCACCGTGTCGTTGCCGATGAAGTCGATGTCGTTGCGCCCCACCGCGAGCGACGCGGACAGCGGAGCAAGCGTGGCAAGCTTGATCGCCGGCACGGCCGGGGTGCCGGCGGCCGCGGCTGGCAGAGCCGAGGCTGGAACCACCATGCTGGCGAGTGTCGGCGAGCTTAGGCCGGCCGACGGCGCGGCCGCAGTGTCGACATATTGGACCGCCCAGGTCGCGGTTAGGGGAAGCGCAATGAGCACCGCCCCGCCGAGCAGTGTGAAGCCCATGATGCGGGCGCGGGAATTGGATATGTTGGTCATAATCGTCAGCCTCCGTGACAAAGTGGAAGGCCGGTCGAGTGCCCCGGCGAAGAGCAACGTCCGGCCGCTTGCGGCCTTGGCGATCGCTTCCCCGTAGGACGAGCGATCGGCCACATCGGCCTTGTCCAGCACCCGGGCGTCGCAGGCCGCTTCCTGATCGAAGCGGAACGCGGCATGCGCGGCCCAAGCAAGCGGATTGAACCACTGGAGGCAGAGCAGGACAAAGGCGATCGTATTGGCCACCAGGTCGCCGGAGCGGTGGTGGGCCAGTTCATGCTCGAGCGCGAGCCTGCGCTCGCGGTCGGAAAAGCGTGTGTCGAAATCGAGCGGCAAGGCGATGAACCGCTTGACCATGCCCAACGCCAGCGGCCCGCCGATGCACTCCGACCGAAGAATGGAAATGCCATCAAGGGTTGCGATGCGGACGCTCGAGCGAAGGATCGCGGCGCGCTGGTGCCGATAGATGCGCAGCCCGCGCAGCAGCAGGATGGCAGCGCCGGCAAGCCAGACCGCAATGAGGATCGCGGGCCAACCGCCAAGCTGTTCGACCAGTGACAGGTCGGTCGGCGCGAACGCTGCGCCCGGTGCCGGCATTGCCAGTGGTCCGGTGGCGGCGCTGGGCCCGACCCGCTCGACCGTCCGCGGCAAACTTGGCAGGATCATCCGCAGCGCCGGCAGCAGCCACAAAGCGTAAGTGACGCGGGGGCCGAACAGGCGGCGCACCGGAATACGCAGCACTAGCACCAGCAGCATCAGCCCGCTTGAAGCGATCAAAGTCCCAACCAGCCAGTTCGTCATGACTTCAACCTTTTCAGCAATGCCTCGATGTCGGCGATGTCGGTGGCGTCGAGCGCCTCGCCCTCGGCCATTTGCGCGATCAGCGGGGACAGCCGCCCGCCGAACAAGCGCGACACGAAACGCCGCGATTCCGCGCCAACGTAAATGTCCCGCTCGATCATCGCGGTGTAGAGGAAACGGCGACCGTCCTTGGCCGGTGCAATCGCTTGCTTGGCGAGGAGCCGCGACAGCAGGGTCTTGACCGTCGCCAGCGTCCACTGCCGTTGCGGCGGAATGCGCTCGGCGACATCGGTCGCGCCAAGCGGCTGACTGGCGGCCCACAGGACCTCCATCACTTCCAACTCAGCTTCGCTCAACCGGATATTCATCGAGTCGCCAACCTTTCGATTACAGATGTAGTCCAGACGACTACATCTGTAAACCCTCGCGGTCTGGCAGCGGGGAAATCATGCGCAGCGGAGGGCGAGCGGTCCAATCGTTTCGGCGCGTTGCGGGGCGAACTTGCCGCCTGCGGGGGTGACCATCACGCGCATTTCCAGCTTGCCGCCGGCGGTGCCGCGGCAGACCTGGACCGGTAAGGTAAGGTTGAGCCTTTGGCCCTTGCGTGCGCCCGACAAGGCAATGTCGCCACGGTCCTCGCCATTGAGGACGAAATGCAAATCGACCCCGGCGCCGACGCCATCCTTAGCCCGAACAATGATGAAACCATGACGGTCGAGCTCATCGCACGGGCCGGGACCAATCGCGCCGCTGCTCAAACATTGGAAATCGAGGTTCGGCCGAGTGATCGGCGGCGGCGCGACATAAGCGGCTGCTTCCTTGGCGGCGGCGACCTTGGCGTCGGGCAGTGGCGGCAGGCCGTTGTAGACCGACAAGCCCTCCGCCGATTTGGTCGGCTGCACCGCGCGCGGCTTCAGCGTGAACTCACCGATTTTTGGCACGCCTGCAGGCGCGCTCGCAGTTTCGCGGGCTGCCCCGACACTGCCGCGCAGTCGAACCACCTCGACCTTGAGTGAAGTGACCATCGCTTCGCGCATCGGCTTGGCGATGCTGGCGTTGGCGGCGAGTTTGGCGATCGAATCCTCGAGCGTCTTGACCCATTGGCTGTCGCTCTGGCCGACCTGGCCGCACAAGCGCACCAGCTTGCTCTGCATCGCTCCTTTGACCTCGGCGGTGACGACGGTGTCGAATTTGTGCGCGTTGCAGTCCTGAAGCGTCTGGCGCGTGTCGGCCGGGGCCAGCGTGGCGATCGGCGTGGCTGCCGGCGCAATGCCCTGGACCGCCGCAGCGATGAAAAGTGGAAGCAACGCCATGATCGACCTAAAGTCCCCCGTCTGAGCCAGGTTCGGATTTGGCCCCGGCGGCGTGAACCGCGCTTGAACCCGCCGAGCCTCTACCGCGCGCAGCAGCGTAAGCGAAGGCCGCAGGATAGACCTCGTCGAACAGGATTTCCATGCACCGTGCCCAGCTTTCGCCAAGCGCCTTGGCCCGCGCCTTTCGCGCCATGGCCGAGCGATCGGCGCTGAGGACCTCGAGAATGTTAGCGGCCATCGCCGCCCCATCGCCGACCGGGCCCAGCCGACCGCTCGCTGCGTCGATCCGGTCGTGCATCGCGCCCGCCGCGACCCCGACCACCGGCAATCCCGAAGCCTGAGCCTCGACCACCGACACGCCGAAAGTTTCGTCGGCCATGCCCGACACATAAAGGTCCGCGCTGGCCAGATAGCGCGCCAGCTCGGCCCGGCCATCGACGAAGCCTGGCAAGTGGATGCGGGAGTCGCCCATCGCCGCGAAGCTTGCCCGGAGCGGCCCATCGCCGAGCAACACGAGGTGCGCACCAAGCTCGGACGGAAGACGGCGGAAGGCGTCGACCACGACCTGGGGCTGCTTTTCCTTGTCGAGCCGACCGACGTAGATCAGCAGCGGCTGGTCATGGCTCAGGCCAAGCGCGCGGCGAAGCGCGAGATCGCGCCGTTCGGGCGAGAATTCGGCAAGATCGACCCCGAGCGGCGTTACGTGCACCCGCTCCACCCCGATTGCGCGCAGCTTGGCCGCGCCACCCGCCTCGCTCAATGCGCCGACCGCGTCGAAATGCGCGAACAAGCGGCGGATATAGCGGTAGCCGAGTGCCTGAGCGGCGCCCGCCAGGCCCTTGCCGACATAGCGGGCCAATGGCCGCTCGAGATATGTGGTTGGCATGTCGGTCATGTAGCTTGCGGTGAGCACAGTGGCGGGATGGTCTCGGACAAACCCGATCGCCGCCCACGGCAGATTATAAACGTCCTGGCATTCGATCAGGTCGGGGCGGAAGCGGTCGAGCATTGCCCGAACCTGGCGGTTATCGAGCAGCAGCCGGTAATTGGGGCTACCCGGGACCGGCCAAGAGGCAATCGTCACGGTGATCGCTCGGCCGTCCTCCTCGACCCGGTCAGCGGCGCCGGGAATGATCAGCAAATGGCGGTCGAGCGGTGAGGCGAGAATGTGCTGGCGCTTCTGCATCAAATAGGTGCGAACGCCGCCGCCGCGCTCCGACCAGCTCTGCGTCAGGTCACAGAACAATCGCCCGGATGGCTGGGAAATCTGTCGGGATTTTTTACGCTCGGCGTCAGGTTCCGACATCGTCTCTCAATTTTTATGGCGGAAATCCGGATTTTTTTCGGTTTGGCACGCCGTTTGCTTCTATTCAGGCGTCCACATTGGTTCCACAAACCAACGAAGGGGCGGTTGAGCGGCTTCTCTGGTCCCTGCTCAACCGCCCCTTCCTCATTTTCAGGCGTCGAGCAACTGCTTCAATTCGCCGCTTTCGAACATTTCCATCATGATGTCGGACCCGCCTACGAACTCGCCCTTGACGTAGAGCTGCGGCACGGTCGGCCAGTCGCTATAGGCTTTGATGCCTTGGCGGATGTCCGGGTCGGCAAGCACATCGACAGTCTCGAATTCGACTCCCAGCCGGTCGAGGATCGACACCGCGCGGCTCGAAAAGCCGCATTGCGGAAACAAGGTCGTGCCCTTCATGAACAGGACGACGGGCGTGGCGTTCACGAGGGCATCGATGCGGGCGTTGGTATCGGTCATTCATGGTCTCCGGAGGGGACGATGGTTTCCAGCTGCAGGGCGTGCAGATCGGTCCCCATCTTACCTTTCAATGCGGCATAAACCGCCTGGTGCTGACGAACGCGGTTCATGCCGGCGAAGCTCGGGCTGATGACCCGCGCCGCATAATGGTCGCCATCACCGGCGAGGTCGCGAATCTCGACGATGGCGTCGGGAAAGGCGTCGAGGATCATCGCCTCGATCTCGTCTGCGCGCATGGCCATCAGAGGCTGGTCACAGGTTGGTCGCCTCGATGATCTGGCGGCGGGCTTCGACTTCCTTGTGCTTCAAGGCCTCGGCGACCGCCTCTTCGCTGGAATCGACGCCGGCGGTGGTCAGATCGCCAAGCACCTTGCGGATCACGTCCTGATCGCCAGCTTCCTCGAAATCGGCGCGCACGACATCCTTGGCATAGCTTTCGGCCTCGGCCTCGGTCAGCCCCATCTGGCGCGCCGCCCAGCCGCCGAGCAGCCGGTTACGGCGAGCGATGATTTTGAAATTCATTTCCTCATCATGTGCGAACTTGGCCTCGAAAGCGCGCTCGCGGTCGTCGAACTGGGGCATCGTCACTCCTTGGTGGATCCGGGCCGCAGATAGGCGCTCATTGCCCTTGCGTCCAGCAGGTCCACCGCGCAAACTCGCCCGCTCATCCGATCATTGGGGAAGTGGCAAATGACGCGATTGCAACGGGCTGGACTGGTGCTGGGCATTGCCGCGGCACTCTCGGCAAGCGCCGCCGCGGCGCCGGCGACGGTGACCGTCGATCCGCCGCGCAACGCCGCCTTCCCGGCCAGCAACCGGCAATTGCTGATCCGATCGGCCGGGTCGGACATGAACGCCTTGCTGTTCAAGGCGCAGGGTCCAGGGCTCAAGCCGACCGTCATCCTGCTTCACGGCCTGCCGGGCAACGAGCGCAACCTCGATCTGGCGCAGGCCCTGCGCCGGGTCGGGTGGAATGTGCTGACCTTTACCTATCGCGGCGCCTGGGGCTCTGACGGCAGCTTTGGCCTGGCCAATTCCTACGAGGACGGCGAAGCGGCGCTGGCCTTTGCCCGTTCCCCCGAAGGCGCCAAATTGGGGATCGACCCGCGGCGCATCGTCATCGGCGGGCACAGCTTCGGCGGCGGTGTATCGGGCGTGGTCGCGGCCCGCCATCTTGAATTGCTCGGACTGATCCTGCTCGACGCGTGGAATGTCGGTGCAGATTCGCGCGAAGTGGTTGCTGGCGGGGCCGAAGCGCGACGGCAGTTCGAGGCCGGGCTCGACGATCTCGGGCGCTCGCTCAGCGGTGCTACGCCGACCTCCCTGGCCGACGAGATCATTGCCATCAACGGGCGCTTCAACCTGTTTGACGAGACCGAGAAGCTGCGCGCCATGCCGATCCTCGAAATCTATGCGACCCATGGCGGTCGTGCCGCCAATATGGCGCTGGTTGCGGCGCTGAAGCGCGCCGGCAACCGCCGCGTGACGGCGATCGAGTTGAATAGCGACCATCCCTTCGCCGACCATCGCATCGCCTTGTCGAAGGCCGTGGCGGCGTGGCTCAAGACCTTGCCGCGGCGCTAGCGGCGAGCGAGCCGGAACAGCGCCAGCACCACCGCCACCGCGGCGGTATCGGCGATCCAGTCGATGACATCGCCGTCGCGATTGAGCGCGGGGATCAGCTGCACCAGCTCGATCAGCGCGCCATAGAGGGACAGGCCGGCGAGCAAGCGCCAATCGACCGCCTTGGGAAATGCCATTCGGCCCAACATTGCAAGCGTGGTGAAGGCGATGATGTGCTGGACCTTGTCATTGGGCGCGCCCGGCAGGCGCGGCGGGTGCGGCATCACCGCCATGACGAAGGCAAAGGCGAGCGCTGCCCAGAATAACAGCCGCCAGCGGTCAGACGTCACAGGGTGACGACCAGCTTTCCAACCGCCTTGCGGTCGCGCAGCGCGGCAATCGCCTCGCCGGCTTGCTCGAGCGGATAGGTCTGACTGACCCGCGGGCTGATCTTGCCTTCGTCCCACAGCCGGAACAGCGCCAGCACCACCGCCACCGCGGCGGTATCGGCGATCCAGTCGATGACATCGCCGTCGCGATTGAG
>JBDSEL010000067.1:0-10017 GCA_039920065.1 Sphingomicrobium sp. | reverse complement strand
GTCTATCGCGGCGGCCCGATGCACTGGGCCGACAGCGAAGGCCTGGCCAAGATCGTCGAAGGCTTGAAGCGCCAGGAAGCGCGTATGGGCGGCGACTTCAGCTTCTCGCCGCTGCTGCTCGACAAGGCCGACAAGGGCGAAAAGTTTACCCGCTAGGCGGGCTCGGGCCGGATTAGGCTGAGCATCGCGGCGGCAAGCGCGGCGACGCCGGCCGACACCATGAACGTCATGCTGCTGCCGTCCTTGTCCCACAGATAGCCCGCACCCACGCTGGCGAGGAGCGTGCCGATGCCGCTGACGAACCAGAAGGCACCGAACGCGGTCGCGCGCTTCGCGGCCGGGGCACTGTCGGCGATCATGCGTGAGAAGATGCCCTGGGTCAGCGCCATGTGCGCGCCCCACAGCAAGGTGCCGAGCGCGAGCATGGGCAGCGTGTCGGCCCGGGCGAGGACGAGATTGCCAACGATCAGCACGCTGAGCCCGGCCATCAATAACGTCCGCGGGGCCATGCGGTCGCTCAGCGTTCCAGCCGGGTAGGCAAGCAGGACGAAGGCCAGGTTGAACAGCACGAGGGTCGCCGGCGACCAGTTCTGCGATAGCCCGACCTCCATGCCCTTGAGGATCAGGAACGCCTCCGAGAAGCGGGCCAGCGCGAACAGGAAACCGATCCCGAGAAGTCGGCGGGTGGCGGGGTGGAGGTCGCGAAAGCCGGCGAAGAACGGCGCCGCCTTCGCCGCTTCGACGTGGCGCGCCGGCTCCTTCAGCGCGACGAAGGCGAGCGCGACCGAGAGGAAGGCGGGGATGGCCGCGATCCAGAACACCAGGCGAATATCGCCGGCGAACGCGATCATCAGGGCGATTGCTGCGATCGGCGCGATGAGGGCGCCAACGGTGTCGAGCGATTGGCGCAGGCCATAAGCCCGGCCGCGGATTTCGGGCGCGGTCTCGTCGGCGACCATGGCGTCGCGCGGGGCGCCGCGAATGCCCTTGCCAATGCGGTCGAGGAAGCGTGCGCCCATCAGCGTCGCGGCATTGGCGGCGAGCGGGAACAGCGGCTTGGTCAAGGCGGCGAGGCCATAGCCGATGACGATCAACGGCTTGCGCCGCTGGTTGCGGTCGCTGACCCGGCCCGATGCGAGCTTGGCGAAACTGGCGGTCGCCTCGGCAATCCCGTCGATCGCGCCAAGCGCTGTCGCCGGGAGTCCGAGGACGATCGTCACGAAGGCCGGCAGAAGCGCGTGATAAATTTCGCTCGACAGGTCCATCAGCATGCTGACGAAGCCGAGGGTCCAGACGTTGCGGGGCAATTTCGCGCGCTTGCTCATTGCCGGATGGATAGTGACGCGTGGTCGCATGGCAAATCAAAATTGGCCGTACTTCAGCAATATTGACCACCACAAAACATTTGCTAAGCTGCAACGATGATTGGCGGACCTTCCCCGGCGAAACTTGCCGCGCGCTTGTCGGCGCTGGCCCAGGATTGGGTCGCGGACAGCAGCGCCGCGCGCGCCGATCGGGTCCAGCGGCGCCTGCTGGCGGCGATCGGCGAGGCCGAACCGGCGACCCTCAACGAAGTCGCGAGCAGCGTTGGCCGCGGCGCACCGGCGGTCAGCCGCTCGGTCGATACGTTGGTCCGCGCCGGCCTGGTCGAACGCACGCAGGATCCCGACAATCGCCGCCGCCTGGCGCTGCGGCTGAGCAAGAGCGGGCGCGCGCGCCTTGCCGAAGTGCCCAAGGACGACGCGTTGACCAAGCAGTTCGGCCGCTTCGCCGCGAGCGAGCTTCGAGCGATCGAGCGCACGCTGGAAATCTTCGAGCGCGGACACTGAACCCGCCCGGCTTTCGCCATGACCGCGGTTGCACTAGGTTCGTTCCCAGGAGAGCCCGACCATGATCTTGATGTTGCTTATTGCCGGGCTTAGCGCAGGCGCGTTGCTGCTTGGCGCCATGATCCTGCGCCAGGCGGCGAAAGACGGCGAAGTCGGTCTTCGCCCCGAGGCGGTCGCGCTGGGCTCGGTCACCAATTTCTTCGACACCCTGGGCATTGGCTCATTCGCGCCGACCATCGCCTGGTTCCGGTTCCGCAAGATGGTGCCCGACAAGTTCATCCCGCTCACCATGTTCATCGGCTACACCATCCCGGCGATCCTCCAGGGCATCATCTTTCTCATACTGCTCGGGGTCCGGGTCGATCCCTATCTGCTGGTGTCGTGCATCGTCGCGCTGGTTATCGGCGGCTACCTGGGTGTTCCGCTGGCGGCGCGCGCGCCGGTCCGGCTGATCCAGGGGATCATCGGCTGCGCGCTGCTCCTCGCGGCGTTTTTCTATGTCCTCTCCAACCTCGGCTTGATGCCCGCGGGCGGAATGGCCGACAGCTTGCCGTTACCGCTGGCGATCATTGCGGTCCTGGCCAATTTCACCTTCGGCATCCTGCTCAGCTTCGGGGTCGGCAATTATGCGCCGACGCTGGCCATCCTCAGCCTGATGGGGATGGACCCGCGGCTGGCATTTCCGATCATGGCCGCGAGCGCGGGCTTTGGCGGGGTTGCCGCGGGCGTGCGCTGCGTCAACACGGTCAAGCTCGACTGGAAGATCGTCCTCGGCCTGACTGTGGGCGCAATGCCGGCGGTGCTGGTCGCGGCTTTCATCGTCAAGGAAATGCCGTTGGAGATGCTGCGCTGGCTGGTCGCGGTCGTCGTCACCTACGCCGGGCTGACCTTGCTCTATGCGGCGCTCAGCGGGGCCGAAGTCGTGCCCGAAAACGCCGACGAAGCGACCGTCACGCACTGACTTGGTTGCTGCATTGCAGCAATTGATGTAGGGGGCGCGCGAACATCGTTTTCAGGACATTGTGATGAATCTGCGCAACGTGGCGATTATCGCCCACGTCGACCACGGCAAAACCACGCTCGTCGACCAGCTTTTCCGCCAATCGGGCACCTTCCGCGACAATCAGCGCGTCGCAGAGCGGGCGATGGATTCGAACGACCTCGAGAAAGAGCGCGGGATCACCATCCTGGCCAAATGCACCTCGGTCGAATGGCAGGGCACCCACATCAATATCGTCGACACCCCGGGCCACGCCGATTTCGGCGCCGAGGTCGAGCGCATCTTGTCGATGGTCGACGGCGTGATCCTGCTGGTCGATGCCGCCGAAGGTCCGATGCCGCAGACCAAGTTCGTCACCGGCAAGGCGCTTGCCCTGGGGCTGAGGCCGATCGTTGTCGTCAACAAGATCGACCGTCCCGATGCCCGTCCAGCAGAAGTGCTCGACGAAGTGTTCGAACTGTTTCTCAATCTCGAAGCCAGTGACGATCAGCTCGATTTCCCGGTGCTCTATGCCTCGGGCCGGGCGGGTTATGCCGGCGCCGACGACAGCGTTCGCGACGGCAATCTGACGCCCTTGTTCGACACCATCGTCAGCCACGTGCCAGCCCCGCAGCTCGACCCGGCGGGCGAATTCAAGATGCTGACGACGCTGCTCGACCGCGACAATTTCCTCGGCCGCATCCTTACCGGGCGGATCGAAAGCGGGACGCTCAACGTCAATGATCCGATCCGCGCGATGGACGTCAACGGCAAGGTCGTCGAAGACGGCCGAGTGACCAAATTGTTCGCCTTCGAAGGGCTCGAGCGGGTGCCGGTCGAAAGCGCCAGAGCGGGCGACATCGTGGCCATTGCCGGCCTCGTCAAGGCAACCGTGTCCAACACCATCGGCACGCCGCAGATTACCGAACCGCTGACCGCGCGAGAAATCGATCCGCCGACGCTCAGCATGACCTTCTCGGTCAACGACAGCCCGTTCGCGGGCAAGGATGGCGACAAGGTTCAGAGCCGAGTAATTCGCGAGCGCTTGGCCCGCGAAGCCGAGGGCAATGTCGCGATCCGGGTCAGCGAGACCCCGGGCGGCGAGGCGTTCGAAGTTGCCGGCCGCGGTGAGCTCCAGCTCGGCGTGGTTATCGAGACCCTGCGCCGCGAAGGCTTCGAGCTTGGTATTTCGCGTCCGCGCGTGCTGTTCCGTGACGGGCCCGATGGCCGCGAGGAGCCCTATGAAACGGTCGTGGTCGATGTCGACGATGAATTCTCCGGCACGGTCATCGACAAAATGGCGATGCGCAAGGCCGAGATGACCGACATGCGGCCCTCGGGCGGCGGCAAGACCCGTATCATCTTCTCGGCCCCATCGCGCGGCCTGCTCGGCTATCACGGCGAATTCCTGTCCGACACGCGCGGCACCGGCATCATGAACCGGCTTTTCGAGAAATACGGGCCGCACAAAGGCCGCATCGAGGGCCGCCAGAATGGCGTCCTCATCTCGATGGAGAATGGCAAGGCCGTGGCGTATGCGCTCAACATGATCGAGGAACGCGGCATCCTGTTCATCTCGCCCGGCGACGACCTTTATGAAGGCATGGTTATCGGCGAAAACGCCAAGACCCAGGACATAGAGGTCAATCCGCTCAAGTCCAAGCAGCTGACCAACTTCCGCGCCTCGGGTCCGAAGGACGAAAGTATTCGCCTGACCCCGCCCAAACGGATGAGCCTGGAACAGGCGATCGCCTATATTCAGGACGACGAACTGGTCGAGGTCACGCCCAAGGCTATCCGCATCCGCAAGCGCCATCTCGATCCGCATTTGCGCAAGCGCGAATCGCGCAAGATGGAAGCCGCTTAAGACTCTGCCTCCGGTGCGGCATGCGGCCGCGCTTCGTTTCGCGTGTTTGTACTTCGTCCTGCCCCCCGACGAGTGGGGGGAGGGCCGCACCACCCGTGCCTTTTCATCCGCTCGCCAAGGCGAAATTTGTTATGTCCGACCCGATCATTCCGCCCGCTCTTGCCGAAGCGCTTGCCGAGCGCGGCTATGACCAGATGACCCCCGTCCAGGCCGCGGTCATCGAGCCTCAGGCGAGCGGCCGCGACCTCATCGTCTCGGCCAAGACCGGCTCGGGCAAGACCGTCGCCTTTGGCCTCGCGATGGGCGAGCAGATGCTGGAGGGCGAGCGCGTGCCATGGTCGCGCGAGCCGCTCAGCCTGGTCATTGCGCCGACCCGCGAACTGGCGATCCAGGTCAGCAAGGAGCTCGAGTGGCTCTACGCCAAGGCCGGCGCTCGGGTCGTCACCTGCGTCGGCGGCATGGACCCGATGAAGGAGCGCCGAGCGCTCCACGGCGGCGCCCATATCGTCGTCGGCACTCCGGGGCGCCTGCGTGACCACCTCGAACGCGGCGCACTCGACTTGTCCGCCCTGCGCGTGGTCGTGCTCGATGAAGCCGACGAAATGCTCGACATGGGTTTTCGCGAGGAGCTCGAGGAAATTCTCGACGCCACCCCCGACACTCGCCGCACCCTGTTGTTCTCGGCCACCATGCCGCGCCCGATCCAGGCGCTTGCCAAGCGCTATCAGCGCGACGCGCTGCGCATCGAAACCACCGGCCAGGGCGAGAGTCACGCCGATATCGCCTATCAGTGCGTGACCGTTCACCCGACCGATATCGAGCATGCGGTCGTCAATCTGCTGCGCTTCCACGAAGCCGAAACCGCAATCCTGTTTTGCGCCACGCGCGATGCCGTTCGGCGGCTCCACGCCAGCCTGACCGAACGCGGGTTCCAGGCGGTCGCCTTGTCGGGCGAACACAGCCAGTCCGAACGCAATAGCGCGCTCCAGGCGCTGCGCGACAAGCGCGCCCGAGTGTGCGTCGCGACAGATGTTGCCGCGCGCGGCCTCGATCTACCCTCGGTCAGCCTGGTCGTTCACGTTGAATTGCCACGCGACGCCGAAGCCTTGCAGCACCGTTCCGGGCGCACCGGGCGCGCCGGCCGCAAGGGCATTGCCGTGCTGGTGGTGCCGTTCCGCCGCCGTCGAAACGTCGAGGCGCTACTGCGCGGCGCGCGCATCGAGGCCGAGTGGATCAGCCCGCCTTTGCCCGACGAAATCCAGGGCCGCGATCGTACGCGCTTGCTCGAGGAACTGACCCAGCCGGTCGAGATGGACGATGACGATCGCGCCTTCGCCGATCAGTTGATGGCGACGCTGACCCCGCCCGAAATCGCCGCTGCGCTGGTCCGCTCGCTCAAGACCGATCTGCCAGCGCCCGAGGATATCCTGTCGCAGCAGCCAGATCGCGATGGTCCCCGCGACGGCGCTCGCGACAGCGGGCCGCGCCCGGGCTTTGAAGGGTCGAGCTGGTATCGCATCAATGCCGGTCGCCGCCACCGTGCCGAGGCACGCTGGCTGCTGCCGTTGATCTGCCGCTACGGCCACGTCAGTCGCCAGGACATCGGCGCCATCAGGATCGCCGCCAACGAAAGCTATTTCGAGATTTCCGCGCGCGCCGCGGCCGGTTTTGCCAATGCGCTGCGCCGTGCGACGATTGCGCCCGAGGACGAAGGTCTGATGATCGAACAAACCCAGGCGCCAAGCGATAGCGGCGGCACCGATCGCGCCCCCCGTCCGCGGCCGCACCCGATGAAAAACCGGCCGCCGCAGCAGCGCCCTCAACGCCACCAGCGCTAGGTCGTGTCCTCGGCCTCGTCCGGGCCTTCGTGCTGACCGAAGATCCGCTCGGCCTCGTCGATGTCGTGACCGGCCGAGGTGTGCTGCTGTGGGGCGATACGAAGGACTAGCCAACCGGCCAGCGCGGCCAGCAGGGACCCGGCCAGTACGCCGAGCTTGGCCGCTTCCAGCTCAGCGGCGCTGTCGAACGCCAGGTCGGCGATGAACAGGCTCATCGTGAACCCGATCCCGGTCAGGAGGGCCGCGCCATAAATCTGCATCCAGCTTGCGCCTGCAGGCTTGCTGCACAGGCCCGCCGCCGCCGCCAGACGAACCGCGCCGAACACGCCCGCCTGCTTGCCCACGAACAGGCCCAGCGCGATCGCGAGTGGCAATGGGGTCAACAGCGATGCTCCGCCCCCACCGAGCGCAACGCCCGCGCTGACGAAGCCGAACAGCGGCACGATGGCGAACATCACCAGCGGGTGGAGATCATGCTCGAGCCGTTCGAGCGTCGAGTGCCGCTCGCCCTTGTCGAGCGGGACGGTGGCGCCGGCGAGCACGCCGGCGATGGTCGGGTGAATTCCACTCTTGAGGACGAACCACCACAGGACCAGGAATCCGGCGAGATAGAATAAGCGGCGCCTGACCCCGAGCAAATTGGCGGTGGCGAGCCCCGCGACCAGCCCCAATGCGGTCGCCAGCGCGGGCACGTCGAGGCTGTCGGTATAGAATAAGGCGATCAGCGCGACGGCGCCGATATCATCGACGATCGCCACCGCGATCAGCAGCACCTTGATCGATGGCGGCGCGCGACTGCCGAGGATCGCCAGAACCGCGACGGCGAAGGCGATGTCGGTCGCGGTCGGCACTGCCCAGCCGCGGTTCAATTGGGGCTGGTTCCAAGCCACCGCGAGATAGATGAGCGCCGGCACCGCCATGCCCGCGACAGCTGCGATGATTGGCAGCCGCCGCGCCTCGCGCGATGCCAATTGGCCCGCGAACCATTCGCGCTTCACCTCCAGCCCGACAAGCAGGAAGAACACGGCCATCAGCCCATCGACGACCAGTCCGTGAATATCGAGCTCACCGATCCGCGGCAGGGTCACGCCCAGCTTGAAGTGCACGAGCGAATGATAGGCGTCGGCAAGGGGGGAATTGGTCGCCACCAGCGCCGCCCCCGCAGCAGCGATGAGCATCAGCCCCGCCAGCCGCTCGCGCGCTCTCTGCTGTTCAAGCGACCGACGCACTCTATTGGCCGCCGAGCGCCACGATCCGCGCCCATTCTGCGGGCCGCACCGGTGCCACCGACAGGCGCGACTGGCGGATCAGCTCCATTTCGGCGAGCTTGGGGTCGGCCTTGATCGTCTTGAGCGTGACTGGCCGTAATTGCGTCACCGGTTCGACTTCAACCGAAACCCAGGCGGCATCGCGCGGATCGGGAGCGGGCCCGCGCGAAATGCGCACCTGGCCGACCACGGCAGGATCGACCAGCGAGCGATAGAAAAACGCTTCGTCGCCGACTTGCATCGCCCTCAGGTGGAGCCGCGCGGCATTGTTGCGCACACCATCCCACTCGGTCTTGCCGTCGCGGACAAGGTCGTCCCAGCTGTAGGAGGAGGGTTCGGATTTGATCAGCCAATATGCCATTCTCGCGGCCATATCGGCCGGCTGCGGCGAGTGGAAGCGATTTGGGGGGTGAAGCGATGGTTTAGGGGCTTTAATTCGCCGAAAAACTAAGCGTTTTCAAATGTTTCCGCTGCTCACCCCAGACTTATAACGGTTCACCGCTGATCGCTTTTAATGGCGTTAATTGCCCCCTATCCCCTGTTCAACGAAGAGAGCGAGGAGCTGCCAGCGTGCACAAGACGCGCATGGCTCCGGGGCAAGACGAACAGGTTCGACGCCGGCACCAAGTTTAGAAGTGCTGTCGGCAAGAGCCTGTCCGCCAACAAGGTAAATTGCATTGAACATTAATGTGGGACGTCGCGGCTTGGCCGTGGCGCTGGGGATGTTTTTGTCGGTCTTCGGCGGTGCTCCCGCCAGCGCGCAGACCGCCGCTTCGCTCAAGAGCGATGCGGTCATCGCGACCGTCAGCATCGACCGCAGCGCACAGCCGCTCGGCGCCGCCACCGCCACCGCGACCGCGACCGCCACCACCGCCGTCGCCACCACCGCCGTCGCCGCAGCAGTCAGCACCGTCAGCCAGACCTTCGGCCAAAAGCCGTTCGCAACCGAAGCCAATTGGCTCCATGCTGCGGGTTGGCCGCTTTATGCGCTGGTCGACCGTTACCAGACCGCGGATCAACTCGACGAGCAGATGACCTGTCTTGCCACCGCCGTCTATTTCGAAGCGCGCGGCGAGAGCGTCGACGGCCAGCTGGCGGTTGCGCGGGTCGTCATGAACCGCGCCGCCTCAGGCAAATACCCGCCCAGCTGGTGCGCGACGGTCAAGCAGCCGTGGCAGTTCAGCTTCGTCCAGAACGGCCACTTCCCGCGCGTCGACACCAGCTCGCCGTCGTGGGCCCGTGCCCAGGCCGTGGCCAAGCTGGCCGCCGCCAACGTCGTCGCCAACCTCACCACCGACGTCCTGTGGTATCACGCCGATTATGTCGCACCGTCGTGGGGCCGCCGTTTGGCTCGGGTGTCTAAAATCGGCGCGCACATTTTTTACCGCGCTTAACAGCGCCACTTCTCAACGATTCACCGCGAGTGCGACTCGTCCGGGCGTTAACGCCGGGTCCTAGGGATTCGCACGGCGGCGTCCTCCTGCAACGCTGACCACTGGACATTCCACTTGGAATTTCCGCGCGTTATCGGGAGGCTCGCGGGTGCTCAAGATTTTGATCGTCGAGGATGATTCGCAGCTCGCACAGACGCTGAAATATCTGGTCGAGGATAATCCGCGCTACCGCGTCGTAGCCATCACCGACGACAGCGATGCGGCCATCGCCGCTGCCGAAGAGCATGATCCCGACTTGGTCCTGCTCGACCTCCATTTGGCGCGATCGACCACCGGCTTTCCAGTCGCGGTGCGGCTCAACGAGCTCGGCGTTCCGTGCCTGTTGGTCAGCGGCAAGGCGCCGGGCTTTCCAATGCCCGACCTCGCGCTTGGCTGCCTGATGAAGCCGTTTACGGCCGAGGAGCTGCACCGCTCGATGGCCATGGCCGAAGATTTGCTGCGCGGGCGCGAAACGCTTCGGCCCAAGGTGCCGCTCAATCTGACTTTATACGAAAGCGATCTCGACGCTGAGCCGGCGGAGGAGGGGTTCATTCCGTCCAAGCCGAGCCTGCGCACCCGCCTCGAGCATTGGATCACCGGCCACCAGCCGCATTAGGCGCGCTACATTCGCACTGATACCGGCGCCGGGATGCTGGACGTTGGTGGCTGACAATGGCGGCTGGATGCCCCGTGAGGATTCGAACCTCAATAGACGGAGTCAGAGTCCGTAGTCTTACCGTTAGACGACGGGGCAATGCCGAAACCGGCGCTCGAACGGGGGCCGGCGGTCCGCGGGTCGATAG
>JBDSEL010000066.1:0-5170 GCA_039920065.1 Sphingomicrobium sp. | reverse complement strand
CCAGAACCGCGCCTCGGCCAATGCCCAGCGCTTCAACACCTTCGTTGCCTGAGCCTCTCCCCTCCTAAATCAGGCAACAAGTATGGCGGTCGCTCCCTTAACCCGGAGCGGCCGCCATTTTTTTTGCACCGGGCCGATGCGCGCCGACTTGCCGCTCGGCCCCGCAATGCCATATCTGGCAACAAGCATGAGCAAGTGGCGCATCACCATGGCCGGCAAGGATGGCGATGACGGCGGCCTCGACGAGATCGAGACCGGCGTCGTCACGCGCACTCGCCCGAAGACCAAGAAACCGTCGAACTACAAGGTCCTGATGCTCAACGACGATTACACGCCGATGGAGTTCGTCGTGCTCGTCCTCCAGCGCTTTTTCTCGATGGGGATCGAGGATGCGACACGGGTCATGCTCCAGGTTCACCAGAAGGGCGTCGGAGTGTGCGGCGTGTTCACCTATGAAGTCGCCGAAACCAAGATCGGCCAAGTCACCGACTTCGCCCGCGAGAACCAGCATCCGCTCCAATGCACGCTGGAAAAGGCTTAGTTCCCTTTCGAACCGCGTTCCGCCTGAGCTTGTCGAAGGCCCGCTTGTCACGCGGCGATGACGCGCTAAACGCGGGCCATGGACAGCATCTGGATCCAGGGCGGCAAGCGCCTTGAGGGCGACATTGAAATTTCGGGGGCGAAGAACAGCGCGCTGACGCTGCTGCCGTGCGCGCTACTGACGGACGAGCCGCTGACGCTTGGCAACCTGCCGCGTCTCGCCGATGTCGACAGCTTCGGCCATTTGCTCAACGAACTGGGTGTTTCGACCAAGGTTGCCGGCCGCGGCCGCGGCGGGGGCAGCCGCAAGATGACGCTGACCGCCGCCGACCTCGTCTCGACAATTGCGCCCTATGACATGGTGCGCAAGATGCGCGCTTCGATCCTGGTGTTGGGGCCGATGTTGGCGCGGATGGGCGAATCGACCGTCTCGTTGCCCGGCGGCTGCTCGATCGGTGACCGCCCGATCGACCTTCACCTGCGCGTGCTCGAGGCGATGGGCGCGGATATCGAATTGACCGCCGGCTATGTAAAGGCGAGTGCGCCCAAGGGGCGGCTCACGGGCGGCGATTACAGCTTCCCAGTCGTCTCCGTCGGAGCGACCGAAAATGCGCTGATGGCGGCGGTGCTGACGACCGGCCGGACGCAATTGTTCAACGCCGCGCGCGAGCCCGAGATCGTCGATCTGTGCAATTTGCTCGTCGCCATGGGTGGCAAGATCGAGGGCATCGGCAGCGGCCATTTGACTATCGACGGGGTCGAGGGACTCCACGGCACCAGCTACGAAGTCATGCCCGACCGGATCGAGGCCGGCAGCTATGCCTGCGCGGCGGGGATCACCGGCGGCTCGATCAATTTGATCAGCGCGCGGCCAGAGGAAATGCTGGCAACCACCAACGTCCTTGCCCAGAGCGGCTTGGCGATCGAATTTCACAGCAACGGCATCCGTGTGTCCGCGACCCAGCCGTTGAAACCGATTGCGGTATCGACCGCGCCCTATCCCGGCTTCGCCACCGACATGCAGGCCCAATTAATGGCCATGCTGTGCGTTGCCGAAGGGCAGAGCTTTCTGGAGGAAACGATCTTCGAGAACCGCTATATGCACGTACCCGAGCTGCGCCGGATGGGCGCGGAGATCGAGGTTCACGGGCGCAGCGCAATCGTCCACGGCCCGCGCCCGATGACCGGCGCGCAAGTCATGGCGACCGATCTTCGCGCCTCGATGAGCCTGATCCTGGCAGGGCTTGCGGCCGAGGGCGAAACCGAGGTGCTGCGGGTCTATCACCTCGACCGCGGCTACGAGAAACTGGAAGACAAATTATCCGCCGTCGGCGCGACCATCGAGCGCCGCAGCAGCGCCGGCTGAGCCTCAATCCAGCGTGAGCGCGAAGCGCCGGCTGGTTTGTTCGAACCCGAGATGGCGGTAATAAGCGTGGGCGTCTTGAAGGCGCTCGTTGCTGGTCACCTCGATCATCCCGCACCCCCAATTTCGCGCCGTATCGACGGCCGTTTCAACCAGTAGACGGCCGATGCCGCGTCCGCGCATATCCGCCGCGACGACCAGGATGGTGATCCGGCCGACAGGTCGGATGCGATAGAGCGCGGTCATCCGGTCGAGCCCGGCGAGGCCGACGATCCGGCCGTCCAGATCGGCGACCAGCTGCGGCAGCCCGTCGCGATCGAGCGCGTCGAGGTTGCGGCGAACCTGATCGGCCGAGATGCGATGGTCGAGCTCGGCGACGAGCGCCTCGATGGCGGCTTCGTCGCCGAGTCGCGCGGCGCGAACCTGGATGGTCGTCACCAGGTGTCGAGCAGGTACAGCGCGACGCCGACCAGCCCGCCGACGATGGTGCCATTGATGCGGATATATTGGAGGTCGCGGCCGACCGCGCTTTCAAGCCGGTCGGTGACGGTCTGCGCGTCCCAGCCGCGAATGGTTTCGCTGACCAGCTTGACGATCGAACTCCCGTAGCTGGCGGCCATACCAACGGTGGCGCGGCGCGCGAACTGGTTGATGGCGGCGCGGATGCGCTTATCCTGTTCCAGGGTTGAACCCATGGCCTGGAGCACTTCGCCAAGCTTGCCGGCCATCGCCGCGTCGGGATTGCGAGCGGCGCGAATGATCGCTTCGCGGCCCTTCTGCCACAAGGTGTCGAGCCACATTCCGACCGAGCGGTTGTCGAGCAACTGGTCTTTCATCGCTTCGACCCGGGCGCGGGTCTCGGGGCGGGTTTGCAGGTCGTTGGCGAGCTGAGCCAAGGCTTCCTCGATCTTGATCCGCACCGGATGGGCCGGATCGTTCGACATCTCGGTCGCCAGTTTGCGGAAGCCATTGATGATCGCATCGGCGATCTTGGCATCGAGCCCGGCCAGCTTGAGCGCCCAATTGGCCTTTTTCTTGACCATGTCGCGGATCAGCTCCTCATTGGCCTCGAGCATTCGCGCGGTCCAGCGGATTGCCGCTTCGAGCATCGGCACGTGGCGGTCCTCGTTGATCGCCGAGGCGAGCGCGTGGCCGATCAGCGGCGAGACTTCCATCCGCCGCAACCGGGCCGAGACTGCGCCCTTGACGATCCCGCCGAGACGCTCGTCATCGAGGCTTTCGAAGATGTCGGCGATCAAGCGCGAGGCCCCGGCGCGGATTCGATTGCCCTCGCCGGCGGGAGTCTTGAGGAAGCGACCGGCGGCGCCGGCGACGTCCATGTTGCGCATCCGCCGAGCGACGACCCCGGGGACGAGGAAATTTTCCTTGATGAAATTGGCCAGGGACTCGCCGATCCGGTCCTTGTTGCGGGGGATGATCGCGGTGTGCGGGATTGGCAGGCCGAGCGGATGGCGGAACAAAGCGGTGACCGCGAACCAATCGGCCAGTCCGCCAACCATTGCCGCTTCGGCGAACGCCTTGACCAACCCGAGCGCTGGATAGAGCGGCTGAAAATGGCGCGCGGCGAGGAACGTCGCCGCCATTAGCACAAGCAGGCCGGTCGCCGCGACCTTCATGCCGGCAGCACCGGGCTGCGCCGGATTGAAGCGGGACAGGGCGGGCGCACGGCTCATCGAGCTCACCCTAGCGCACGCATCGGCGAAGTCACTCCGCCGGAACGGGCGCCCCGGGGCTCTGTTGTGCGCTGTCCCCGATAAAGCGATGGAACATTCGCCCGATCCGGCTTTCGAACGACAAGGCGATCGAGAAATAGGCCGGCACCAGCAACAGGGTGAGAATGGTCGAGAAGATGAGGCCACCGATCACGGTCACGCCCATCGGCGCGCGCCAGCTGCCGTCGCCGGTCAGCGATAGCGCAATCGGCAACATCCCCGCGACCATCGCGACGGTGGTCATGACGATCGGCTGAGCGCGTTTGTGCCCGGCTTCGTAGATCGCTTCGTGCTTTTCCATGCCGTGGTTGATCATCTCGACCGCGAAATCGACCAGCAGGATCGAATTCTTGGCTACGATTCCGAACAGCATCAGCACTCCGATCAGGACCGGCAGCGAGACCGGCTGGCCGGCGATGTGGAGCGCGACTGCGGCACCGAGCGGCGCCAGCAGCAGCGATCCCATGTTGACGAACGGCGAGAGGAAGCGGCGGTAGAGCAGGACCAGCACCGCGAACACCAGCATCACGCCGGCACCGAGCGCGAGCAGGAAATATTTGATCAGCTGCGCCTGCCATTTCTGGTCGCCGAGTTCGAGCTTGATGATGCCCATCGGCAAAGTCTTGACCGTCGGCAGTTCGTTGATCTTGGGCCACACGTCACCGCTGACCAGGCCCGGCCCTAGATCGGCGCTGACCACCGTGCGGCGGATCTGGTCCGTGCGCTGGATGGTCGTCGGACCCGAGCCGAAACCAATTTCGGCAATCGCCTTGAGCGGCACCGAGTCACCGCTTGCCGTCGGCACCGGCAGATTTTCGAGCGTGCCGATGTCACGGCGGGCATATTCGCTCAACGACACGGTGATCGGAACCTGGCGGTCGGCGAGCGAGAATTTGGCGCTGTTCTGCTCGATATCGCCGATCGTCGCGATGCGGATGGTGTTGCTGAGCGCGGCGGTAGTGACGCCAAGATCGGCGGCCAGGTCAAAGCGCGGCTTGATCGTGATTTCGGGCCGCACCAGATCGCCGCCGACGCGCGGCGCCCGAAGCCCGGGGATGGTCGCCATTTCCTTGGCGATCTTCTGAGCGGTGGCAAGCAACGCCTCGGGATCCTCGCCACCGAGATAAAGCATGATGTCGCGGCCGCCGGCATCGGGGCCGCCGCCGCTCTGGCTTTGGAAGCTGACGCGCGCGTCGGCGACCGACGACAGCATCGGCGCAAGACTGCGCTCGAACTCGGTCGAGGTGAGTTCACGGTCCTTCTTGAGCACGATCGGCAGACGCGCACTGCCGATGCGGACGCGCTCGAACACGCTTTGTACGTTGGGGTCTTTGCGGACGATGGCGGCGACCCGGTCGGCGACGGCCTCGGTCTGCTGCAAGGTCGTGCCCGGCGGCAGGAAGACGTTGATCGCCGCGAAATTGCGATTGAGCGGCGGCTGGAAGGTCATCGACAAGGTGCCGAACAGGCCGATGCTGAGGACGAACGCGAGCAGGCCGGCACCGACCATCAGCATGCGGTTGTCCTTGAGCCG
>JBDSEL010000065.1:0-7857 GCA_039920065.1 Sphingomicrobium sp. | reverse complement strand
GAAACGGGTGCTTGTTGCATGTTGAGTTCCTAAGCCCCCGTCAGATCTCGAAGCTGACCATCTTGGACATGATAAAGCCCCCGATCGCCATCCACATGAAACCACCGAAACCGACCACCATCAGGCGTGGATCGACGAAGAAGCCGGCCATATATTTGGGGTTCATCATCCACACCAGGGTGAAGACCACGAACGGCAATGCGCCGACGATATAGGCCGAGGCCTTGGATTCGGAGCTCATCGCCTTGATCTTGAGCTTCATCTGAGAGCGCTTGCGCAGCACATCGGACAAATTGCCGAGCGTCTCGGCAAGGTTGCCGCCGGTCTCGCGCTGGATCGCCAACGTGATGACGAAGAATTGGAATTCGGCCGTGCCCATGCGGTCGGCGACGTCTTGCAGCGCGGCCTCCATCGTCCGGCCGATTTTCATCTTGTCGGACACGGTGCGGAATTCCACGCCAACCGGGCCGGGAACCTCGGTCGAGACAATGCCGAGCGTTTCGGTGATCGGCAGGCCCGAGCGAAGGCCGCGCACCATGAGGTCGATGGCATCGGGGAATTTCGCGACGAATTTAGCAAGCCGCTTCTTGATCATCTTGCCGATGATCAGGTGCGGCAGGCCGACGCCGAGCAATAGCCCGAGCATCAGCGAGAGATAGAAGGGCAGGCCGCGGCTGGCGAGGAGCCCGGCGACGACGATGATGATGCCGGCGCAGATCGAGCCATATTTGCGCAGGCTGATGCTCCGGCCGGTCATTTCGAGGCGCTTGCGCAGCAGTGCCGGCTTGGGGATGAGTGAGCTCGCAAGCCCCTCGAGGCGGGCCGAGCGTTGCGCCATCAGCTTGCGGATTTGGGCTTCCGCCTTGCCTGAGACGGCGTCGCCGTGACGCTCCTTGATCGCCTCGATGCGCCGCTTGGTCGCCTTGCCGGTGGACGGCCCGCTAAAGGCGAGTACCCCCATGGCCAGGGTGGCGAACATTCCGACAATGAGGACGATGATCAGCATTTGCGCTTCAAGCCTTCATTTCGTTCGTTTCCGAACCGGCGCGGCGTGCGTCGGCGATCGGGCACCCAAGGTCAGGCCGCGGCCTTTTCCTTGGGCTTGGACAACATCGACATCAGGCTATCGACCAGCCCGTTTTTGGACGACTTGCCAGCACCCTTCGAATCGTCGCCGGAGCCTTCCTCGGTGGCGTGACTGAGGACCATGTTCGACAGACTTGCGAACGCAACAGCAGTCTTGCCCGACGCAACTTCGGCCATCGGTTTGCCAAGCTTGGCGGCCTGGGCCGCAGTCTTGACGTCGTACGGGAAAACGATGTCGACCGGACGTTCGATCGATTGCTCGAAATCCTTTTTCGAAATCTCGAGTGCGCCGCCGGTGGGCACGGCGTTGGCGACGACCAGGACCTTGGTCTGGGGCGCATTGGCCTTGAGCCAGGCGAGGATGCGGATGGTGTCGCGGGTTGCCGCAAGCGTCAATTCGGCGACGACCACTGCAACGTGAGCGTCGTGAACCAGATGCGGATGCTGGATCAGCATGTGCCGCGGCAAATCGAGAACGGTCGATTCGAAGGCGTTGCGCATTTCTTCCTGGAGCTGGAAGAACGCAGCGCCGTCGGTCACCAGCGGCTGGTGGATCGGCGCTTCCGCCGACAGCACGCTGAGCCGTTCATTGGCGCGAACCATGGCGCGTTCGATAAACAGGCCGTCGATCCGGCTGGGGTTCTCGATCGCGTCGGTGAGGCCGCGGCCGGGCTCGAGGTCGAGCGCCAGGGCACCGGTGCCGAAGTGAACGTCGAGATCGAGCAGCGCGGTCGAACGATGAGCCTTTTCGCCCATCGACCAGGCCAGCGAGGTCGCCAGGGTCGAGGCCCCGACACCGCCGCGAACGCCGATCACCACGCCCATGACGTGGGGCTTGTCGGCGGCGGCTTCGCCGCGCGGACCCGACAGGATCATCTGCGCATGAGCAAAACTGTCGCGCAGCTGATCGACCGTGAACGGCTTGAGCAGATAATCGTGAATGCCGCTGGCGACGAGGTCGCGATAGAGGCGCACGTCGTTGACGGTGCCGGCGGCGATGACGAGCGTGCCTGGTTCGCACACTTCGGCCAGCGAGTTGATGTCGTTGAGCGGATCGGCGGATTCGCTGAGGTCGACGAACAGGATGTTGGGGCTGGCCGAGACCGACAGGGACTGGACCGCGTTGCGCAGGCCGCCCTTATTGACCTTTTCCGGCGACCAGCCGTGTTCGACCGCGATCGGGCGCAGCATGTCGGCGGTGGCATCGTCGCAGACGAAGGCGGTGAAGGGATCGCGAAGTCCGGCGCGGGCGTGGAAAGGCGCGTTCATTACTTCTGTTCCTTGATCGAGGAGGTCAGCGAATATTTCAGCGGACGATCCTGCTGGCCCTGGCGAAGCGCCGTATGGACCCAGTTGCGGTACATGATGATCGCCTTGGCCGCGGCCTGAGCATCTTCGGCGGCAAGGCCCGCGCGACCGCGCAGCAGATCCTGCGGATCGGCGACCTGCATCGCCAAATTGGTATTCACGCCGCAGCCGAAGCTGGGTAGCGAATCATTGCCGAAATTGGGCGTTGACGGGCGACTCCAGTCGGGGCAGCCGGGGACCGTCGCGCGGCGGCGGCTGACGACGACCCGGACTGCGCCGGGAACGCCGCCGGTGGCACTGGCGGGCGCGCCCGCGCTGACCAACAGGCCGTAGCTGCCGGCGATCTGTGCGACTTGCGACCGGGCGATCGGTGAACTCTCCGGGGCAATATAGATGCTGTCGCCGAAATCGAGGCCGAGGCCAGCGAACCAGCCGTCGAGGCGGGCTGCTTCTTCCGACGACAAGGCGCCGCTTTGAGCGCCCGCATCCCACACGTAATCGGTGGTTGAAACGACCGGCACGTGCAGCGGCTCGAGTCCCTGCGATGCGGTCGTCGGACTCTGACAGGCGGACAGGCCGCTAAGCAGTGCTGGGACCAGAAGAAGCTTACGCATGGTGACCTCTTTCGTGACTATGTTCATCGTTCCGGCCCTCACATCTTGAACCCGGGCACGGCCGAGACCGACCCTGCGGGAGCAACCGTCGTCGGGGCCGAAATCGCCTGCGGCTGGATCGAGCCGCTCTTGCCCATGTAAGTCTGGCCCATCATGTCGCGCATGGCGTCATCGGGGTTGCGGTAACCGTCGGTCGGTGCCGCCATCTGGGTATTCGCCGGGCGCACCAAATACGGCGTGACGATGATTACCAATTCGGTTTCCTGCCGCTGGTATTGGGTCGAGCGGAAGAGCGCGCCGAGGATCGGAATGTCGCCCAGGAACGGCGCCTTGTTGATGCTGTTGCGCGAACCATTGCGAAGCAGGCCGGCGATCATGAACGACTGGCCCGAGCCAAGCTCGACCGTGGTTTCGGCGCGGCGCACGGTCAGCGCCGGAATCTTGTAGCCATTGAGCGTGATCGCGCCTTCGTCCGACAGCTCGGACACCTCCGGGCGCAGGCGCATAGAGATGCGTCCATCGCCGAGCACGATCGGGGTGAACGCCAACGCTACGCCGAATTGCTTGTATTCGATCGCCAGGCTGCCAAGTCCTTCGGCAATCGGGATCGGGAATTCGCCGCCGGCCAGGAAGGTCGCGGTTTCACCCGTGACCGCGGTCAGATTGGGTTCGGCGAGGATTGTCACCAGCCCGTCCTTGGCGGCGATGTCGAGCGAACCGAGAATATCGAGCCCGAACAACTTGCCGCTTCCCGAGAAGGTCGATCCGAGGATGTTACGAAGCACCTTGGGAACGACGTTGGGATCGGTTTCGTCGGGGGCGGGGAGGAAGATGCCTTGGCCCTGGGAGACCCCGAATTTGAAGCCACTTGTAGCGTCCGAGGTGAGCAGGTTGATGCCCATCTGCTTGACCACCGAGCGGTTGATTTCGGCCACGCGGACCTTGAGCGTAACTTGGAGCGGAGTGGCGACCTTGAGCCGGTTGATCGGGGTCACCAACAGCGGTTCGTTGTCCTTGATGCCCGGGTTGAGCATCGCGCGGACCATCTGCTGCGCCTGGGTCGCGTCCTCGACATTGGCGACGGTGCCGTTGATGACCGCAATCCCGCCGATTGTCGTCACCGACACCATCGAATCGGGCATTGCCTGGCGGAGCATTTCGTTGACCGAGCCGAGGTTCTGGCTGACCAGCACATCGGCGCCGTAAACGACACTGCCGTCGGCGGCAGTGGCGATGACGGTGGCGCTTCCGGCTTCCTTGCCGAAGACGTTGATCTGGCGCGCCCCGTTGACGTAGACGTCGGCCACCTTGGGGTTCGACGTCCACACATTGGCGATGGCGCGCGGCAGATTGACCATCTCGCCCTGACCGGCCGAAAGCACGACCCGGGTGGAAGGCTTGTAGGTGCCCGTCTGACCCTGGGCCGGAGCGGCGGCGGTCATCGTGCCGAGCGCAAGCGCGGCGGCGGCGACGGCGGTCGCCAGGCGACCCTTGGACTTGAGCATATTCATATTAGCGACTCCCCACCGGCACGACGAAGATTTCGTTGCCGCGCGCAACCTTGATGGTCGGACCTGTCGGCGTGCCATCGAGCGCGCTGCGGACGCTTTTGCCGACCTGGGCGGCACCACTATTTTCCGACGGCGGCCGCGGCGGGACATTGCGGCGCTGGAAGCGCGACACGTCACCACCTGTGGTAAACGTCGGATTATTGTCGAGCGGACGATTGGCGAGCGCCAACAGCATCTTCTTCTCCTGCGCCGGGTCGGCACCGGCCGGAACCTTGATGTCGCCGCTGGCCACTGCGCGCTCGAGCTCGGCACCATTGTCGGCGATCGAGCGCAGCGACAGCGAGAGATTGCCGACGCTTTGCGCAACGGCGATCTTCTCCGCGATGCGCGGGGTCACTTCGATGGTGACGTTGGTGAAGGTCTTGACCGCAGTCTTGCCTTCTTCATCCTTGTCGGTCGTGCGCTGGTCGGTGGCGAGCACGCGGACATTGCGGACGATCGTTTCCGAAACCTTGAGTGGGTCGCCGTCGCCGCCGCCCTTGACGTCCTGGGTGAGGACGAGGTCGATATGATCTCCCGGGAAGACGAAGCCGGCGACGCCGGTGGTCGCATTGACCGGGATGGTTACTGCACGCATTCCCGAGCCCAGCGCTGCGGCGAGGAAACCGCGGTCCTGTGGGCCAACGAGTGCGCCGCGCGTGACCGGTTGGCCGGCAGTGATCGCGAACCGAACAACCGTTCCGACCAGGCTCTTGGCGTCAGCGCCCTGGCCATTGATATAATAAGCCGTCTCGATCAGTTCTTTCGGCCACGGCTGATAGGTCAGCGATTCCTGGTCGATGATCGTGCCCACCGGAAGCGCCTTGCGCGCCACCAGGATCTTGGGCCCGGTCGGGACCGGTGCGGCCTGCGCCTGGCGCGCGCCTGCGCCGGCGAACATGTTCTTAGCCATGACTGCGGAAAACACCGCAAAAACGAGCGCTCCAATCAGGAGCATTACTTTCTTCGCATCCATGGCGCTTACGCCTCCCCTAGCACGGGCCTAATCTCGTGAAGCCCACACATCAGACAAATTGGTTAAGAAACCGTTGGGCGAGTATCGCGAGACCCCCCGCCGCAATCGCCACTCCATACGGTATTTTGGGCCGTCCCTCGGCCTTGCGCAGGCGATGGGCGACGACCAGAACGAGCGTCAGCAAGCCCCCCGCAAGCGACATGAATACAAGGAATTTCCCGGTGACGGCAGGCGGGAACCACAAGGCCAGCGCAGCCGCCAGCTTGACGTCGCCGCCGCCCATCATGCCGATCGCGAAAGCCCCCGCAAGCAAGGTAAATACCGCCACCGCGACCCCGGCGCGGATCGCCATGTCGGGCCAGGGCGCCACATCCGAAGCGAACCAATAGGCGATTCCAAGGACCGCGACCGCAACACTCAGTCTGTTCGAAATGGTAAAGGTGCGCATATCGATCAGCGCCGCCACGATCAGCAGGACCGCGAGCAACGCTTCGAGCGCGAGTGCGAATGAGACATCGACCATCAGCACACCCCTAGTGGCGGTGGCTTTCGATTTCGTAACCAGCGCCGAAGGAGGTCGATGCCAACATCATTGCGGCGGGACGGCGGAGGGCGGGAGGGCCGAGCGACTTTCGTCTGCGACCGGTTCACTCCCAAGCAGCGGTAAGTGGGGAGAGGCCGAGCAGCCCCTCCCCCCACCAACTGCAAACAGGGTAGAAATTCGTCGGTGACGGCGACCTATGACAAACCCGCGAGTATGCCGCAAGCAATGATCGGTCCGGAAAACCTAGCGCGGATTTGCGCGAAACGTTTCGGCAGCGGCGCTGGCCAGCGCATCGGCGCGCTCATTTTCGACATGGCCATCATGGGCTTTGACCCAATGCCAGGCGATTCGGTGCGGCTCGACCGCGTTGAGCAGCAATTGCCACAGATCGGCATTCTTGACTGGCTTCCTGTCGGCGGTCCGCCAGCCATTACGCTGCCAGCCGTGGATCCAGCGGGTCATGCCATCCTTGAGGTACGAGCTATCGGTGTGGAGTTCGACCCGGCAGGGCTTCTTGAGCGCTGCCAGACTTTGAATCGCTGCGGTCAGTTCCATCCGGTTATTGGTCGTATCGGGCTCACCGCCTGACAACTCGCGCTCGCGGCCGGCCGAATCGCGCAGGATCGCGCCCCAGCCCCCGGGGCCGGGATTGCCCTTGCAGGCGCCATCGGTAAAAATTTCGACGATCGGCAGATCGTTCATTCAGGCGACCAGCTCGCGCGGCAGTTTGAAGATCATCCGCTCAGGGGTGTGATCGGCGTGGGTTTCGCTGACGGTAAAACGCTCGGCCAGCGCATCGACCACCTCGCGCACCAGTACCTCTGGGGCCGAAGCACCCGCGGTCACGCCCACGGTCTGCGGCTGGCCGAGCCAGTCCCAGTCGATGTCTGAGGCACGCTCGATCAGCCGCGCCGGACAGCCCATCCGACTCGCGACCTCGGCCAGGCGAAGCGAATTCGAGCTGTTGGGTGCGCCGATCACCAGCATCCGCTGGCATTCGTTGGCGATCGCCTTGACCGCTGCCTGGCGATTGGAGGTGGCGTAGCAAATATCCTCGCTGCGGGGCACGCGGATCGCTGGAAAGCGGGCTTTCAAGGCGGCGACGATGGCGGCGGTGTCGTCGACCGACAGCGTGGTCTGCGTGAGGAAGGCGAGGTCGGGCTCGCCAACCAGCTCGAGCGCGGCGACGTCTTCGACGGTCTCGACCAAAGTCATCTTGCCCTCCGGCACCTGGCCGAAGGTGCCGACCACTTCGGGATGGCCGGCGTGGCCGATAAACAGGATGTGACGGCCGTCCTCGATCAGCCGCTCGGCCTGGCGATGGACCTTGCTGACAAGCGGACAGGTGGCATCGACATAGCGCAGGCCACGGTCCTGCGCCGCTGCCGGCACCGCTTTCGGAACGCCATGGGCGGAGAAGACCACCGGGCGGTCGTCGGGCACTTCGTCCAATTCATCGACGAAGATCGCGCCGAGTTCGGCCAGCCGATCGACGACGAAGCGGTTGTGAACGATTTCATGCCGAACGTAGACCGGCGCGCCGAACCGCTCGAGCGCCAGTTCGACGATCTGGATGGCGCGATCGACCCCGGCGCAGAAGCCGCGCGGGGCCGCGATCAGGACGACGAGGGGAGGGCGAGGGTCGTTCATGCTAGGGTTCACAAGCGGCCATGTAAGGCATCGCTTGCAGGCTTAGAAGGGGCTACCTATGACGCGAGCGCCGCATTCCCGCTTGGCGAAGGATCGATTTCCAGTGAAGCTACGCATTGCTGCCCTCAT
>JBDSEL010000064.1:0-8796 GCA_039920065.1 Sphingomicrobium sp. | reverse complement strand
TGACCATGTCCTTGCTCACGACATTGGCCGCGCTCAAGCCCAGGAACACGTCGGCTCCAACCATCGCTTCGGCGAGCGAGCGGGCCGGCGTATCGACCGCATGCGCCGACTTCCACTGGTCGAGGTCGTCGCGGCCGATGTAGATCGGGCCCTTGCGGTCGCACATCACGACGTGGTCGTGACGGACCCCCATGCGCTTGATCAATTCGGTGCAGGCGATGGCGGCGGCGCCGGCGCCATTGACCACCACCTTGATGTCGCCAAGTGCGCGCCCGGTCAGGAAACAGGCGTTGATCAACCCCGCCGCGGTGATGATCGCGGTGCCATGCTGGTCGTCGTGAAAGACCGGGATGTTCATCCGTTCCTTCAGCGTCTGCTCGATGATGAAGCAGTCGGGCGCGGCGATGTCTTCAAGGTTGATTCCGCCAAAGCTCGGCTCGAGCAACTCGACGCATTCGATGAACCGCTGGCAGTCCTCGGTCGCGACTTCGATGTCGATCGCGTCGACATCGGCGAAGCGTTTGAACAGCACCGCTTTGCCCTCCATCACCGGCTTCGAGGCAAGCGCGCCGAGATTGCCGAGACCGAGGATCGCGGTGCCATTCGAGATGACGGCGACCAGATTGCCCTTGCTGGTATAGTCATAGGCCGAGGTCGGATCGGCCGCGATTGCACGGACCGGCTCGGCCACGCCGGGTGAATAGGCGAGGCTCAGATCGCGCTGGGTGGCCATCGGCTTGGTCGGCGTGATCTCGAGCTTTCCGGGGCGGCCGCGCGAATGGAAGTCGAGCGCTTCCTGGGCCGAAATCTTGATGCTGCTGTTGTCCATGGCGAGGGCCTTAGCGCCACAAGCGCCGGAAAGTCACGTTTCGCCGAATTGCGGGAGTCGCGTGCGCGCGGGCCAGGCGCTAGAGATCGACCGATGGCTCGCGGCGACGCCCAAACCCCGATGATGGCGCAATATCGACGGCTCAAGGATGAGGCCGGCGACGCGCTCCTCTTTTATCGCATGGGCGACTTCTTCGAATTGTTCTTCGACGATGCCAAAATTGCCGCCGCCTGCCTCGATATCGCGCTGACCAAGCGCGGCGCAGACCTGGGCGCGTCGATCCCGATGTGCGGCGTGCCGGTCCATGCCGCCGAGGGGTATCTGGCGCGGCTGATCAAAGGCGGCAATCGAGTCGCCATCGCCGAGCAGATCGAAAGCCCGGCCGAAGCGCGCAAGGCGCGCGGTTCCAAGACGCTGGTCGAGCGGGCGATCGTGAGGCTCGTCACGCCCGGCACCTTGACCGAGGAGGCGCTGCTCGTCTCTGCCTCGGCCAATTGGCTGGTCGCGGTCGGGCGCGCGGGCGACGATTTTGCGCTCGCTGCCGCCGATATCTCGACCGGGCGGTTCGAGCTGATCGCGCTCGGTCACGGCGAACTTTCGGCCGAATTAGCGCGCTTGAACGCGGCTGAAGTGATCGTCGATGAAGCAGTGCCCGGGATTGCGAGCACGCCGGGCAAGGGCGGGTTCGACAGCCTCGCTGGGGAGCGCGCAATCCTCGCTCGCTTCGGCCTGGCGACGCTCGACGGAATTGGTGCGCCGGGCCGGGCCGAGCTGGCCGCTGCCGGTGGGCTGCTGACCTATCTCGACGCCACCCAGAAGGGCGGCGCGATCCTGCTCGATCTGCCGCGCCGAATCGCCCGCTCGGAGCACATGGCGATCGATGCCGCGACCCGCGACAGCCTTGAGCTGACGCGCTCGGTCGCCGGCCAGATCGGCGGCAGCCTGCTCGGCGAAATCGACCGCTGTCAGAACGCCGGCGGGCGCCGTCTGCTGTGCGAGGACCTTGCCGCGCCGCTGACCGACCGCCGAGCGATCGAGCAGCGCCTGGCCCTCGCCAGCTGGTTTCACCGTGACAGTTCGCGCCGCGTGCGGGTCCGCGCGGCGCTCAAGGCAATGCCCGATTTCCCGCGCGCGCTCGGCCGCCTCGCCGCCGGGCGCGGAAGTCCGCGCGATCTCGCCCAATTACGCGACGGCCTTGCTGCCGTGGCCGCACTCAAGCGCGAACTGGAGGGCGAGGACGAGCGCCCGCACTTGCTCGACACCCTGCTACCGCGTCTTGGCGGCCACGCTTCGCTGGTCGACCGACTGACCGCGGCACTGGTTGAAGCTCCGTCGCTCGAGGCGGCCAAGGGCGGGTATATCGCCGCCGGCTATGACGCCGCCCTCGACTCGCTGCGCGATGCCGCCGCGAACGGCCGCCGAGCGATTGCCGACCTCGAACAGCGCTATCGCGTTTCAACCGGGGTCGCAGCGCTCAAGATCCGTCACAACAATGTCCTTGGCTATCATGTCGAAGTCGCGGCGCGCCATGCCGATCCGTTGATGGCCGGCGACAGCGGCTTTACCCATCGCCAGACGCTCGCCGGCGTGGTCCGCTTCAACTCGCCCGAGTTGCACGATGAAGCGACCCGGGTAGTTGAGGCCGGCGCCCACGCCATCGCTGCCGAGGCCGCCCATGCCGAGGAACTGACCGCGCTCGCCATCGCTTCCGCAACGCGCATTACGGCGACCGCCGAAGCCATAGCCCGGATCGACGTCGCCGCAAGCCATGCCGAGCGCGCGGTCGAGGGCGGCTGGACCCTGCCCGAGCTCGATGATTCGCCGTGCCTGGAGATCGAGCGCGGTCGTCATCCGGTGGTCGAGGCGGCGCTGGCAGCCCATGGCGAGCGCTTCGTCGCCAACGACCTTGTTCTTGGCCCCGCCGACCGGCTGTGGCTGGTGACCGGCCCCAATATGGGCGGCAAGTCGACCTTCCTGCGCCAGGCGGCTTTGATCGCGGTGCTTGCCCAGTCGGGCAGCTTCGTCCCCGCCGCCCGCGCCCGCGTCGGCATCGTCGATCGCTTGTTCAGCCGCGTCGGCGCGTCGGACAATCTCGCGCGCGGGCGCTCGACCTTCATGGTCGAAATGGTCGAGACCGCGGCCATCCTCGCCATGGCGACACCGCGCAGCCTCGTCATTCTCGACGAAATCGGCCGCGGCACCTCGACCTACGATGGGCTGGCGATCGCCTGGGCAGTGGTCGAGGCAATGCACGACGATGTCTGCGCGCGGACCCTGTTCGCGACTCACTATCACGAGCTGACGCGGCTCGCCGGCCGGCTCGACGCACTCTCGCTCCACCATGTCCGAGCGCGCGAATGGAAGGGCGATCTGGTCCTGCTCCACGAAGTCGCCGATGGCGCCGCCGATCGCAGTTACGGGATTGCCGTGGCCAAACTGGCGGGCATGACCCCGGCCGTGGTGGCGCGCGCCAAGGCTGTCCTCGCCAAACTCGAAGCCGGTCGCGACGCGACGGGCGGAATCGCCGCGGGCCTCGACGATTTGCCGCTGTTCGCCTCGGTCGCGCAAACGGAGCAAGCGCCGCCCGATGCACTGGCCACCGCGCTGGCCGAACTCGACCCCGACCGGATGAGCCCGCGCGAGGCGCTTGAGGCGCTCTATCGACTGAAGCGCCTGGCGGACGAGGCGTGACCATCCAGGCGGTCGAGCGGCGGCGTGACCTGGTCGATCGGCGCGCGCTGGGCGATCAGCTCGCCGCGTTGCCGCTAGGCGACGGTGCTGTGGCCGAGGCGACCGCTATGCTCGGCGCAGCATTGCGCGCCGGGCGGACGGAAATTTCACGCCGGCTCGAGGCCAGACCCGACAGCGGCCGGGCAGCGGCAGAGGCGCATTCCTACCTTCACGACCAACTGGTCCGCTCAGCCTATGATTTCGTTGCGGCACGCCTCGACGGTCCGTTAGACGCCGGCATTGCCTTGGTCGGCCTGGGCGGCACCGGCCGTGGGGAAATGGCCCCATTCAGCGACCTCGACCTGATGATCCTGACCGCATCTACTCCCTCCAAAGCGGTCGAGCGATTCGCCGAACATCTGTTCAGCTTGTTGTGGTCGCTCAAGCTCAAACTGGGCCATTCGCTGCGCTCGGTGGAGGAGATGATTGCCGCCGCGCGCGCCGACATGACCGTTCGCACCGCCTTGCTCGAGGCGCGCTGGATCTGGGGTGACGCGCGGCTCGTCGAGGGTGGGCTGGCGCGGTTCCGGGCCGAGGTGGTCAGCGGCAGCGCCGCCGAATTCGTCGCCGCCAAGCTTGCCGAGCGCGATGCCCGCCACGTCCGCATGGGCGACAGCCGCTATGTCGTCGAGCCCAACGTCAAGGACGGCAAAGGCGCCTTGCGTGATCTCCACACGCTCTATTGGATCGGGAAATATGTGCACGGGGTCGAGCAACCCGCAGACCTGGTCGCGGCGGGGCTGTTGACTGCCGAGGAATTCCGCCGGTTCGACCGCGCCGAGCGGTTCTTCTGGGCGGTTCGCTGCCACCTCCACCGCCTCGCCGGTCGTGCCGAAGAGCGCCTGGGCTTCGATCAGCAGCGCAGCATCGCCGAGATCATGCGCTACGCCGATCGGCCGGGGAAATCGGCGGTCGAGCGGTTCATGCGATTTTACTTCATCAACGCCAAAGCGGTTGGCGACCTGACCGGCCTGTTCCTCGCCCAACTCGACGACCAGCTTGGCCGCAAGGGCTTTCGCTTCGTGCTTCCGACCATCCGCCGACGGCCCAAGCGGCTGGCCGGTTTCTGCCTCGATCGCGGGCGGCTCTCGATTCCTGATGAAGGCTTCCTCCGCGCGGACCCAGTGCGCCTGATCGAGATGTTCGCAATCGCCGCCCGCGAGGAGCTGGAAATCCACCCCAGCGCGATGCGCGCCGCCACCCGCACCGCGATCCTCATCGACCAGCAGGTGCGCCGCGACCCCCGCGCCAACGCCTTGTTCCTCGAGGTCCTGACCTCCCCCAATGCTCCAGAATTGGCGCTGCGCTGGATGAACGAGGCTGGGGTGTTCGGCCGCTTCGTGCCCGACTTCGGCCGGGTCGTCGCCCAGATGCAGTTCGACATGTACCATCATTATACGGTCGACGAGCATACCATCCGCGCGATCGGCCTGGCCGCCCGCATCGAGCGCGGCGAGTTGAAGGCCGATCATCCGCTGGCCACCGCGATGTTCGCCCAGCTCGCCAGCCGCCGGGTGCTTTATGTCGCGGTCCTGCTGCACGATATCGCCAAGGGCCGCGGGGGCGACCATAGCGAATTGGGTGCCGACATCGCGCTGCGCCTGGGCCCGCGCTTCGGGCTCGACGCGGCCGAGACGGAAACAGTCGCCTGGCTGGTCCGCCATCATTTGCTGATGAGTTCGACCGCGTTCAAGCGCGACCTTGCCGATCCCAGGACGATCGAGGATTTCGTCCAGGTGGTGCAAAGCCCCGAGCGGCTGCGGCTGTTGCAGATCCTGACCGTGGTCGACATTCGCGCTGTCGGGCCCGGCGTGTGGACCGACTGGAAGCGCTCGCTTCTTCGGACCTTGTTCGAGGCCGGTGAGGAGCGCCTTCGACTGGGGCACAAGCAGCACGGGCGCAAGGAATTGGTCGAGCACCGCCGCCGCGCTCTGGCCGAGGCGCTCGGCTGGCAATCGCGCATGGCCGAAGCCCATGGCCGGCGCTTGCCCGACAGCTATTGGCTGGCCGAGCCGTTCGATCTCCAGCTCGCCAATGCGCGCCAGGTGGCGACGGCCGAAGCGCATATCGGTGAGCCCCGGCCAAGCGTCGAAGTGGTCGACGACGGCAATGCCGGCGCAACCCGCGTCAGTGTCTTCAATCCCGACCGCGACGGATTATTCTATCGCATCACTGCGGCCCTTGCCGGGGCCGGCGCGAACATCATCGATGCGCGCATTCACACCACCCGCGACGGCATGGCGTTGGACAATGTGTTGGTGCTCGATGGGCGCGGGCGGCCCTATGCCGACAAGCGCTTGCGCACGCGGCTTGAAAAAGCGGTCATCGCGGCGCTGGAGGCGAGCGACCTCCCACCGGTTCCGGTGGCGCACGTACCGCCGCGCGCGGCCGCATTCGCGATCGCGCCGTCGGTGGCGATTTCCGATCGCGCGTCGTCACGAACCACGGTGGCCGAGGTCAATACTCGCGACCGGCCCGGGCTGCTGGCGGCCTTGAGCGGTGCAATCCTGGGCCAGGGACTGCAGATCCATAGCGCGCATATCGCCACCTATGGCGAACGCGCGGTCGATGTTTTCTATATGACCCGGAGCGATGGCCGGAAGCTTGCGGCCAAGCAAAGTGCCGCTTTGTCCGCCGCGTTGCTCGCTGCCGCCGAATAGGCCGGGCATTGAAAAAGGGCCCCGCCGTGGTGGCGAGGCCCTTCCCCTTTTCCAAACGAACCGACGCTTATTCGCCGCGTTCGCCACGCTCCACTGGAGCGGGCGGCGGAGGCGGAGGCGGCGGGGCCGGTTGCTCGACCATCACTGGTGGCGGCGGCGGAGCCGGCATCGGCTCGTAAGCCGCAGCCCGAATTGCCGGCGCCCACTTGTAGCGTGCCGTCACGCCGAACGTGCGCGGATCGCCAAGGAAGGCGGAGAACAGCTGGGTCGAGACGCCCGGGACCGGCGAGCAATAACCGCTGTCGGCTGCACGCTGGGTGCAGCTGCCCTGAAGCGGCGAGTCGAACGCAATCTGCTTATACTTCTTGTTGAAGAGATTTTGTGCCCAAAGTTCCAGCGCCCAGGTGTCGCTCGGGCCGCGGATGCCGGTGCGGGCGTTGAACAACGAATAGGCCTTCTGGTACTTTTCGACGTCCAGATCGCTGCCCGTGTTGGCGCCTGAGGAGTGACGGCCGTCGATGTAGAACAGAGCGTGCATGCCGCTGCTGCCGATCGGCGGTGTCCAGCCAAGCGAGCCGGTCAGGGTGAACTTCGGCGCATTCGACAGGCGGCGCCCCGGAAGCTGGAACAGCGCCGGAGTGATGGCGTTGCCGCTGGCGCCAATGAGGTCGTGGCGATAGCGGGTGTCGACAATCGTCATCCCAAGCGAACCGGCGACGTCACGGACCGGGCGGAAGAAGGTTTCAACTTCCAGACCACGCGAGCGTACGCCCGGCTTGTCCTTGCCGGTGCAAGCGACGGTGGGGCGCGTCGGCGACCCGTTTTCGTCCGCACCGCCAAGGCTCTTGGAACAGCTGTTGATATTCTCGACGATGAAATTGACGCCGTTGAACGTGTTGAGCTGGAAGTTGCGGAAGTCTTGCTGGAACAAGGCCAGGTTCACGTCGAATCCGCGGCCGTTATATTTGGCACCCAGTTCGTAGGCATCGACCATTTCGGGCTTGAACTCGAGTTGGTCGAGGCTTGGCGCGAAGATGTTGAGACCGGCGCGGTCGAGGTTGAACCCGCCCGCTTTGTAGCCACGCGAGAAGCTGATGTAGCCCAGCGTCTCGGGAGTGAACTTATAGCCCAGCACCGCGGTGCCCGACCATTTGTTCTCCTTGCGCTTGCCCCCGTCGAACGATCCATTGACCGAGTTGATCGCGCACGGTGCGGCCCGGAGCGGGGTCAGCACCTGGCTCGCAAGTGCACTCGCAAGTGCTGCAATAGCCGGGTTCAAACCACCATTGCCCGCTGGATCGGCGGCCGCAGCAGCGGCGAGCGCATTGAGGCGCCCGATATTGCCGAGGTAGGCCGCGCACTGTGCACCGCTTTCAAGATCGGCGCTCAGTTTCTTGCGGTCCATCGTGTAGCGAAGGCCCAAAGTCAGTGACAGCTGATCGGTGATCTTGACGATGTTGTGGGTGAACAACGCGAAGTTCTTGTCGTTCTGCTTGAACACGTCCTGAGTCAGCGAATTCGCCAGCGGCGTATTCACCACCTGGCCGGCGATCGCGCCGGCCACCAACGGATAGGCCACCGCCGGAACGCCCGCGAATGCGGGGTTGTTGGCCAGCTGGAAGTTGACGAAACCGGCCGCGAACGGGTTGAGCAAATTGAACCCCGGGAAGCCCGCAAGCGCTGGGTTCGATGCCCGAACGACCGCGCCGAAGTAGCGATCGGCGTCGGCACCAAGCGCCAGATTGTCCTTACGGGTGATGTCTTCGTTGCCGTAGAAGGCGCCGACGAGCCAGTCTAAGCGGTCGTTCCAAACCGTGCCGTTCAGTCGCAGTTCCTGCGTAAACGTGCTGAATTTGGTGCCGAAATTGCCGTCATCGTCGCGATAGAACAGGTCGAGGTTGTTGTAATCGGCGTCCATGCCGCCAACCAGCTTATAGCCGCGATAGGCGGTGATCGAGGTCAGCTTGGCGCCGCCGAAGTCGTAATTGACCTCCGCCGACAGGCCACCGTCCTTGACGTCCGAGCGATAGGAACGGCCCGGCGTGATCGAGGTTTCGCGGTCGTAGGGGTCATCGTTGATGATCGCGCCGAGCGAGCGCTCAAGCGCGATGATCGACGATGCGGTGCGGCCGACGCCGGCGACATAATTGCTGGCCGGCAGGAAGACCGCGGCGCAGCATTCCTCATTGCGCTTGGAATAATCGCCGATGATCCGCACCGACAAGGCGTCGGTCGGTTCAAACAGCACTTGGCCGCGCAGCAGCCAGCGGTCGCGGTTATTGATGCGGTCGCCGGAAATCACGTCCTTGATGAAGCCGTCGCGCTTCATCCACACGCCATCGAGGCGGACGGCGACGGTCTCGCCGAGCGGCGCGTTGATCGAGGCGTCGACGCGGCGCATGTCGTAATTGCCGACCGACAACGCGCCCGACACGAACGTCGTGAATTGGGGCTTGGCGGTAATGATCGAGATCACGCCCGCCGAGGCATTGCGACCGAACAGCGTGCCCTGCGGCCCGCGCAGAACCTCGATCCGGTCGAGCGCCCCGAGTTCGGTCAGGCCGATGCCGGTACGCG
>JBDSEL010000063.1:0-5763 GCA_039920065.1 Sphingomicrobium sp. | reverse complement strand
CGCGGCTTGAATGGTTTCGCTAGGGAGCGCAATGCGTTAGAGCGCGCCGATGAGGCTTCGTCCAGAATCGCGCAGACTGGCCGCAACCATCGGAATAATCGCGATAATTTGTGTTTGGGTGGTATTCGTCGCAAGTTTGGCGTCGTTCGTCGGATCATGGCCTGTTCTTATTCAGGCTCTATTCTATCTCATCGTGGGAATAGGGTGGATATTTCCGGTCAAGCCGCTGATCCGCTGGTCGCAGACCGGCCATTGGCGTGACCCCCACAACGGTTGAATACGCGACGTTACTGTATTATTTAGACACAACACCATGACGAGCCTGACCCTTCCAAGCCGCCTTTCGGGGCTGAAGCTGCGCTGGCCGCGCCTCGCCCTCACTGGCGAGACGGTCGGCGTTGCCATGGGCTCGGCGATGGTTTTCGCCTCGGTCATCGCCGCTAGCCAGTCCCTGCTCGCTCCCGCGCCGATCGCACCGCCGGTTGCTCCGTCGATGGCGGTGCGGCCTTTGGCCCCGCTGCAGGCAGTCGCGGTAAATTCGGCAATTCCGCTCAGCAACGCTGACAATCCCGCCGCCAACGCTTTTGCTTTCAAGGGCAATAGCACCGCCCGCGCGCAGGCCATCACCTGCCTTGCCAGCGCGGTCTATTACGAGGCCGGCCGAGAAGGCAGCGACGGCGAGCGCGCGGTCGCCCAGGTCATTCTGAACCGGGTCCGTCACCCGGCTTTTCCGTCGACCATTTGCGGAGTGGTCTTCCAGGGCTCGGCTCGCGCCACCGGCTGCCAGTTCACCTTTACCTGCGATGGCTCGCTCAGCCGCCGCCCCGACGCCGCTGGCTGGCGCCGGGCGCAGGCACTGGCGGCCGAAGCGATCACCGGCGCGGTCTATGCACCGGTCGGATGGGCGACCCATTATCACGCCAATTACGTCGTGCCCTATTGGGCCGCTAGCCTGGCCAAGAACGCGGTCGTCGGCGCGCATCTCTTCTATCACTGGAACGGCGATTGGGGCCGCGGCAACGCCTTCTCGCAGGCCTATTCCGGTCGCGAAGCCAATGCCGAGGGGCTGCGCAGCGCCGCGCTGGCCGCTGAGATGGCCACTGGCGGCAACATGGCCAATGATTTGCCCGGTTCGATCGCCGCCATTCCGGGCGCCGAGGCGATCAAGCTCGAGCCGTCGATGCGCGGCGACAAGCGCGTCGCGGTCCGCTTCAACATGACCGCGCGCAAGGCTTCGGACGAGGCTGTGCATCAGGACTATTCCGCGAAGGTCGAAGCCTCGAACAACCTGCGCTGGGTGTTGTCGGAGGAGAGTACGAGCGACAAACAGGCGGCGTTTGGCAAGGTGCGCCCGCCCGCGGCCGCCGCCTCCCCCAGCGCGGTCGCCGCGCCTGCTACTGGACAGCCGAACTAGCCTCGTCGGGGCTGAGCAATAATTCGACCTGCAGGCGAATGCGGCGCAGTCGGCTATCCGTCGCGACATAATCCTTCGACAGCGTCGCGGCCGCGCTCCACAGGCGCCCGGTCACCGCAATTTCGCTGAAGCGGCCACTGTCGCGCAGCGGGTCGCGGTCCTGCAACAGCACTACCGCATCGTCGAATGCGGCGCAGCGATCATATTGCACCAGCGCTGGCGATCGGCGCAGCAGCTGGAAGCATCGGTTGCTGTGGGCGGTCAGCGTCAATTCGTCCGCGCGCTGGCTGATTCGAACCGCCTCCAGCGCGGCCCGATCGATTTCCCCCAGACTGAGCGGCTGCTCCATCACGTCGAGACGAGCGGCGTGGACCAGCGCCCGATCGCTGATCCCGGCAATCCGCGCCGCTTCGCGCGGTGTGAGCAGACTGAGCGTAGCAGCCGCAAGGCCGAGCATGACAACGGCAACTAGAGCCCAAATGGTCGCTGACCAGCCCGCCGCGCGGAGCGGCGGAAAGGAATGGATCGCGACGTCGCCGCGCTGACGCAGGGCCTGGCGCAAATCGTTATAAGCGCGATTAAGGTCCGCAGCGCGCGCCGGATCGCCACCCGCTCGGTCGGGATGGTGCGCCTTGATCAGCGATTTATAGGCGCGTTCGATCGCCGCCAGCTCGGCCCCCGGCTCAAGGCCAAGAATTTGATATGCGCATGCATCGCCCGCCATTGGGAGGCAGTTCTACAGAGCGCGTAAATATCTGGGAAGTGGCGCGAGTGACGGGACTTGAACCCGCGGCCTCCGGCGTGACAGGCCGGCGCTCTAACCAACTGAGCTACACCCGCGTTTTGGTCGAGCGGCCAACTAGGGGGCGGGGTTTTTGGTGTCAACCGCCGCGAGGCGGCTTTTCACGCCGCTTCGTCGCTTTCTTCCTCTTCCGCTTCGCCAACATGGGTCAGCGTCCCGTGTTCAAACAAGAAGCCGGCGATGTCGGGCGTTCCCGCCGCCGAAAATATCGTCTTGAGAATGATCAGCAGCGGAATGGCGAGGAGTGCGCCGATCGTCCCCCACACCCACGCCCAGAACGACAAGGCAACGAGGATCGCGAGCGGGCTGATCTCGAGCTTTTCGCCAACCACCATCGGGGTAAAGAAATTCGCCTCGATCAAGTGCAACCCGATGAACACCGCCGGCGGTCCGAGGGCGGTCCAGGCGTCGGGAAAGACCATCAGCCCGCCAAGGAACAGCAGGCAGGCCGAGACGATCGGGCCGAGATACGGCACGAAGTTGGCGACTGCGACGATACCGCCCCACATGATCGGCGAGTCCATCCCCATGATGTAGAGGATGAGCGCGGTCAGTGCGCCGAGGCCGACGTTGATCATGGTAATCGTACCGATGTAGGTCGAGGTTGCGTCGACCACTTCCTCGATCACCCGCGCGGTCGTCAGCGCGCCCTCGTAGCTGCCGCGGCTGACGATCGTGCGCTTGCGCATCGTCGTCCACCCTGCGAGGAAGAAAAAGATCACCAGCAGGGCGAAGAACAATTGCACCAGCAGGTGCGGCGCGCTGGTTGCAAGAAGCCCCATGAAATTGTTCGGTGTCTCGATATGCACCGCATTGCTGGTCCCGCGACCGAGCTCGATCTGCGCGGTGATCCGGCCGATATAGGTGTCGAGGTTCTTGTACAGATCGAGCACCGGCTCGAGCGCGTCGCGGACCTTGTCGATACGCTGCGGCACCAAAGCGATCCAATCGATCGCCGGGATCAGGATCGATCCGATGACGAACGCCATCGCCGCCAAGAACAGGACGACGCACAGCAGTGCCGCGAGCTTGGGCGGAACCCCGCGCCGCTCGAACATCTGCAGCAGCGGGACCAGGGCGATGGCGACGACCATTGCAGCGGTCACCGGCATGAAGAATTCGGCCCCGGCCCTAAGCGCGAAGGGAAGCGCCAGGATCGCACCGATCCCCGCGATCAGCGTCAGCGAGGCAAGCAGCCGGTCACGCTTGACCGTAATTCCCTCCGCGACCGCGAGAACTTCCTCGCTAGGTTCGATCGGTTCGGAGGGTTTCGCGGGCTTCCTGGTGGCCATTGCGGGACCATATCGCCCGCCCGCGCCATGGGAAGCGGAATTTGCGAAGCGGGAATTTGGTGCCCCTGGTCGGACTCGAACCGACACTCCTTGCAGAACTCGATTTTGAGTCGAGCGCGTCTACCATTCCGCCACAGGGGCCCGCAGCGGCGCCTAGCTAAGCGAGAGCAAGGCGCAAATCAATCGCACGTCAATTTCGTGGTGCGGTTCGGCGGTAGCTGAGCGCTTCGGCGATGTGGATTCGCCCGACCGTCTCCACCCCTGCCAGGTCGGCGATGGTCCGGGCAACCCGGAGCACGCGGTGAAAGCCACGCGCGCTGAGCCGCAGCACCGCCGCTGCATCGGCCAGCAATTTGCGCCCTGGCTCGTCGGGGGTCGCGACCGCATCGAGCAAGGCACCATCGGCCTCGGCGTTGGTGCGTACGCCAGTACCGCTGAAGCGCTGTGATTGCCGGTCACGCGCCCGGGCGACACGGACGGCGACCTCGCCGCTGCCTTCGACCGGCGGCGGCAAGGTTAAGTCGGCGGCGCTGACGCTTGCGACCTCGACGTGCAAATCAATTCGGTCGAGCAGCGGCCCCGACACCCGCGCCTGGTAATCCGCGGCACAGCGCGGGGCCCGGCTGCACGCCAGCGCCGGATCGCCCAAATGCCCGCAGCGGCACGGGTTCATCGCCGCGATCAGCTGAACCCTCGCTGGAAAAGTGACATGCGTGTTCGCGCGGGCGACGCTGACACTGCCGGTTTCGAGCGGTTGACGAAGCGAATCGAGCGCCTGACGATGGAATTCGGGCAATTCGTCGAGGAACAGCACCCCCCGATGGGCGAGGCTGATCTCCCCCGGACGCACCTTGAGGCCACCCCCGACCAGGGCCGGCATCGAGGCGCTGTGGTGCGGCGCTCGAAACGGCCGGCGGCGGCGGATCTTGCCGTCGCTGAGTTCGCCCGCGACCGACGCGACCATCGACACTTCCAGCGCTTCACTTGGCGTCAGCGGCGGCAGAATGCCGGGCAAGCAGGAAGCGAGCAGCGACTTGCCGGCGCCCGGTGGGCCGCTCATCAACAAGTTGTGGCCCCCCGCGGCCGCGATTTCGAGCGCGCGCTTGGCCACCTCCTGACCTTTGACCTGGGCCAAGTCGGGACCGCCTTCGGGGATATCGGCCTCCACCGGTTCGGGACGCGGCACCAATGCGGTGCCCTTGAGATGCGCAAGGAGTGCCAGGAGGTCGGGTGCGGCGACGACGTCGAGCTGCCCCGCCCAGGCCGCTTCCGCGCCTTGCGCCGCGGGGCAGATCAACCCCTTGTCGAGCGACGAGGCATGAAGCGCTGCGAGCAACACGCCGGGCGAGGCGGCAATGCGCCCGTCGAGGCTCAGCTCACCGACGACGACGAAGTCGGCCAGCGTCTCCGCATCGGCGGCCCCGATCGCGGCCAGCAGCCCAAGCGCGATCGGCAGATCGTAATGCGAGCCCTCCTTGGGCAGATCGGCCGGCGACAGGTTGATCGTGATTCGCTTGGGCGGCAGTGCCAGGCCGATCGCGCTCAGCGCTGCGCGCACCCGTTCACGGCTTTCGGCGACCGCCTTGTCCGGCAAGCCGACGATGATGAAGGCCGGCAGTCCCGCAGATAGCTGAACCTGGACTTCGACGCTGCGCGCCTCGAGCCCGAGATAGGCGACGGTGGCGACGGTCGCGGCCATCAGGCCCCGCCCCCCGGCCCAACACTGATACGCAGAAAATCCCCCTAGCTCGGCCGGCGCAGGCTAGCGCCTTCCCTTGTTCAATCGCAAGCCTTGCGTGCGGCGGCGCTCGGCCCCAAATGACACGGCATGTGGTCGCGCAACGAATGGTCCGGATTCTTCAACCTGCCCAAGGTCAATTGGTCGCTGTTCGCGATCGGCGCACTGCTGATCCTCGGCGGGATCATCATTTCGCCCTTGCCCGGCCCGGGAGGTATCTTTCTGATCGCCCCCGGCATGGCGTTCGTTCTAAAAAGCAGCATCTGGGCCAAGCGCCATTATGTGCGGATCAAAAAGTGGCAGCCCAAGGCCGGCCGGTGGATGGACTGGAGCTTGCGGCGCAAGAGCGCGGCACGGCGCGAAGCGATCCGCAAAGCCGAAAAAGAAGCGGCCGCGCTGACCCCGGGACGAAGCGATCCCAATTGACTTCGCGAGGCAGCTTGGGTATCGGCGCGCCCAACAGCGGCTGCCTGGTTCGGCAGCCCTTTTCATTTCGATTTGAGGCATGAGCGATGAA
>JBDSEL010000062.1:0-14015 GCA_039920065.1 Sphingomicrobium sp. | reverse complement strand
TAAGCGCGCTCGGCGACTGATCTTTTGGCGCCGCTGGCCCGGCGGGACATGCTTGCGCATCGACCGGCCCGCCGCTAGGAAGCGCGCGCTCCTGCACTGGATGTCAGTTCATCCGGTCCCGGTCGGGGAGTAGCTCAGCCTGGTAGAGCACTGTCTTCGGGAGGCAGGGGCCGGAGGTTCGAATCCTCTCTCCCCGACCAATACTCCGGCCTGTTGTCGAATGGGCAATCAAGGCGGAAAACATTCAACGAATGTGTCGCTGCGCCGAACGCAGCACTCAATCCCGGTCGATCAATCCGGCGTCGATTTCGCCGACCGATGTTACGCCGGTCAATGCCATCGCCACCCGCATCTCGGCCTCGATCAAGCCCAGCATATGCGCGACACCCGCTTGTCCGCCGCCGGCGAGCGCAAAGGCCCAGGCGCGGCCGAGGAGGACGAAATCGGCGCCGAGGCTGAGCATTCGCACTACGTCCAGGCCGGACCGCACCCCGCCGTCAGCGAGGATCTTGGTCTTTCCCGACACTGCTTCGGCGATACGCGGCAGGGCTGCGGCGCTGGAGCTGACTCCGTCGAGCTGACGCCCGCCGTGGTTGGACACGACGACGCCCTGGGCCCCGCTGTCGACCGCGGCTTTCGCATCGTCGGAGTCGAGCACGCCCTTGATGATCAACGGCCCGCCCCACTGCGATTTGACCCATTCGACGTCCTTCCAGCTGACCGAAGGGTCGAAATTGGCGTGGATCCAGGCCTGAAAGTCGCTCAGCGGCGCCTTGCGCCCGATGATCGGTGCGAGATTGCCGAGGCTGTGCGGGCGTCCGTGAATTCCGACATCCCACAGCCATTGGGGCCGCGCTAGAAGCTGGCTCCAGCGCTTGAGACCACCGCCCGCAGCGCGCGCGTCGCGATAGCGCGATCCCGGCACTGCGACGTCCACGGTCAGCACCAGAGCGCCGCATTTGGCCTCTCTGGCGCGGGCGATGAGGTCGGCGACGAACCCGCGGTCCTTGACGAAATAGAGCTGGAACCAAGGCACCCCCGCGCCCGCGGCGACTTCGGCGAGCGAGCATGCGCTGACCGTCGACAAGGCGAAGGGCACGTTGGCCGCGGCCGCAGCGCGCGCCGCCTGAACTTCGCCGCGCCGCGCATACATCCCCGCCAGCCCGACCGGGCCGAGGCCGACGGGCATCGCCCACCGCCGGCCGAACAATTCGGTCGATGTATCGATGGCGGAGACATCGCGCAGCACCCGCTGGCGCAGCGCAATCGCGCGCAGATCGGCGGAATTCCGCTCGAGCGTGACCTCGTCGTAACTGCCACCGTCAATATATTCGAACAGGAAGTGCGGCAGCCGCGCTATGGCCAGGGCGCGGTAATCGGCGATTGAGGCTGGGCGACCGCGCACGCTCAGGTCGCGAACCCCGGGTCGCGGCAATCGCCCTTGCCTAGGTCTCTGCTAGAGGGCGTTCCACGACGGTCTATCGTCATCGCGTTCACAAGCGCGCCAATATGGCTTTCATCTGGGCAATCTCATCCTTCTGCGCCTGAATGATCCCGCCGCAAAGGGCTTGCACCTCAGGGTCGTGAAGCTTGGCTTCCTCGCACATGAGAATGGCGCCGGAATGGTGCGGGATCATCGACTTGAGAAACTGATTGTCCCCCACGAGCGCCTGCGTGCGAATGCCGATGAAAGCGGCGACGAATAACAAGGCGCAGATCCCATAGATGGCCATGTTCAGTTTCCGGTCCGGATACATCCCGCCCATCATGAGCGGCATCATCACGGTCATAGGCGTTGCCATCATGATCGCCATGTAGAAGAAATTGATGTTCTGAATGAACTCGCCGAGGCTGTAGATCATCGTGAACATGACAAGGTACATCAGGATCAGCATGATAATTGAACCGATGCCAAGGGCGGCATAGTTCTTGCTTGCCATAGTCCCGTCCATATTGGCGTGGTCGCCGTGTTCGTGTTTCATGCGGTTTTCCTACCTAGTTAAAATGGTCGCAAAGCGCGTCGCAATCAGGTGGCGAAGCTGGGATCGAGCCGGTGGGCTTTGCGCAGGAGCGCCGGCCAGGCGAGCAGATTGGCTGCGACCTTGAGGCCGATCGCGCCCTGCTCGGCGGCCATTTCCGGCGTCCCCTGAGGCGGATTGCTGCACTTGTCGCCAGCCGACAGGGCCATGATCTGCGCTGCGCAGGCGCGCTCGATATAATAAAGCGTGAGGAAGCATTCGCCGACATTGCCGCCAACCGCCAGCGTGCCGTGATTGCGCAGGATCATGCCCTGCTTGTCGCCCAAGTCGGCGACCAGTCGCTCGCGTTCCTCGAGGTCGGTGGCGACGCCTTCATAATCGTGGAAACCGAGGCTGCCGCGGATCAGCATTGCGGTCTGGGTGAGCGGCAACAGACCGTCCTCATGGGCGCTGACCGCCTGACCGGCGGGTGTGTGGAGATGCATCACCGCGCCGGCATCCTCGCGCGCCATATGGATCGCAGAATGGATGGTGAAACCGGCCGGGTTGGTGATGAACGGTGTCGGCTCGACGGCATTGCCATGAACGTCGATCTTGACCAGCGAACTGGCGGTGATCTCCTCGAACATCAGATTATACGGGTTAATCAGGAAGTGATGCTCTGGCCCGGGCACGCGCGCGCTCAAATGGGTGAAGATAAGGTCGTCCCAGCCGTAATGCGCGACCATCCGGTAGGCGGCGGCAAGGTCGACGCGGATGTTCCATTCCTCGTCGCTGACCGTGCCCTCGAGGCTGGGCACAGCAACGCTGTCGAGCGGGGCTGCGCCGTCCATGCCCCGATTGATGCCTTCGGCGCGGTTCATTGCGGTTGCTCCTGCCGTTCAGGATGGGCGGCGGCGAAGGGTTCAAGAGCGCAGGCATTCGCGTCGGCGCGGACAAGGGTTGGAAAGGCATCGAGCGGCACGTTGAACCGCCGAGCATTGAACATTTGCGGGACCAGGCAGACGTCGGCGATGGTCGGTTCATCGCCGAACATCAGCGCCCCCGCGCGCGGCGCGGCCATGGCCTCTAGCGCGGCGAATCCTTCGCCGATCCAGTGCCGGTACCAATCGTCCCGCGCCGGCTCCTCGATCCCCGGAGTTCCGCCGAGATATTTGAGCACACGCAAATTGTTGAGCGGGTGGATGTCGCAGGCGATCGCCAGCGCCATCGCCCGGACATGCGCGCCATCGGCCGGATCGCGCGGCATCAATATCGGCTCGGGCCGGGTCTGGTCGAGATAGACCATGATCGACAGACTTTGGGTCAGCTTAAGGCCGTCGATGTCGAGCATCGGCACGAGGCCTTGCGGATTGATAGCGCGATATTCAGCAGATTTCTGCGCGCCCTCGGCCAAGTTCACCGACCGGCTTTCATAATCCACGCCCTTCAGGTTGAGCGCGATCCGCACTCGATAAGCGGCGGACGAACGCCAATAATCGTAAAGGATTGTGTCGGTCATGCGGACCTTTCTAATCGCCCGACAAGAACGGCGCCACCACCTCTGGCGGAACTCGGGCAATCTCGGTCAGCACGAAGGCGTAAGTCTCCGCGACTTCGTGCAGCGACTCCCAGCGCCCCGACTTGCCGCCGTGGCCCGCGCCCATGTTGATCTTGAGTAGCAGGCGATTGTTGTCGGTCTTGGTCGCGCGCAATCTCGCGGCCCATTTGGCTGGTTCCCAATAGGTCACGCGCGGGTCGGACAGGCCGCCGGTGATGAGCATCGGCGGATAGGCTTGGGCGGTGACATTGTCATAGGGGCTATAGCTGCGGATATAGTCGAACGCGGCCTTGTCGATGATCGGATTGCCCCATTCGGGCCACTCGCCCGGGGTCAGCGGGAGCGTGTCGTCGAGCATCGTCGCAAGCACATCGACGAACGGCACGTCGGCGACCACCGCGCCCCACAAGTCGGGGTCGCTATTGGCCACCGCGCCCATCAATTCGCCGCCGGCCGAGCCGCCGTTAATGCCGATCCGGCCGGGCGCTGCAAAGCCTTCCGCGACCAAGCCCTTGGCGACGTCGACGAAGTCGTTGAAGGTGTTGGTCCGCTTCATCAACTTGCCGTCGAGGAACCAGCGATAGCCAAGGTCGTCGCCGCCGCGGATATGGGCGATTGCGCAGGCGAACCCGCGGTCGAGCAGGCTCAATCGGTTGGAATTGAACGTCGGCGCGATCGAATGGCCATAGGCGCCGTATGCGTAGAGGAAGAGCCGGCCCGAGCGATCGCGCGGGAAGCCTTTGCGGGTGACGACCGAGACCGGCACATTGACCCCGTCGCGCACTTCGATGTCGAGCCGTTCGGTGACATATTGCTTGGCGTCGTAACCGGACGGGATTTCCTGGACCTTGCGCAACTCAAGCGCGCCGCGCGCGGGGTGGTAATCGAACACGCTGGTCGGCGTCACCATCGATGAATAGCCGACCCGCAAGGTCTCGGGCGCGAACTCGGGATTGCCGCCGAAATAGGCGGTGAAGCTGGCTTCCTCGAACGGCAGCGGGGTTTCCTCGCCAGCGTAAGTGCGCAGCGCCAGCTGATCGAGCCCGGCGATCCGCCGAGTGACCGCCATATAGTCGCGATAGGGAGTGATTTCGGTTAGATAGACCTCGTCCGACCCGGCGATGACCGTGGTCCACTCGCCCGGCGCGTCGAGCTCCGCCACCGCAAGACGGAAATTGACATGGTCGTCGTTGGTATGGACCCACAATTTTCCGTTGGCGGCGTCGACGTCATATTCGCGATTGGCCTGGCGCGGTGAGATTAGCGTCAGCGGCTGCGACGGATCATTGGCGTCGACGAAGCGGACTTCGCTGGTGGCATTGTCACCAGTGCCGATGAAGATCAGGCTCTCGTCCTGGCTCTTGCCCAGCCCGACCGAGAAGCCGAGGTCGTCGGTTTCCTCGTACAATGTCAACGCATCGGCCGGGTCCGCACCGAGCCGGTGGTAGCGCGCGCGATAGCTGCGCCAATTGTCATTGACCTCGGTGAACAGCACGCCCTGGCTGTCGTTGGACCAGGTGGGCTGGCCGATGCCGACGTCGGTCACGGTCTCGATATCCTTGCCGCTGGCGAGGTCGCGAATACGAAGCTGGAACCGCTCCGAGCCATTGTCGTCGATCAGGGTGGCCATCAATTTGTGGTCGGGGCTGACCTCCATCGCGCCGAGCACGAAATATTCCTTGCCCTCAGCCTCCGCGGGCTCGTCGAAGATGATCTCGTCAGTCCCACCGGCGACCGGCTTGCGATACCAGGTGCGATATTGCGCGCCCTTGGTGAACGCCCACCAATATAGCCAGTCGCCGTCCTTGATCGGGACCGAACGGTCGTCTTCCTTGATCCGCCCCTTCATCTCCTCGAACAAGGTGTCGGCAAGTCCTTGATGCTTACACTTCCAGACGTCGAAATAGGCATTCTCGGCCTTGAGATAGTCGAGGATTTCGGGGTCATCGACCGCCGGATATTTGGGATCGCGCAGCCACGCATAATCATCCCCCCACTCGAGCCCGTGGGCCTTGTGCTTGTGGGACTTCTTAGCGGCTATCGGTGGTGTGAGTTCGGTCATGCCGACGCTCTTAGCGGACGGAGCGGGGACGGGAAGCCCGCCATTCCCGAAAGACCGGGCAGCGGCGTCCGTCCCGCCCAACCTTGTCCGACTCATCCCCGCAGCCTAGGTTGCCGCCATGTCCAGCTATGCCGATCGTCTCGCTGCCTTGCGCGAGCAATTAAAAGCCGACCGTCTCGACGGGTTTGTGGTGCCGCTCACCGATGAGCATATGAGCGAATATGTCGGCTCCTATGCCCAGCGCTTGCGATGGCTGACAGGGTTCCAGGGTTCGGCCGGAAGCGCCGCGGTGCTACCCGAGGAGGCGGCGATCTTCACCGACGGGCGCTATACCATTCAGGTCCGCCAGCAGGTCAGCGGCAGCGAATGGTCGTATCAATCGGTGCCGGAGACGAGCATCGCGTCGTGGCTCAAGGATAACGCCCCCGGCGGCGGCAGAATCGGCTATGATCCGTGGCTCCACACCGCCGACTGGGTCAAGGCCGCCACCGACGCGCTGGCCGCCAAAGGCGCGGCGCTGGTCGCGGTTGGCCGCAATCCGATCGACAAGGTGTGGGCCGACCAGCCCGAGCCATCGCCGGCGCGGCTAGAGCCGCATTCGCAGAATTTGGCTGGCAAGAGCAGCGCCGACAAGCGCCGCGACATCGCCCAATGGCTCGAGACGGCAAAGGCCGACGCAGTGGTCGTCGCCGCGCTCGATTCAATCGCCTGGGCGCTCAATATCCGGGGCAAGGACGTGGTCCACACCCCCGTTGCTCTAGCCTTTCTGATCGTCAACCGCGACGGCACCGCCGACCTCTATGTCGACTCGCGCAAGGTCGATGACGAGGTCCGCAACGTCCTTGGTAGCGAGGTCCGCGTCCATTCGTGCGACGCCTTCGAGCCGGCGCTGCGCACCGACTTCAAGGGCAAGACGGTGGCGGTCGATCCCGAACGCTCGGTCGCGGCGATCTTCCAGGCGCTCGAGGATGGCGGTGCCAAGGTGGTTCGTTTGCGCGACCCCGCCGTCCTGCCCAAGGCGATCAAGAACGAGGCCGAAATCGCTGGCCAGAAAGCCGCTCAATCGCGCGACGGCGCCGCAGTCGCTCGCTTTCTCAAATGGGTCGAGGACGAAGCCCCCGCGGGCGAGCTCGACGAGATCATCGCCGCCGACCGGCTTGAGGCGTTCCGCCACGACCACGGCGATTTGCGCGACCTGAGTTTTGACACCATTTCGGCTTATGGCCCCAACGGCGCCTTGCCGCATTACAAGGGCTCGGCCGAAACCAACCTCAAGTTTAAGCCGGGGACTCTTTATCTGGTCGATTCGGGCGGGCAATATGAGGACGGCACCACCGATATCACTCGCACCGTCCCAATCGGTACGCCGACCGCCGAGATGATCGACCGCAACACCCGCGTTCTCCAGGGCCATATCGCCATCGCCACCGCGATTTTTCCCAAAGGTACGCGTGGGTCACAGCTCGACAGCTTCGCCCGACGGCCGTTGTGGCAGGCGGGTTGCGACTATGCCCATGGCACCGGTCACGGCGTCGGCAGCTTCCTGGCGGTGCACGAAGGTCCGCAGCGGATTTCGCCGGTCGGATCGAGCCAGTCTGGCGGGGACGAACCGCTCCAGGCCGGCATGATCCTCTCCAACGAACCCGGCTATTACAAGGCTGGCGAATATGGCATCCGGATCGAGAATCTGGTGCTGGTGGTCGAACGCCCGGTGGCCGGCGGCGACAAGGAGACTTTGGGGTTCGAGACCCTGACCTTCGTTCCGATTACCAAGAAATTGATCGATGCGGCGATGCTCAGCGCCGATGAGCGCGCGTGGCTCGACGAATATCACGCGCAGGTCTTCGCCAAGCTGTCGCCGCAACTCGCTGGCGCGGATCTGGAATGGCTAGAACAGGCTTGCGCGCCGCTTTGACTCAGTACATGTTCTTGCTATGTTCCTGATGACGATTCGAGGGAGATTGGCATGATCGGTTATGTGACGCTCGGCACCAACGACCGGGAAAAATCCGCTGCTTTTTATGATGCCATCTGCGGCGAACTTGGCCAAGGGCGGATGTTCGACACGCCGACGTTCATCGCCTGGGGCGAGGCGGGCGGGGCGACCGGCATTGGTTTGACCAAGCCGTTCGATGGCCAGCCGGCGACAATCGGCAATGGCGTGATGGTTGCGTTCGAGGCCAAGTCATCGGACCAAGTCGACAAGCTTTACCAGCTCGCGCTGGCCAATGGCGGAACCGACGAAGGCGCTCCGGGCGATCGCGGGGGCGGCTTTTACGCCGGGTATTTCCGCGACCCCGACGGCAATAAGCTCAACGCCTTTCTGTTCGTCCCTCAGGAGGGCTGATCGCCATCCTTGCCGGGTGCAGTAGGCTCCACGTCATGCACGCGGGCCTGTGCCTTGCGCCGCTTGAGATTCTCGCGCAGCGCGGCGGCAAGGCGATGGCCGCGGTTCGGGTCGGGTTTGGTCATGGCTTAAGCTCATGCCGTGCGCGGATTTCCCGGGCAAGCGGGTTGACAAGGAAGGGCGCGGACGGACATAGGCGCGCCGTCCTCCTGACAGTGCTGCCGTAGCTCAGTGGTAGAGCGCATCCTTGGTAAGGCTGAGGTCAAGGGTTCGATCCCCTTCGGCAGCACCATTTTCGTTCGCAGGATCACCGGGCGCAATCCGGGCACCGAAAATCGCAGAGCGTCGCGAGGGGCCGTTTTCGCGATCACAATTGACGCGTGCGGCGACCCGCGCCACAGCCTTCCGAATGCGCTTTTTCTCCGACAATGCGGCGGCCGCGCACCCCCGGGTGCTCGACGCGATCGCGAACTCCAACCAACTCGAGACCGCCTATGACGGCGACAGCTACAGCGCCCGGCTCGATGCCGCCTTCTCGGAACGGTTCGAGCGCGAAGTCAGCGTGCTGTGGGTGGCAACCGGAACCGCTGCCAATTGCCTGGCGCTGGCCGCCTTGTGCCCGCCGCACGCGGCCATCCTCACTCACCGCGACGCGCATATCGAGAATGACGAGGCCGGCGCGCCTGCTTTCTTTGGCGGCGGCAGCAAGCTCATCCTGCTCGACGGTGCCGGTGCCAAGTTCACGCCCGCCGCTGCCGCTGCGGCGTGCGAGCGCATTCGCCCCGACGTCCACCAGGTCCAGCCGCGCGCGCTGAGCATCACCAATGCCAGCGAATATGGCCTTGCCTATCGTGCATCCGAAATCGGCGCGATGGGCGAATTCGCGCGCAGCCGAGGCCTCGGTTTTCACGTCGATGGGGCGCGGCTCGCCAATGCGCTGGCGTTCACCGGCGAAAGCCTGGCCGACACCAGTTGGCGGGCGGGGGTCGACGCGCTGTCGTTCGGGTTCGTCAAGAATGGCGGGCTCAATGCAGAAGCGCTGGTCATCTTTCGTCCCGACTTGACCGAGGAGATCAAGGTCCGCCGCAAGCGTGCCGGACACTTGCTGTCGAAGGGCCGGACGCTGGCCGCGCAATTGCTGGCGATGCTCGACGGCGATCTGTGGCTTGAGAATGCCCGCGCCGCCAATGCCGTCGCCCGGACCATCGGCGAAGCCGCGCCGGACCGGCTGGTCTATCCGGTCGAAGCCAATGAATTGTTCCTCAAGGTCAGCGCCGATGAAGCCGCGGCGCTGCGCACTCAGGGGTTCGATTTCTACGATTGGGCGCAGGGTGAAATCCGTCTCGTCGCATCGTGGGACCAGCAGGGCTCCGCAGCGGTCGACCGGCTCGCCGCCGCAATCGCTGCTTTATGAAGTTCAGCGCGTGAGCGCCGCGCCGCGCAGCGACTTTCGCGCCGTCCTCATTCCATTCATCATTTACACCGCCATCTGGGGCGGGACATGGCTGGTCATCCGCGATCAAATCGGCACCGTCCCGCCGCAATGGTCGGTCGCCTATCGATTCATTCTCGCGGCATTTGCGATGGCGCTCGTGGCGCTGGCCCGGGGCGAGCGGCTGGCGATCGGGCGCAAGGCGTGGCCGGCGATCCTGTTCCTGGGGACGTTTCAGTTCAGCATCAATTTCAACGCCGTCTATCTGGCCGAACGCTTCATTACCTCGGGGGTAGTCGCGACGATGTTCGCGCTGCTGCTGGTCCCCTCGAGCCTGCTCGGCTGGGCAATGCTCGGCCAGCGGCCGACGCGGCGCTTCGCGGCCGGATCGGCGGTAGCCATCGCCGGCGTTGCCTTGCTCCTGTCGCACGAACTCGCCGACAGCCGCTATACCAGCGAGCAGGTGTTCGCGGGCGTCGGCTTTACGGTCCTCGGCATGCTCGGCGCATCGGCCGCCAACGTTTTTTCGGCGCGGCCCCAGATCCAGCATCTGCCGGTATTCTCACTGCTTGCCTGGTCGATGACCGCGGGCGCCGCACTCGATGTCGCGCTCGCCTTCGCGGTCGCCGGGCCGCCGGTGATCGACTGGTCGCCGCGCTATTGGGTCGGGCTTTTCTATCTGTCGATCTTCGCCTCGGTGGTCGCGTTCAGCCTTTATTACCCGGTGGTGCGGCGGATCGGCCCGGCCAAAGCGGCCTATTCGAGCATGATCGTGCCGATCGTCGCCATGGCATTGTCGACCATGTTCGAAGGCTATCGCTGGACGCTGACGACGGTTGGCGGCGTCGCGCTGGTGCTCGCCGGCATGGCGCTGGCGCTGGGCCGAGGTCGACCAAAAATCGCACCCGCCGAAGCCGGCTGAGCGAGGGTTGTTAACCCCTCGCGCCGAAGATCAGCGCATGATCCCAATGCGTCACAGCTCGATCTTCAAAAGTCGCTGGATGGCGCTGGTGTGGGCGGCCGGGATCATCTGGTTCGCAATGGACGTCGCCGGCACCCCGGAATCGTCAGCGCAGGGCACCGACAACGCGGCAGGCGACGGCGCTTCGCAGGAATTCAGTCAGAGCGATGCCGACGCGCTCAACAAATTCCTCAAATAGATCAGCAATCGATCGACTGGATGTTCCAGCGCAATTGCTTGGCGGTTGCGCCGGGCACGTCATTGACTCGGCGCAATGTCGCCTTGCACGTCATTGGATAGGGTGAACCGCTGCGCAGTGTCAGGCCAACGTCGACCGGAACGCTGATGAAGATCGACCCGGCGGCGCCTTCCTCATCGGTGGGCGTGCCAACGGTCATCGCGACTTTTGGATAATCGTCGAGGTCGGCGGCGAATTGGGCGGCCGCTGCCGGGTCGGTCCAATAATCGGCGGCCTTGGTGAACTCGCGCTGGGCGGTGAGGGCGGCATAAGCACGGACCACGTCCGCTGCAGCGGCCGGGCTCGTCGACGCGTCGGGCCGTTTAGCCTCGGGAGCGACACCATTGGCCTCGATTGCAGCGGGGACCTCATTGGTGACCGTATCGCCATTTTCGCGCTTGCATCCCGCCAGCGCCAGCGCCGCCACCATGCCCATGATCAGAGTTGAACTTCTCATCCGGAGACTCCTTCGGAACACTCTTAGCAAAGCTTCGTTCGTTACGCTGCTACAACAGGCGCAAAAGAGGGAGAATTTTCATGGCCGACAATGACGGCGAAAAGACCACGATCATCGAAACCGGTGGCGGCAATGGCGGCGGCGGCGTTCTCGCCGTGGTTGTCCTGATCATCGTTGTTCTCCTCCTGCTCTATCTTTTCCGCGGCCAGCTCGGCCTCGGCGGGGACACGACCACGGTCGCGGTTCCGGACAAGATCGACGTCAACGTCAATACCAACTGAGCTCAAAGTTCAGTCGAGTTCAGGCGGGCGCGGTTCCAGCGGGAGCCGCGCCCGTTTGAGTTTGGAGCGCGAACCGATTAACCGATGCGCCGATGACGAACGCTTTGACCTATTCCACCGGCTTCGCCAGCCACGTTCAAAGCGAAGCCGTGGCCGGCGCGCTGCCCAAGGGTCGCAATAGCCCGCAGCGGCCCGCTTTCGGTCTGTATACCGAACAAGTGTCGGGCAGCGCCTTTACCGCGCCGCGCAGTGAGAACCGGCGATCGTGGTTGTACCGCCTGCGCCCGACCGCCGACCACCGCCCGTTCGCGCCCTACCCAGGCGCAGCGCTGTTCACCGGCGCTGTCGCCAAGGCGCCGCTAGCGCCCAATCGCTTGCGTTGGGACCCGCCCACCGATTTGCCCGGCGGATGCGATTTCGTCGATGGACTGGCGACCATGCTGGTCACTCGCGATCCCGCCGACCTCGAAGGGGTCGCGATCCATTTATATGCCGCCGATGTGTCGATGGACCGGCGGGTGTTCGTCGATGCCGATGCCGAACTGTTGATCGTCCCGCAGTCGGGCACGCTGCGCATTTTCACCGAGCTTGGCCGGATGGACGTCGCGCCTGGCTGGCTCGCGATCGTTCCGCGGGGGGTCCGCTTCAAGGTCGCCGTCGACGGTCCCTCGCGCGGCTATGTCGCCGAGAATTTCGGAGCGCCCTTCCGCCTGCCCGAGCTGGGCCCGATCGGCGCCAATGGCCTGGCCAATCCGCGCGATTTCGAAACCCCGGTCGCCGCCTTCGAAGACGTGGACGGGCCGCACGAGGTGATCCAGAAATATCTCGGCAATTTGTGGGTCATGACGCTCGACCACTCGCCGCTCGACGTCGTCGCCTGGCACGGTAATTTTGCGCCCTGCCGCTATGAGTTGGCGCGCTTCAACGCCATGGGATCGGTCAGCTTCGACCATCCCGATCCGTCGATCTTCACCGTCCTTACCAGCCCCAGCGACGTCCCTGGCCGGGCCAATGCCGACTTTGTCGTTTTCCCGCCGCGCTGGACGGTCGCCGAGGACACCTTCCGCCCGCCCTGGTTCCATCGCAACGTGATGAGCGAGGCGATGGGCTTGATCCACGGCGACTATGACGCCAAGGCCGAGGGATTCCTTCCCGGCGGCCTCAGTTTGCACAATTTGATGAGCGGCCACGGCCCCGACCTCGAAAGCTGGGGCAAGGCGAGCAAGGCCGAGCTCAAACCCGCCAAGATCGATGACACGCTCGCATTCATGGTCGAGACTTGCTGGCCGTACCGCTTGACCGACTTTGCCGCCGAGCGATCGCAAAGCGATTACGACCTCGCCTGGGCGGGCTTTCCCAAGGCGACGGTCAAGTGAGCGATCCGACGCTCGATCCTACGCGCACTTCCTGGGTCCAAAGCGCCAATACAGGTAGCGATTTCCCGATTCAGAATCTGCCGCTCGGCATCTTTTCGGAGGCCAAGGGCCTGCGCCGTCCCGGTGTGGCGATCGGCGACTATATCCTCGATTTACCAGCGCTCGCCGACGCTGGCCTGCTCGATGGCCGGTGGGTCGATGAACTGCGCCAGCCGGTGCTCAACGGCTTCCTCGCGCTTGGCCACCCGGCGCAGGCCGAGCTGCGCGAACGGGTCAGCGAATTGCTGTCGGATGAGCGCTACCGCGACGATGTTGAGGTCCATTTGATCGGTCAGAGCGAAGTCTACATGCATTTGCCCTGCGTTATAGGCGACTACACCGATTTCTACGTCGGCATCCATCACGCGACCAATGTCGGCAAGCAGTTCCGGCCCGACAATCCGTTGCTGCCCAATTATAAATATGTCCCGATCGGCTATCACGGCCGCGCCAGCTCGGTGCGCGCCTCGGGGGAGCCGGTCACGCGGCCCAACGGCCAGCGCAAGGCGCCCGATGCCGAGGCCCCCGAATATGGCCCGTCGCGGCGCCTCGATTACGAGCTTGAATTGGGGCTGTGGATCGGTCGCGGTAACGAACTTGGCTCGCCCGTGCCGATCGCCGAGGCGGGCGAACATATCGCCGGTTTCTGCCTGCTCAACGATTGGTCCGCTCGCGATCTCCAGGCGTGGGAATATCAGCCGTTGGGCCCGTTTCTGGCCAAGAATTTCCTGACCAGCGTGTCGCCATGGGTGGTCAGTCCGCAAGCGCTTGCACCATTCCGCAAGGCGATGCCGCCGCGGTCCGCCGGCGACCCGGCGCCGCTCCCCTATTTGAGCGATGCCGCGGACCAATTGTCGGGCGCGCTGTCGATCCAGCTCGAAGTCACGTTGACCACCGCCCAGATGCGCGCCGAGGGAATTGCACCGCATGTCCTGTCGCGCGGCTCGGCCGACGCCGCAATGTACTGGAGCGCAGCGCAGATCGTCGCCCACCACAGCTCCAACGGCTGCAACCTCCAGCCCGGCGACCTGATCGGCACTGGCACCTTGTCGACCGCCGACGATGGCGGTCTCGGTTCGCTGATGGAGATCAGTCGCGGCGGCAAGGCGCCGGTGACGCTGGAGAATGGCGAGATTCGCAGCTTCCTTGAGGACGGCGACGAGATCGTCATGCGCGCCTGGTGCGAGGCGCCGGGCGCGGTCCGCATCGGCCTTGGCCAGTGCAGCGGGCGGGTTGTCGCTAGCGCAAGCTGAGGCTCTCGGCGAGGCGCGCGGTCATCGCGTATATGCGGTCGAGCGCGGGC
>JBDSEL010000061.1:0-16940 GCA_039920065.1 Sphingomicrobium sp. | reverse complement strand
CGCGAGGAAGTGATCATCCGCCGCTCGAAGTTCGAGCTGGCCAAGGCCCGCGACCGTGCTCACTTGCTGCTCGGGCTGGTCGTCGCGGTCACCAATCTCGACGAAGTGGTCAAGCTCATCCGCGGCTCGGCCAGCCCCGCCCAGGCACGCGAAAAGCTGCTCGCCCGTGAATGGGACGGCGAACAGATTCGCCCCTACATCATGCTGGTCGAGGCGGTCGAACCGCAAAAGGCCGGCGCCAAGTACAGATTGTCCGAAGCCCAGGTCAAAGCGATCCTCGAGCTTCGCCTCCACCGCCTGACCGCGCTTGGCCGGGACGAGATCGGCGGCGAGCTGGCAGGCCTGGCGACCAACATCGGCGAATTGCTCCACATCCTCGGCGATCGCGTCCGCTTGTACGAAGTGATGCGTGAGGAATTCGACGAGGTCGAAGCCGAATTCGCCACGCCGCGGGTCAGCGAACTCGCCCCCGCCGCCGACGGCATCGAGGACGAAGACCTGATCGAGCGCGAGGATATGGTCATCACCGTGACCATGCAGGGCTATATCAAGCGCACGCCACTGGCCGTGTTCCGCGAACAGAAGCGCGGCGGCAAGGGCCGCGCCGGCATGGCGACCAAGGAAGAGGATGTCGTCACCGAATTGTTCGTCACCTCGACCCACAATCCGGTGCTGTTCTTCTCCAACGTCGGCCGCGTCTATCGAATGAAGGTGTGGCGCCTGCCCGAGGGCGGGCCGAATACCAAGGGCCGGCCGATGGTCAACATCCTGCCGCTTTCAGCGGGGGAGACGGTGACCACCGTGCTGCCGCTGCCGCAGGATGAGGAGGAGTGGAAGAGCCTCCACCTGATGTTCGCGACCGCCCGCGGGACGGTCCGCCGCAACGCCATGAGTTCCTTCACCAACATCCCGACCGCCGGCAAGATCGCGATGAAGTTCGGCGATGCCGGCGACGGCGACGGGTCCGAGAGTGATGGCGACGATGACGATGGCTCGAACGTCGGCAGCCTCGACCGCCTGATCGCGGTGGAGTTGCTGACCGAGGAGGACGATGTCCTGCTCGCGACGCGCAATGGCAAGGCGATCCGCTTCCGTTCGACCGACGTCCGCGAATTCCAATCGCGCGCCTCGATGGGCGTGCGCGGCATCCGCCTGCAGGGCGACGACCAGGTCATTTCAATGTCGATCCTGCGTCGCGTCGGCACCAGCCCCGAGGAACGCGAGGCCTATTTGAAGGCCCCGCGCTGGCGCGATAATGCGGGCGTCACCGCTTTGTCGGGCGATCGCTATGTCGAGATGGGGGACAAGGAGCAGTTCTTGCTGACGGTCACCGAAAACGGCTTTGGCAAACGCAGCTCGACCTACGAATATCGCCGCACCAACCGCGGCGGCCAGGGCATCATCAACATCGTTACCTCCGAACGCAATGGCGGTGTTGTCGCCAGCTTCCCGGTCACCCCGGGGGTTCAGCTGATCCTCGTCACCGACCAGGGCAAGATGATCCGCACCAGCGTCGGCGATATTCGCATCGCCGGCCGCAACACCCAGGGCGTGACCGTCTTCAACGTCGCCAATAATGAGCATGTCGTGTCGGTCGCGCGGATCGACGAGAGCGACGAGGAAGAGATTGAGCTCGCTGGCGACGACGAGATTGCGCCGGACACGGGCGCGATGATCGGCGAGAGTGAACTCGACAAGCCCGCCGATCCGGGGCTCGATTCGACAGACTAATGGGCGCCGGATCGGCCAGTCCGTGCTGTTATGCGACGAGTGGCCGCAACCGCTTGTCGCTTTGCGTCGTTAAGAGGATGTCACCGCCACAGGAGATCTCCCTTATGCCCCTTGCCAATCAGGCTCTCGTTGTCGTTACCGATGGTCGCAAGACCCTGTTCTTCCGCAACCACGGCGATGCCAATCAGATCGATCTTCGGACCGAGGCGCATGAAGAACGCGACGACGCCGACTTCAACCGCGACCTCGCCAGCGATGCGGCGGGCAGTGTCGGCCAATCGAACGGCCATGGCCGTTCGGCTTATGAGGAAACAGATTTCAAGCAGCTTGAGGAAGACCGCTGGGCGCATGGCGCCGCAGAAGAAATCAACAAACGCGCCCTTGCTCATGATTTCGAAGCGCTCGCGATCATCGCGCCACCCAAGACGCTGGGCGAGCTGCAAGAAATTGCACAAGGAAGCCGCCCGGCGCGTGGTGTGCGAAATCGACAAGGAAATGACCGGCCATCCGATCCCCGACATCGAAGCCCTGATCTGCGCCAAGACCAAGGCGAGCGAGCCCGCCGCGGTCTAGGCGCCGGCTAGCGCGTCTCGACGATGTCGCCGGTGTCGATCCAGTGAGAATGGGCAGGGTCGGCCGTTTTGCCTGACACTTTGCCCAATCCTTCGAACCGGGCCGGCAGCCCCTCGCCGTCAACGCCCGCCGTCGTCGTCAATTGATAATGGAGGTGCGGAAATAATGACGTGCCGGAGCGACCGGCAAGCGCGATGGGCTGGCCTCGCTGGACTCGTTCTCCGACTTTGACCCGAACCGAAGCCTGTTTGAGGTGCCCAAGCTGGCTAAATTCGCCATTGCCGTGATCGATGACGATGTAATTGCCGTAGATCGCGAACATCGGACTGCGTTCGAACGCCGCCTTGTTCGGTTCGGCGGGCTCGTTTGGCGAGTCGCCGACCGCAGCGACGACCGTGCCATCACCGGGCGCCACCACAGTCGCTCCGAAACTCGGATAGTTTTCGGGCTTTTCGCGGTCGCCTGAATGGAAGCGCCCGTCGCCGTCCACGATGACCAGATCGAGTGAGTAGCGAGCGGGATTGGTCAGCAGCCCCAATTGCTTGATCATCGGGTGGCTGAAGTTCCACCGCCGGTGGTGCGAATAGAAGTCGTGGCCGTCCCAGACCAGCACTCGACCTTGAAGCGGAAGCAGCAGCCGGACCTTCTGCTGATAGGGCCGCGGCTCGACCGTCACCTGTTCGGAAATCTCCTTCTTATTCTTATCTTTGAACAGGAATTCGAAGGTGATTCTCCCGAGTAACAGGTCCGGGCGGAGGATATGAAACGGGTTGTAGAGGGTGTGCGCCTCACCCGGCTTCCAGCTGCGCACAGGGACTGTCTCGATACCCGGAGCACTGCCATTGTCATTGACTTCGAGCCGCTGGAGGATCGCACCGTCGGGCGAGCGCACTGCCGCGCGAATGGCCGAGAGCGTCAGTGTTTCCTGGCCCTTGTTGATGATTTCGAAGTCCAGGTTAACCGCCTGGCCCATGGCCGTTGGCTCGACCATCGGCTGGGGCGGATAGACCTGAATCGCCATGTCGCTGGCCGCGGCCGGCATGGCGAACCCAAGCAATGCCCACATGATCATCCGCATTGCATTTCCCTTTTGTGTATTACCGTTATATAACAGTGAGACGTGAGTCAGTCAATTCGCTTAGGCTTGCGCTCCCTCGCGGGTGATCTAGGGAATCGCCGGATGACCCACGATATCCATATCATCGGCGGCGGACTGGCCGGGTCGGAGGCCGCATGGCAGCTGGCCGAAGCGGGCATCAAGGTGCGCCTCAGCGAGATGCGCGGCGATGCGGCCGGCGACACGACTCCGGCACACGAGAGCGACCGCCTCGCCGAGATGGTTTGTTCGAACAGCTTCCGCTCGGACGACGCCGACAATAATTGCGTCGGGCTGATCCACCAGGAAATGCGCCGGCTGGGCTCACTGATCATGGCCCAGGCGGACGAGCACAAGGTTCCCGCGGGCTCCGCGTTGGCGGTCGACCGCGAGGCGTTCGCAAGCGGGGTCACCGAGCGTATTACCAGCCACCCCAACATCGATGTGGCGCGCGAGCGCATCGATGCGCTGCCCGATCATCCCACTATCATCGCCACTGGCCCACTCACCGGCTCGGCGCTCGCCGAATCGATCGCCGCCGATACCGGCCAGAACGCCCTCGCTTTCTTCGACGCCATCGCCCCGATCGTCCACCGCGACAGCGTCGACATGGACATCTGCTGGATGGCCGCGCGCTGGGACAAGGGAGGCAAGGATTACATCAATTGCCCGATGGACCGCGAACAATACGAAACCTTTGTCGCCGCCTTGAACGCAGGCGAGAAGAGCGAATTCAAGGAGTGGGAAAAGGACACACCCTATTTCGAAGGCTGCATGCCGATCGAAGTCGCCGCCGAGCGCGGGGTCGATACGCTTCGTTATGGGCCGATGAAGGGGGTCGGCCTCGACAATCCCCGCACCGGGCGCTGGCCGCACGCGGTGGTCCAGCTGCGCCAGGACAATAAGCTCGGCACCTTGTGGAACATGGTTGGTTTCCAGACAAAGCTCAAACATGGCGAGCAGGTCCGTATCTTCCGCACCATCCCGGGGCTCGAACAGGCCGAATTCGCGCGGCTCGGCGGCATTCACCGCAACAGCTTCATCAAGTCTCCGGTCCTGCTCGACCGCGAATTGCGTCTGAAATCCAGGCCCAACATCCGCTTCGCCGGCCAGATCACGGGTTGCGAGGGCTATGTCGAATCGGCCGCCATCGGCCTTCTCGCAGCGCGCTTTGCAATCGCCGAGGCGCGAGGCGAGGCGCTCGCCCCGCCGCCGCGCGAGACCGCGCTCGGCGCGCTGCTTCACCACATTACCGGCGATGCCGACGCCGCCAGCTATCAGCCGATGAACGTCAATTTCGGCCTGATGCCGCCCTTGACCGGCCCCAAGGTCAAGAAAGGCGACCGCAAGAAGCTCTACACCTCCCGCGCCCGCGACGCCTTCGACCTATGGCTTGCGGCAGTTCCTCCCCACGACGAAGTCGTGGGGATGGTGGAGGGTAGTGCCGCGTCAAGCCCGGCATGATGACCTAATCGCAGGCGCAATCGGGCTTTTTGGCCTTGAGCTTGGGAGCGGTGGTGGCGTATTCGGCGCGGGTCAGGCCATTGCTTTTGTCGCCGTCGGCGGTCTTGAACTTGTCGATCGTTTTCACCGCCCATTCCTCGAAGCTCAATCGACCGTCGCGGTTGACGTCGAGCTTGGCGAAGGGTTTGCGGCGCGGCTCGACCAGTTCGGCAAGCACGATCGTCCCGTTCTTGTCCTTGTCGGCGCGGTCGAAGCGCTTTGCCTCCTTGTCCTTGGGATCGGCGGCGGGCGCGGCGGGAATGCGCGACAGGTTGATCACCGGACCATTGGCGGCCGACGGCGGCACCGGCGGCAGGCCCGGCACCTGTTCGGCGTGCGACTGCCACAACAGGAAGGCGCCGGTCATAAGGAGAAAGCAGGCCGCGGCTCCGGCGAGAAAACGCATCATGAGAGTCTCCAGCTAAGGAGATTCGGCGACAGTGATGCTCCGCCGCGGCGCAACTTAAGTCAATCGCGGATCAAAATCGTCCGGTGATACGGTGCTTGAGCATTGTCCATGCCCGGCCCGGCGTCCCTTCGGGTTCGATCGGTTCGCCCCGAGCGACATCCCGCATCGCCAGCGCGCCAAGCATCGACAAAGGCCGCAGGCGCTTTGCAAAGCGCGCTCCGTCGAGGCTCGGGGCGATCTTGCGCGCGCGTTCGATCAGCAGGCCGCGCGTCGCCGCATCGCTGCAATAGCGGGCGGCATCGGTCAGCGCCCACACCCCGCCGGCCTGTTGCAGGGTCTCATTCGGCGTTCCCAGGATGCGCGCCGCCAGACCGAATGCCAGCACGCCGCGAAACCAGATGCCTTCGGTCGTCTCGACGCTCCACGGAAACGGGTCGAGCATTCGCTCCCACCCCTGTTCGAGCCCGGCCAGGTCCTTGCCCAAAATGCCACGCGGGAGAAGCAGCACTTGCGCCGCACGAAGGCGCGGTTCGGCCGGCGCCGGCGAATCCGGGGTCAGCGCCTCGAGCTGTTCGCGCCACCAGGCGAGGCGGATCTGGCCGATCATCGGCTCTTCAGTCGAGCGCAGCACCGCGCCCATCGCCGCGCTCAGCGCGAACAGCGCCTTCATCGCCGGCCGGTCGGCCTCGGGCAGATAATGCAGCGCCAGACCGCGGTCGGCGCCATAATCCTCGCTCATCGCCTGGCTAGCGCCCGGTCAGCGGTAGCAAACCGCTTTGGCGGCCGCGACCACATCCGACGCCTTTATCAGTGCCATTTTCTCAAGGTTGGCAGCATAGGGCAGCGGCACATCGGCGTCGGTCACTCGAACCACTGGCGCATCGAGGTCGTCGAATCCGTCCTCCATGCACAGCGCCATGATTTCCGACGCGATCGAGCAGGTCGGCCAGCCCTCCTCCACCACTACCATGCGGTTGGTCTTGGCAAGGCTGGTCAGCACCGCCTGGCGGTCGAGCGGGCGCAAGGTGCGCAGGTCGATGACCTCGGCCTCAATGCCTTCGCCCGCGAGATCCTTGGCCGCTTCGAGGCTGACTGCAACGCCGATCGAATAGCTGACGATGGTCACGTCCTTGCCGGCTCGCACCACCCGCGCCTTGCCGATCGGAAGCACGTAATCGTCGATTTCGGGGACGTCGAACTGCTGGCCGTAAAGTAATTCATTCTCGAGGAAGACGACCGGATCGTCGCTGCGGATCGCCGCCTTGAGCAGGCCCTTGGCGTCGGCCGCGCTATAGGGCGCGATGACGATCAGGCCGGGGACGCTGGCGTACCACGGGCCGTAATTCTGGCTGTGCTGGGCACCGACCCGGCTCGCCGCTCCATTGGGGCCTCGAAACACGATCGGGCAACGCATCTGGCCGCCCGACATATAATTGGTCTTGGCCGCCGAATTGATGATGTGGTCGATCGCCTGCATGGCGAAGTTGAAGGTCATGAATTCGACGATCGGCTTGAGCCCGCCCATCGCCGCACCCGCGCCCAATCCGGCAAAACCATATTCGGTGATCGGGGTATCGATCACTCGCCGGGCGCCGAATTCCTGGAGCAAGCCCTGGGTGACCTTGTAGGCGCCCTGATATTCGGCGACTTCCTCGCCCATCACGAAGACTCGATCGTCGGCGCGCATTTCCTCGGCCATGGCATCGCGCAACGCATCGCGAACGGTGGTCGCGACGACCGCGGTGCCGGCGGGCATTTCCGGGTCTTCACGAGTGTCGGCGACATCGGCCACAAGCCCATGCGCCGCGCTCCCCTTTGCCTCCTCTCCCGGGTCGGGAGAGGGCTGGGGTGAGGGTTCCGCCGGTTCCGCCGAAGCGGCGACCGCCGCCCCGCCATTCGCAGGTGCCTCGTCCGGTTGAAGAGCTGCTTCCTCACCCTCGCCAGCCATTTCGGCAATCACCGCGCCGACCTTGACCCCATCGGTTCCGGCCGCGACCAGGATCTTCGAGATCGTGCCTTCGTCGACGGCTTCGAATTCCATCGTCGCCTTGTCGGTCTCGATTTCGGCCAGGATGTCGCCCGATTTGACCTCGTCGCCCTCCTTGACCAGCCATTTGGCGAGCGTGCCCTCTTCCATCGTCGGCGACAGTGCCGGCATCTTGAGCTCGATCCCCATCAGTAGCTCTCCACCAGCACATCAGTGTGGAGCTCGCCCGCCTCGGGCTCCGGCGCTTCTTCAGCAAATTTCGCAGCTTGCACCACGATGTCCTTGATTTCCTTGTCGATCGCCTTGAGTTCGTCCTCGCTCACACCGACCTTGGCGAGGTCCTTGGCGCAGCGTTCGATCGGGTCATTATGCTCGCGCATATCCTGCACTTCGTCGCGGGTGCGGTATTTGGCCGGGTCGCTCATCGAGTGGCCGCGATAGCGATAGGTCATGAACTCGATCAGGATCGGCCCCTTGCCACCGCGAGTCCATTCCAGCGCCACTTCCGCGGCGCCGCGCACCGCCAGCACATCCATGCCGTCGACGCGCAGACCGGGGATGCGGAAGCTGTCGCCCTTCTTGTAGAGATCGGGCTCGCTATGCGCGCGCTTCAGCGACGTGCCCATTGCATATTGGTTATTCTCGATCGCGAAGATCACCGGCAAGCCCCACAGCTTGGCCATGTTGAAGCTTTCGAAAACCTGGCCCTGGTTGACCGCGCCGTCGCCCATATAGGTCAGGCAGACCCCGCCATCGTCGGCATATTTGTGTTTGAAGGCGAGGCCGGTGCCGAGCGAGGCCTGAGCGCCGACAATGCCGTGGCCGCCATAAAAGCCATGCTCGACGCTGAACATGTGCATTGAGCCGCCTTTTCCCTTGGAAATTCCAGCGGCGCGACCGGTCAGTTCGGCCATGATGATCTTGGGGTCGATGCCATAGGCAAGCATGTGGCCATGATCGCGATAGCCGGTGATGACGCTGTCGGTGCCGACTTTCATCGCCGATTGGAGCCCGACCGCGACCGCTTCCTGGCCGATATAGAGGTGGCAGAAGCCGCCGATCAGGCCAAGCCCATAGAGTTGCCCGGCGCGCTCCTCGAAGCGGCGGATGAGCAGCATTTCGCGATACAAAGCGAGCAGTTCATCCTTCGACGCGGTAAAGCGCGCCGGCTCGGGCGGACGGTCGCGGCTTGCGGCCTTGTTGGCAGCGGCCTTGGCAGCGGGCTTGGCAGCTGGCTTCTGGGCGGGTTTCGCCACGATGGTCCTCGTCAATCTATTGAGCGCGGGTCTATAGGCACCGCCCCTCAGTCGGGCAATGCCGGGGGCGGCGCGTGGTTCCGTGCGGGGCTCAATCGCCGACGACGAACGCGGTCAATTTCCAGCGTCCGTCGCGCCGTTCGCTGACCAGTCGATAATCGAGCGGACTGAGCAGGGAGTCGCGCCGCACCCAGCCAAGCGGCCCGCCGTGCAGCATCTGGACTCGGCGCCAGCCCGCCGGGGCCTCGGCCTCGACCAAGATCGCACTCGACCAGTCGAGCGTCGCGATGACCGGCGAGCGGGTGTCGGCCCGGGATTGCAACTTGCTGCCCGGACGCGCGACGACCAGTTCGAACCGGTCGATATCCTCGCCGATATCGGCGAACATTCCGGGGAAGGTCATTGCCCCCTGCCCGCCTGGCGCACAGCCGAGCGCGAGCGCGCCCGCCATCTGCTTCCACAGCCCGCTCATGGCGCTGTTGCTGTCGAGCCCCCAAGCGCGGACGAAGTCGGACCAGCTGTCGCCGCCGTCAAAGTCGCTGCGAATGTCGGACGCGGTCAGCCGCCGGAGCGCGGCGACATCGCGGCGGGTGATGGCATCGGCCAGTGACGCGTGGAATTGTTCGAAGCCCGGCTCGCCGCGGCAGCGCTCGACCGGCGGCAGTCGTTCGGGGGTGACCGATGGAGAGACAGAGGGGGCCACCGCGCCGAGAAGGAAGGCGACGGCGACGGCGATCATTCGAGCGGGATGATCACTTCGTCGGGGCGGACCAAGCCCAAATTCTTGCGCACCAGTTCATCGGCCATGTCGGGATCGGCGCGGCGCGGATCGAGCAGTTTAGAATGATGGCGAAGCTGCGCTTGCTGCTGTTCAAGCTGGACCAGCTCGGCCTTGCGCTCGCTCAATGCGTGATGATAGCCGCCCCATGCCAGGACGCCGTTGGGGCCGGCGATCGCGTGACCGGCGAAGGTCCCGACGACGAGCACCGCCAGCGCCGGCATCGCCAGCCGCCGGATCATTCCCAAAGGTCGTGATGTCCCACCCATTAAGTGTAGAGAATCACACGGGAGTCAGCGATGCAAGCAAAAATGATGTTTCGATGACTCCGCAGTGAAAATATCCGTTCAGGACGCGATATAAGCTTTAAGCGCCCCGCGGCCGGCATAGCGCGCGCAACCGCCCAGCTCTTCTTCGATGCGCAGCAGCTGGTTGTATTTGGCGGTGCGGTCGCTGCGCGCCAGGCTGCCGGTCTTGATCTGGCCGCAGCTGAGCGCGACGGCGAGGTCGGCGATGGTCGAATCCTCGGTCTCTCCCGAGCGGTGGGACATGACTGCAGTATAGCCATTGGTCTGGGCCATGCGCACCGCATCGATGGTTTCCGACAGGCTGCCGATCTGGTTGACCTTGATCAGGATCGAATTGGCGATTCCATCCACGATCCCCTGGCCGAGGCGCTTGACGTTGGTGACGAACAAATCGTCCCCGACCAGTTGAACCCGTTCGCCGAGCAATTCGGTCAGTGCGGCCCACCCGGCCATGTCGTCCTCGGCCATGCCGTCCTCGATCGACGCGATTGGGTAATCGGCAGCCAGGGCAGCGAGATATTTCGCATTGTCCTCGCTCGACAGCGTCTTGCCTTCGCCGGTCATGCAATAGGCGCCGTCGCGATAATATTCGCTCGCCGCGCAATCGGTGGCGAGCAGGACGTCGCTGCCCAAGTCATAGCCAGCATCGCGCACCGCCGCGGTGATCACATCGAGCCCTTCGCGCGAGGATTTGAGCTGCGGTGCGAAACCGCCTTCATCGCCGACTGCGGTGCTCAGTCCCTTGGCGTGAAGCGTCGACTTGAGGGCGTGGAAAATCTCGGCGCCGCAGCGCAGCGCCTCGGCGAAGTTCGGCGCGGCCACCGGCATGATCATGAATTCCTGGAAGTCGATGCCGTTGTCGGCATGAGCGCCGCCGTTCAAGATGTTCATCATCGGTACCGGCAGCAGGGTGGAGTCAACCCCGCCGACGTAGCGGTAGAGCGGAATTCCGACCGCTTCCGCCGCCGCCTTGGCTGTCGCCAGGCTGACGCCAAGGATGGCATTGGCGCCAAGCTTCGACTTGTTCTCGGTCCCGTCGAGCTCGATCATCGCGGCGTCGATCGTCGGCTGGTCTTCGGCGTCAATGCCTTCGATCAACTCCGCGATCGGGCCGTTGACCGCATCGACCGCCTTGCCCACACCTTTGCCGCCCCAGCGGCTCTTGTCGCCATCGCGCAGCTCGACCGCTTCGTGAGCGCCGGTCGACGCCCCCGATGGCACGGCGGCGCGGCCCATGCTGCCGTCCTCCAGCGTGACATCGACTTCGACCGTCGGATTGCCCCGACTGTCGAGGATCTGGCGGGCGTGCACGTCGATGATCGCGGTCATGGCATTCCTCTTTGCGCAGGCGTAATGAAGTCAAAGCGGTTCTCGAGCCCTCATAGCCAGCAACGCGCGCCGCGCAACTTTAGTGCGGCCACTGGAACGAACGGCGAAGGCTCCGGGTTTAAGCGCAGTAACCAAGGAGAATTAGGCATGGCTGACAAGAAAACCCGCAAGATCAATGAAGACATCGAGCTGGTCGTGGCCGAGCCGGTGAGCACCCCCTCGATTGCCACCGCGCCGACCGGCGGCAGCGATGACGATGGCGAAAATCTGAGCATTCGCGCCAGCGCCGTGAGCGACAAGATCAAGAGCGGCGGCGAGAAGCTCGCGGGCCAGGCCGCCGACAAGGCGCGCGGCTTTTTCGCACAGGGCATGGAGCGGACCGCCGACGCGCTGACCAGTGTCTCGAAAATGGTTGGCGACACCGCCGACGGGATCGATGATCGGGTCGGCAAGGAATATGGCGATTACGCCCGCAAGGCCGCGACTGCGCTCGACAAGGCCGGCAAGAGCGTTGGCGACAAAAGCCCCGACGAACTGATCGACGACACCCGCAATTTCGTCCGCAAAAGCCCGGGCATCGCGCTTGCTGGCGCGGCCGTCGTCGGGTTCGTTCTAGCCCGCCTCGTCAAGAGCGGAATCGTTTCCGACAAGAAGCGCTAAGCCCGATGCCGACCGCGCCGGACGCAGACGCTAGCGACCGACCGGTCGGCGAACTCGTCCATCAACTGGTCGACGAGAGCAAGGCCTATGCGCGCGCTGAACTCGCGCTCGCCAAAACGGTCGGCCTGTCCAAGGCCAAGGCCGCGGCGGTGCCGATGGCGTTGCTCGGCGCGGCCTTCCTCGTTGCCCAGGCGGCGGTGGTGATGGTCGCGTTCGGCATCTTCAGCATGACCTATTGGTATATCGGCCCGGTCTTCGCGGCGCTGCTGACGGCGGTAGTGTTCGCAGGCATGGCCTATATGCTGGTCAAAGCCGCGACCAAGCGGCTGGGCAATATCGCATGAGCGATGACCCTGCCTTGGTCGCTGCTCGGATCGAGGTCGAGCGTGCGCGCGCCCGCCTGATCGACACCGCCGGCGAGCTTCAGGAGCGCCTCAAGCCGCGAACCTTGGCGCGCGAGGCCTGGGAAGGCGCCAAATTGAAAGGCGCCGATCTGGCCGAAGATGCAGTCGACGCGGTCAAGGCACGGCCCCTCGCAGCGGGCGGGATCGTTGCCGCGATTGCAATGTTTCTCGCTCGTGAGCCGCTGATCAACATGGCCGGCCAGGTGCTGGACGACTTGGGCGAGAAGCGAGCGGTGAAGAAACAACGCAAGGCGGCGGCCAAGGCCTCGAAAAAGGCCAAGGCCGCCAAGGCAAAATCGGAGAAGAGCAAATGACTGCGAAAAACGACCAGGGATATGCCGAAAACGCCCGCCAGCGCGCGATCGAGGCCTATGAACAGGGCCGCGACGCTGTCTCGGATGCTGGCAAGAAGGCCCGCGACGGCCTCGACGAAGCGCCGTTGATCGCGCTTGCCGGCGGGCTCGCTGCCGGTGCCCTCCTTGCTGCGTTGCTGCCGCGCACCGACCGCGAAGTCGAATTCGTCGCGCCGACCGCCAAGCGCGTCAAATCGACGGTCAAGTCCGCAGCCGATGCTGCTCGCGAGACCGGTGCCGCGCGGTTGAAGGATGTCGGCATCAGCCGCGAGAAGGGCGAGCAGTCGCTGCGCTCGCTGCTGCAGAGCGTAGGCGATGCCGCCAAGGCGTCAGCCGAGGCCGCGTTCGATGCTGCGCGCAAGGGCTGAGCGGCGGATAGCGCTCGACTTCTCAACCGGATTTGCTAGCGGCGCGCGATGAGCAAATTGCACCTCGTGTTCGGTGGGCGGGTCAAGGACCCGCGCGGCCTCGACTTCGCCAACCTCGACGAAATCGATCTCGTCGGGCTGTTCGACAATTATGCCGACGCCGAAGATGCCTGGCGCGGGTCGGCGCAGCGAACGGTCGATGATGCCGAGATGAAATACGTCATCGTCCACCTCCACCGACTGCTTGAGCCGGATAGCGGCGGGCTGGAGCGACCGAAAGCCTAGGCCGAGCGATATTTCCATAGCAATAACGGCCGCTGGAGCAGCAATCCGGCGAGGAACCCGCCAACATGGGCCGGGGTCGCTAGCAAATAGCCCTGCCCGCCGGCCAGCCAGCCGACCGCGATCTGCAAGGCGACCCACGCTGCCAGCAGCCATAGGGCATTGATCAGCCGATTGAGCCGCACCGAGCGTGTGAACTGCTTGGCCCGCCCGAAACTGAGCGCAAACGCCCCGATAACCGCGCTGACCGCGCCGCTAGCGCCGATCATCGGGATCGCCGACGACGGATCGATCAACCATTGGCCAATCGCCGCGGCATAGGCCCCGACGACGAAGATCAGGAGCAGGCCCGACGTGCCAAGCACGCGCTCGACCGCGGCGCCGCACCACAGCAGCATCAGCATATTGAACAACAGGTGCATCAGCCCGGCGTGAACCAGCGACGATGACAGTGGCGTCAGGAACGCCGGCACCGCTGCGAAATTGGTTTCGGCCCCGCCAAAGCGCGCCGGAATGAAGCCCATGCTCATGGCCGCCGATTCAGGGGTCATCAACACTGCCAGCATCAGCCACGCCAGGGTGGTCAGCGCGGCAATGACGATGGTAGCGCGGGCCGGCGCCCGACCAATAAAGGTAGTGCCCAGCCTCAGATGAATTCGATCTTGGCGATGCTGTAATAGCGCTCGCCCGATGGCGTCGTGACTTCCACGTCTTCGCCCTTTTCGCGCCCGATCAAGGCCCGGCCGAGCGGCGAATTATAGCTGATCTTGCCGGCCTTGGCGTCCGCCTCGGCATGACCGACCAGCTGATAGCGGACCTTCTTGCTGTCCTCGTCGAGCAGATTGACGGTCGCGCCAAACACCACCTTGTTGCCCGACAAGGTCTTGGGGTCGATGACCATCGCGCGCGACAATTTGTCTTCCAGGTCGACGATCATCGCCTCGATCTGGCCCTGACGTTCCTTGGCCGCATGATATTCGGCATTCTCGCTGAGGTCGCCATGGGCGCGCGCGACTTCGATCGCCTCGACGACTTCGGGACGCTCGGCCTTGAACCGTTTGAGGTCGGCGTTGAGGATTTCAAAGCCCTCCGCCAGCATTGGCACCTTGTCGGCACTAGCCATGATTGCACCTACCCTTTTCAAAACGCCGCCCCGGCGCGGCAAGGCGCGCGTTCAGGGGTGGATTGTATGGAAAACCTCTATTCGGAAGAAGAATAATAGTCCTGCATCGGCGCGACTTCAAGCGCATGGCCGCGCGCCGCCTCGATTGCCCGTGCCGCAGCGAGGCTGGCGGCGGCGGTGGTGAAGTAGGGCACCTTGCGATGAAGCGCGGTCGAGCGGATCGAATGGCTGTCCTTGAGCGACTGCCAACCCTCGGTCGTGTTGAACACCAGCGCCACGTCCCCGTCGCGCAGGCGATCGACGATATGCGGGCGGCCCTGCGCGACCTTGTTGACCGCCGCTACCGGAATGCCCTTGGCCGCGAGGTGGTCGGCGGTGCCGCTGGTGGCGATGATCTGGAATCCCAGCTCGACCAATTTTTCAGCCGCCGGCAGAATGTTGCCCTTGTCGCTGTCCTTGACCGAGATAAACGCGGTTCCGCCCTGCGGCAGCAACAAGCCCGCACCAAGCATGGCCTTGGCGAAAGCGAGATCGAAATCGCGATCGATTCCCATTACTTCGCCGGTACTCTTCATTTCCGGTCCAAGCACTGGGTCGGTGCCGGGGAAGCGCGCGAAGGGGAATACCGGGGCCTTGACCGCGATATAGTCAAGGTCGCGCCGGATCGGCCCAAGCGCGGCCAATTTTTCCCCCGCCATGACCCGCGCCGCGAGCTTGGCGATGGGCACGCCGGTCGCCTTGGCGACGAACGGGACGGTGCGGCTGGCGCGCGGATTGACCTCGATCAGATACACATCGCGATCCTTGACCGCATATTGGACGTTCATCAGCCCCTTGACCCCTAGCGCCAGGGCAAGCTCGCGAGTCTGCCGCTCGATCTCCGTCACCACTTCAGGATCGAGGCTGTGCGGCGGCATCGAGCAGGCGCTGTCGCCCGAGTGCACGCCGGCCTCTTCGATATGCTGGAGGACGCCGCACACCGCGACATCCTCGCCATCGCAAATGGCATCGACATCGACCTCGATCGCGTCGCGCAAATAGCGGTCGACCAGGACCGGCGAATTGCCCGAGACGGCGACCGCGGTGGCGATATAATGGTCGAGCTGCTGGGGCCCGTCGACCACTTCCATGCCGCGCCCGCCAAGGACGTAGCTGGGGCGAAGCAGGACCGGATAGCCGATCCGCGCGGCGACCTCGATCGCTTCGTCGCGGCTGCGCGCCAGGCCATTGGCCGGCTGCTTGAGGCCAAGCCGCGACACCAGCGCCGCGAACCGCTCGCGGTCTTCGGCCAGGTCGATGCTGTCGGGGCTAGTGCCAAGGATCGGAATCCCCGCCGACTGGAGGTCCGCCGCCAGCTTGAGCGGAGTCTGCCCGCCGAGCTGGACGATCACCCCAAGGAATGTCCCCTTCTCCTGCTCGCGATGCGCGATCTCGAGCACGTCTTCGACCGTCAGAGGCTCGAAATAGAGGCGGTCGGACGTGTCCGGATCGGTCGACACGGTTTCCGGATTGCAATTGACCATGATCAGTTCGTGGCCCGCGCTCGCCTGCCCGTCTCCCCTGTCACGGCCGAGCGCAAAGGCGGCGTGGCAGCAGCAATAGTCGAACTCGATGCCCTGGCCGATCCGGTTGGGACCGCCACCCAGGATCATGACCTTGGTCTTGTTGCTGATTTCGGCTTCGTCCTCGGCGTCGTCGAACAGCGGCGCTTCGTAAGTCGAATAGAGATAGGGCGTCGCCGCATCGAATTCCGCGGCGCAACTGTCGATGCGCTTATAGACCGGGCGCACGCCAAGCTTGAGGCGGTGGTTGCGGACCTCGGTTTCGGTCACGCCGCCGGTCATTGCGCGCAGTGCATCGTGGACCACGCCCGATCCGCGCGCCTTGGCCTCGCTCGCGCCGCGATCGACATGGGCGGAGCGCAGCGCCAGTTGCGCCAGGCGGGCGTCGGAAAAGCCTTGTCCCTTGATCCGCCGCATCTCGGCCGGGTCCTGCGGCAGTCCTTCGGCGCGAACCTGCTCCTCGGTCGCGATAATCTCGGCCAGCTGCTCGAGGAACCATGGGTCGAAGCCGGCGATGTCGTGGATTCGCTGCACGGTGAAGCCGTTGCGCAGCGCCTCCGCCGCGACCAGCAAGCGGTCGGGCGTGGCGGTCGCCAGACGGCTTTCGATGGTCGCCGGGTCGGCGCTTTCGAGGTCACGCACGCGGTCCAGCCCGCACAGACCGGTTTCCAGTCCGCGCAACGCCTTTTGCAGGCTCTCGGCGAAGCTGCGGCCGATCGCCATGACTTCGCCCACTGACTTCATCGCGGTCGATAGATGATCGTTGGCGCCCTTGAACTTCTCGAACGCGAAGCGGGGGATTTTGGTCACGACATAATCGATCGTCGGCTCGAACGAGGCCGGGGTCGCGCCGCCGGTGATGTCGTTGGCGATCTCGTCCAGCGTAAAGCCAACTGCCAATCGCGCCGCGACCTTGGCTATTGGAAAGCCGGTCGCCTTGGACGCCAGCGCCGACGATCGCGACACGCGCGGGTTCATTTCGATCACGATCATCCGCCCGTCCTTCGGATTGACCGCGAACTGGACGTTGGAGCCGCCGGTTTCGACCCCGATCTCGCGCAGCACCGCAATGCTGGCCGAGCGCATGCGCTGATATTCTTTGTCGGTCAGGGTCAGCGCCGGCGCGACGGTGATGCTGTCGCCGGTGTGCACGCCCATCGGATCGACATTCTCGATGCTGCAGATGATGATGCAATTGTCCGCCCGGTCGCGGACCAC
>JBDSEL010000060.1:0-13736 GCA_039920065.1 Sphingomicrobium sp. | reverse complement strand
CAGCTTTGAAGGGGTCGCCGAGGCGCTTGCGCTGAGCGCTCCGGGCAGTCCGGTCGACGTGCGCCTGTTCGCCAAGCCGGCGACGCTCAAGAATCGCCGGATGGGCGTCGCGCTCGCGCGCGACACCACTACCGACGAAGCGGTTGCGCGGGCCAAGTCGGCAGCCGCTCGAATATCGATCAACTATACAAAATAGGGAGCCGGTCCGGCGCGTCTGCGTTGAGCCAGCAACAGGAGAACATCATGCGCTGTGCCCCAGTCCTTGCCATCCTTGCCGCTCTAACGCTGGCCGGCTGCGACCAGGCCGCGCCACCCAAGCAGACCCCGATCAAGGTCACCAGCGCCGAACAGCAGGGCCTGCACAAGCTCGATGCGCTCAACCTCGCCATTGCGCTCAAGCGCGCGATTTATGACGCAGGATTGTCGTGCAAGCGGGTCACCGACGCCGGCTTCGTCGCGACCTATCAAAACCTCGATATGTGGACCGCGACCTGCACCTTCGACACCGGCGCGACGCGCGATTTCGCGATTTTTGCGGGGCCAGACGGAAGCGCCCAGGTGCGCGATTGCAAGGATATCGATCCCAAGCAGATGCCGGCGTGCACGATAACCAAGCGCCCGGCGGGGAAATTCGACGGCGCCCAATAAGCGCCGATCGGCCTAGCGCGCGGCGGCGCTGGGCTCGCACTGGCGGGTTTCGCGATATTCGCCCGCTGCGGTCTTTTCCTTGATCGTCACGCAATTACCTTGGCGAACTTCCTCACGCCAGCTGCCATCGGCGTTGACCACGCGATTGCCCTTGGGCACGCGCTGGCCATTGCGGATTTCATAACTCCAGCCCTTCGGCGTCTGCTGGCTTTGCGCCTGCGCGGCAGCGGCAAGCCCGGTCGCGGCGGCAAGCACCGCCCCGATGGCAATCACGAACTTGGTCTTGGTCATGGTCATCACAATCATATCCTTGCCCGATTCTTTAGCGGACAGGAAGTGAACCGAGGCTGACGACACCAGTCGCCAAACAGCAAGCATTCCAGCTTGACCTTGGCGAGCGAGGACGGCCAAGCCGCCCCGCCGGCTTAGCCTTGGCGCGCTTTGAAGCGACGGTTGGTCTTGTTGATGACGTAAGTGCGGCCACGGCGACGGATGACGCGGCAATCCCGGTGGCGCGACTTGAGCGACTTGAGTGAATTGCGGATCTTCATGGCCGGGCGCCTGCCTTATTTCGTCTGAACTGTTGAAAAAAGCCGCACGACGGCGGCATTCGGATGCGCCTCTATCCTCGGCGGCGGTGTCAAGTCAAGGCGTTGCACCGGCGGCCAGCCCGAAACGGCCGCCGGTGTTTGTCCCTAATCCTGCTCGGCGGATTCCGAATCGAGGTCCGCAGTCCCGGGCTCGACGCCCTTGGCTGCAATGGCCCGGACGGGCGGCAGGCGCGCCGCCTTGAGCAGGGCATTGAGCGCCGGCAAATCATTGGCGATCAGCGCGTCGAGCGCGGCCAGTTCGCGCTCGAGCTGGCGCGCCAGCTCATCGTGGACCGCATAATCCTGTGCATTGGGGGCGGCATTGCCCGAATCGACCAAGGCGCCCAGCGCAGCCAGCCGGTTGTTGAGCTTGATCGGGTAATTGAGCGGGTCCTGCTCAGAGCGGTTCTGGACCTGATATAATTCGCCTTCGATCCCCTTCAATTTGCCGCGCAGCGCCGTCGCCGCCGCAACGATCGCCGGGTCGGCGGTCGCTTTGAGCGTCGAGTCTAGCTGGGGCACTATTCCGCGAATCAGCAGGACCGAATCATTGGCCCGGGCAACCTCGCCGCGGATCGTCGAAGCGAAGGCAAAGCGCTTCTGAAGGTCGGCGCGATCAACCGTGACCCGCGGGTCGAGTTGAATCTGGGCGGGTTGGACGAGGGTCTTGCCGTCGACCGTCAGGCGCGCCTGATACTTGCCCGGAAGCGCTCGCGGCCCCTCGTTGCTGGCGGACCACAAGATCATGTTCTCGAACTCGGTAAAGCCGGGGTAGGTCATGTCCCAAGTGAAGCGGTTGAGCCCGGCCTTCATCGCCGGCCGGGGCAGCTCGGGCTTGAGCGTGCCGTCTTCCTTGGCCTTCTTCTCGGCTTCCTCCTGCTGGGGGGTCTTATATTTACCGTCAAAGCTGCGGATCAGGCGGCCGTCGACGTCGAGGATGTCGAGCGTCAGCTTGCGGGGCACCTTGGGCAAGAAGTAATCGACCATCACGCCGGGATCGATGCCGGTAATCGCCGGAGCTGGGCGGAACAGCTGCAGCGCCCGAGCGCCGCGGCCCGAGGTGTCGAGCTGGCGGATGACGTCGATCTTGTCGAGGATCCAGAACGAGCGGCCGTGGGTTGCGATGACCAGATCGTGAGCGGTCACGGCAAGATCGGAGACCTGGGTCACCGGCAGGTTGCGCTGGAGCTTTTGCCAGCTGAGTCCATCGTCGAACGACACCCAAATGCCGCGTTCAGTGCCGGCGAACAGCAGCCCCGGCCGGTGCGGATCTTCGCGAACGCTGCGCACCGGCTCGTCGGCCGGGATGCCGCTGGTAATCGTTGTCCAGTGCGCACCATAGTCGACCGTCTTGAGCAGATAGGGCGTCATATCACCGAGCAGGACCGCATGGCCGGCCAGGAAGGCGGTGCCCGGCCGCGACGGCGAATCCTCGATCGTCGTGATCTTGAGGAACTTCGGAATGCCGCCCGGGGTCACATCCTGCCAGGTCGCGCCATTGTCGCGGGTGATGTTAACCAGGCCATCGTCCGATCCGGCCCAAATGACGTCGGGTTCGAGGCGTGAGGGCGCCAGCGCAAACACCGTTGCATAAGTCTCGACCCCAGTCTGGTCGCGCGTGATCGGCCCGCCCGATGGACCCAAAGTGGCGGGGTCGTGACGGGTCAGATCGGGGCTGATCCGGTCCCATGATTGGCCGGCGTTGCGAGTCCGCCAGACATGCTGCGAGGTGACATAGAGGCTCGATTTGTCCTGCGGATCGAAGACGATCGGGAAGGTCCACTGAAAGCGCTCGCCGATGTCGGCGGCACTATAGCCCATCGGATTATCGGGCCGCACATTAATCGCCCGCACCTGGCCGGTCTTGTGATCATAGCGCTGGAGGAAGCCGCCGTAGCTGCCAGCATAAAAAATGTCGGGATTGAGAGGATCATTGGCGATGTAGCCGCTTTCCCCGCCCGCCGGCGAAAAGCCGTATTGGTCGCCCAGGATGTTGATGTGGTCCCAGCCCTGGCTGGGTACGCAGACCGACGAATTGTCCTGCTGCGACCCGCACACGAAATAGGGCGCGTGGTTGGAAATGGTCAGCCGATAAATCTGTGCGGTCGGATAGGCCTGGCCGGTCCAGCTTTTGCCACCGTTGACGCTGACGTTGGCACCGCCGTCATTGGCCTCGATCATCCGCTGGTTATTGTCGGGAGCAATCCACAAATCGTGATTATCGCCGTGGGGGACCTTGATCTTGGTCGGAAAGGTCTTGCCGCCATCATCCGAGCGAAAGAAGCGGACATTGGTCACATAGACCCGGTCCTTGTCCTTGGGATCGGCGGTGATGCGCGAATAATAGAAGGCGCGCTGGCGCAGGTCGCGGCTGTCGTTGCTGCGTTTCCAAGTCGCGCCCGAATCTTCGGACACGAAGACGCCGCCATTGTCATTTTCGACGATCGCATAGACGCGTTTGCCGTCGACCGGGGAGACGCTGACGCCGATCTTGCCGATCAGGCCCGCGGGCATGCCCGGATTGCGCGTCAGCTCGGTCCAATGCTCGCCCCCGTCGCCGCTCTTGAACAAGCCGCTTCCCGGCCCGCCCGAGCTCATCGCCCACGGTTTGCGCGAAGCCTCCCACAACGCGGCGTAGAGAATGTCGGGGTTCCTGGGGTCGATGGAAATGTCGACCGCACCGCTATTGGCATCGCGGTAGAGCACTTTCTTCCAATTCTTGCCGCCATCGACAGTTTTGTAGACCCCGCGCGCTGCGCTTGGCGTGCCATATTCGCCAAAGCCGCCGGCGAAGGCGGTGTCGCAATTGCGGGGGTCGACGCGAATGCGCGAGAAGTTGCGCACGTCCTTGAGGCCAAGGCTGGTCCATGTCTTGCCCGCATCGATCGATTTGTAGACGCCATTGCCGGGCATGATGTTGCCGCGCAGCTCGGTTTCGCCGGTCGAGATGTAGACGATATCGGGATTGGCCTCGCACACCGCGACACCGCCGACGACGCTATTGTCGACCTTGCCGTCGGTCACCGGCTTCCACGTCGTGCCGCCGTCCTCGGTCTTCCACAGCCCGCCGCCAAGCGCGCCGAAATAATATTCGTTGGGTCGTGCCCTGCTGCCGGCAGTAGCGGTCGAGCGGCCGCCGCGCTTGGGGCCGATGTTGCGCCATTCGAGCCCGCTCAAATAAGTTTCATCGACCGCGACCGGCTTGGTCGGAACCGAAAACTCCGCTTGCGCAAACGCTGGCCCGGCCGATGCCAGGAGCCCCGCGACCACCGCCGCTTTGGCTGCAAATTGACGTCCACGCATGCACAATCCCCTTCAATCGAGGAAGCGATGCGTAAGGAGCAGGATCGGCGCGGTCAAACCCCACAATCGGCAGTCGGCTCAGGAGCGCAGGAACATCCGGTCGCCTTCGATCTCGACCTTGCCGAACTTGGCCAGGAAGCTCTGGCCGAGGAGCGACATGTTGCCGCCCTTGAGGACGACCGCCTGCACCTGATCGAGTTCGACGTCGCCGAGGCGAACTCGATTGAGCTGAACCACATCGCCATAAACGGCTCCGCCGGCGCCTTCACCAATATGGTCGCGCATCCCGATCGAGGTCGCGATGCCAATTCGGCGGGCATCATTTTCCGACAAAGCGACGCCGCTGGCTCCGGTGTCGATCAGCATTTCGATGGTGGCGCCGTTGATTTCGACATTGGCGTAGAAATGGCCGTCGCCATGGCGCTTGAGCACCAGGCCGGCGCCGGTGTAGGACGCGACGCTCGGTGCGCTGCGTGAAGTGTCGCCGGGTTCGCTGACGGTGACTGGACTCTCCGGGACTTCGGCGAAGCGCGCGCTGTCGGCAGGGCCCGGCGCGACCTGCTTGAGGCTGCTGGCCATGCAGCCGAACATGCCGAGACAAAGGCACAGGAAAAGGTAAAGCCGTCCCATCGCCACCTTGTGCCTGAAACGGGTTAAGGAATTTTTGATTGCCGTAGTGCATTTGTGCCGGATCACCCCGGCGCGATGTCGATAAGTCCGCTTTAAAACCGCCAAGCCGAGCAACGTCGGCAACCATCTCGGCTGCGGGGCTTTCAACTCCCGTCCCGCCCCTTTATGACGCCGCCGACCCTTCCGGCTGAGTGCAAAGAAAGTCCCGATGACCCTCAACATTTCCAGCTCGTTCGACGCCGGCAACATTCGCGTCGTCAATCAGTCCGACAATAGCGCCAACCTTGAGATCGTCACCGATCACATGAGCGATTTCTACCAATGGTTCTATTTCCGCGTGTCCGGCGGCGCCGGCAAGGAGGTCAGCCTGCGTATCGTCAATTGCGCGCAGGCCGCCTATCCCAACGGCTGGCCCGATTATAAGGCATGCATGTCGCTGGACCGCGAAGAATGGGTCCGCATCGACGATACCGGCTATGCCGACGGCGTTCTCACGATGACCTTTACAATGCCGCAGGAGCCGGTCTGGATCGCCTATTTCGCGCCTTATTCGATGGAGCGTCATCATGATCTGGTGACCGCTATCGCCGGTGTTCCGGGCGTTTCCTACCGCTCTCTCGGCAAAACCCTCGACGGCCAGGACATTGACTGCCTGACCATCGGCGAGGGCGCGATCAACGTCTGGCTCTATGCCCGCCAGCATCCGGGCGAAAGCATGGCCGAATGGTGGATGGAAGGCGCGCTTGAGAAGCTGGTAGACGAGGAGGACCCCGTGGCCCGAGTCCTGCGCCGCGATTGCACCTTCCGCGTCGTCCCTAATATGAACCCCGATGGCTCGCGCCGGGGGCATTTGCGGACCAATGCGGTCGGCGTGAACCTCAACCGCGAATGGCACGAGCCGAGCGCCGACAAGAGCCCCGAAGTGCTGTGCGTGCGCAATGCGATGGACCAGACCGGCGTCGATTTCGCGATGGACGTTCACGGCGACGAGGCGATCCCCGCAAACTTCCTCGCCGGCTTCGAGGGCATTCCCTCGATCACCGAGCGCCAGACCCGCCTGTTCGGATTGTTCGGCGAGACGCTGGAGCGGAATTCGCCCGATTTCCAGCGCACCAAGGGCTATGCCATCGCCGCGCCCGGCGAGGCGAACATGACCATGTCGACGACCCAGCTGGCCGAACGTTTTGGCTGCGTGTCGATGACTTTGGAAATGCCGTTCAAGGATAATTTCGACCTCCCCGACCCGGTCTATGGATGGTCGACGCAGCGTTCGAAATATCTCGCGCACGCCTGCCTCGATGCGCTCCACTCGATCCTGCCCGAACTGATCAAGGCGCAGCCGGAGCGACGCTGATGCCGACGCTCGTCCTGCTCCGCCACGGCCAGTCGCAGTGGAATTTGGAAAATCGCTTCACCGGCTGGTGGGATATCGATCTGAGCGAACAGGGCATTGCCGAAGCACGCGCCGCGGGCCGGCTGCTCAAGGACCAGGGTTTCGATTTTGACCTGTGTTTCACAAGCGTGCTGACGCGCGCCATTCGAACGCTCAACATGGTCCTTCATGAAATGGATCGGCTGTGGTTGCCGGTGACCAAGGACTGGCGCCTCAACGAGCGTCATTATGGGGGCCTCACCGGTCTCAACAAGGCCGAGATGATCGCCAAGGTCGGCGAGGACCAAGTCAAGATCTGGCGCCGCAGCTTCGACATCCCGCCGCCTCCGCTCCCCGCCGACAGCCCGTTCACCACGCTCGGCGATCGCCGCTATGACGGCGTCGCGGTGCCAGCCAGCGAAAGCCTCAAGAACACGATCGACCGGGTGCTGCCCTATTTCGAAGCCGAGATCGTGCCCGCGCTCAGGGCCGGCAAGCGCGTGATCGTCGCCGCCCATGGCAATTCGTTGCGTGCCCTTGAAAAGCATTTGTCGGGCATTTCAGACGCGGACATCGTCGGCCTGGAAATCCCTACCGGCCAGCCGATCGTCTATGAGCTAGGCGACGATATGTCGGTCCAGCGCCGCTATTACCTGAGCGAGGCCTAAGCGGCCGCCTTGCGGCGATACATTTCGGCATCGGCGCGGGCCATCACGTCTTCGATCGAATCCTCGGCCAGGATCGCCGCGACCCCGATCGCCACGCTGAGCGGAAGCGCGTCACCTTCGTACATGAATTCGCAATCGCAGATCGCGTCGCCGAGCCGCTGCGCGGTTTCGAGCGCGCCGGCTTCCTCGACATTTTCGAGCAGCACACAAAATTCGTCGCCGCCGATGCGCGCGACAATGTCGCTCCGGCGCAACCCCTCGACGAGCAAGCGCGACACCTGGATCAGCGCCTCGTCCCCGGCGCGGTGGCCGAAACTGTCGTTGATGATCTTGAGCCCGTCGATATCGACGTAGAGCAATGCGCCCTTTGCCTGATAGCGGCTGATGCGCGCGATCATGCGCTGCAATTCGCGTTCGAAGCCGCGCCGGTTTGGCATTGCGACCAGCGGATCCTGGTGGGCCATTTCATCAAGTTGTGCGACGCGTTCCTGCAACCGCGCGACTTCGCCGCGCAGGCGCTGAATTTCGCTGCTCATCTCGCTTGCGTTCATGACGATCGCCGCGCCCTTGTTCACTTTACGTTGAATCCCAAGCCGATGAATCGAAACATAACAAAAAATTCCGATCTTGGAACCGGGTTAAACGAATGACGACCAAGGCCGTTGCCTGCCAGACTTTGCCCCCCTAAACGACGGCGTTCCTAGACACTGTATCGGGACGGGACGATGACCAAGCCGCGGGTCGGAATCATCATGGGCAGCAAGTCCGATTGGGAAACCATGCGCCACGCGTCCGATACGCTGAGCGCGCTTGGGGTCGAGCATGAAACGCGCGTCGTTTCAGCCCATCGCACGCCGCAGCGGCTGTACGATTATGCCGAGACCGCGCGGCAACGCGGCCTCAAGGTGATCATCGCTGGCGCTGGCGGTGCCGCGCATTTGCCCGGCATGACGGCGTCGATGACCTCGCTTCCGGTGCTTGGCGTGCCGGTCGAAAGCCATTCCCTCAAGGGCATGGATAGCCTGCTGTCGATCGTCCAGATGCCGGCCGGAATTCCGGTCGCAACCCTGGCCATCGGCAAACCGGGGGCGATCAACGCTGCCTTGCTTGCAGTCTCGATCCTGGCCACCAGCGACGAGGCGCTGACCGCCCGACTGGACGAATGGCGGGCAGCCCAGACCGATGCGGTTGCCGATACGCCCGAATGACGATTCCGCCCGGCTCGACGATCGGTATCATCGGCGGCGGTCAATTGGGCCGAATGCTGTCGATCGCTGCCGCCCAGCTGGGGTACGATTGCCACATCCTCGACCCGCATGAAGCGCCCGCCGCGGCGCGCGTTGCGGCGGCCTTCACTCGCGCCCGCTTCGATGACGTCGATGCATTGAATCGCTTGGCCGACGCCTGCGACATCGTCACCTACGAATTCGAGAATCTCAGCGCCGAGCCTCTGCGGGCGATCGAGGATAAGCTTCGGCCAGGCGTCAGAAGCCTGGCGATCGGGCAGGACCGGGCGCTCGAGAAGCGTTTCGTCGAGGAATGCGGCGCGAGCCCGGCGCCGTGGCGACAGATCGACAGCGCGGCCGACATCGTCGCCGCTCTCGAAACGCTGGGCGCACCAGTGCTGATCAAGACCCGGCGCATGGGCTATGACGGCAAGGGCCAATCGTGGGTCACCAGTCCCGACGAGGCCGAGCAAGCCTGGGCCAAGATCAAGGGCGCGCCGGCCGTCGCCGAAGCGAAAATCGATTTCCTGGCCGAATTCTCGGTCATCATCGCGCGCGGCGCGGATGGCGAGACCCGTGCCTTTCCAGTGCCGCGCAATACCCATCGCGACGGAATTTTGCGCCACAGCGAAGTGCCCGCAGGCGCTGCGGTCGAAGCGCAAGCGGCGGAGGGCTGCGCGGTCGCCGCGCGGATAGTCGAGCGGCTGGGCCATGTCGGTGTCCTGACGGTCGAGCTGTTCGCAACCGCCAACGGGCCGCTGGTCAACGAATTCGCGCCGCGCGTCCACAACAGCGGTCATTGGACGATCGAGGGTGCCGAAACCTCGCAGTTCGAGCAGCACATTCGCGCCATTTGTGGTTTGCCGCTGGGCTCGACCGCATTGACCGGCACCGGCGCGACGATGGACAATCTGATCGGCAACGACATTGCCGAATGGCCAGCGCTGGTCGCCGAGCCCGGCACTCACGTCCATCTTTACGGCAAGGGCGAAGCCCGCCCGGGCCGCAAAGTCGGCCACGTCACGCGCGTCATCCGCGCCTAAGTCGCTTAGGGCGCCTCGACGACTTCGACGCTCATTCCCAGCTTGTCGAGCTGCGGCTTTACCTTGGCTGCATCGCCGGTCACGATCCACACGAACGCCTTGGGATCGATCGCCGCCCGCGCTGCGGCATCGAGCGATTGAATAGTCTGCGCGCGATAGCGGTCAGCGAGCGTTTCATAATAATTGTCGGGCCGGCCGAGGAGGTCGATGTTGAGCATCGCGCCAAGCACCGCGCCCGACGTTTCGAATTCGCCCGGCAACTGCTTCACATTATTCGCCACCGTGCGCTTGAGCTCGTCGGCATCGACGCCTCTGGTCGTCAGGAAATCCCCGACCTGCTGGTTGAGCGCTGCGATCGCCTCTCCTGTGCGGTCGCCCTGGACCGGTGCCGAGATGATGTAGGGCACGGCATGGGCGTTGAAATTGGCATTGCCCCTGACCCCATATGACCAGCCCTTGCTTTCGCGTAGGTCCATGTTGAGCCGCGACAGGAAGGTCCCACCGAGGACTTCATTGGCGGTGTTGAAAGGGATGATGTCGCCCTTTGCGTCGATCGGCAGCAGCTGCGCGCCGACGATACCCGATTGCGGCGCGCCGGGCCGATCGACTAGCAGGATGCGCGGCTTGGTTGGGCGCGGCGCAGGGGGCGGGAACAGCTTGACGCCCTTGGCCACCGTCGGCGCCGCCCAGTCGCCAAAGCGCGATTCGATCAGCGGCTTCAACTCTGCCCACGGCCGATCGGAGACGATGAAGATCTTGACATTGTCGGGCCGCAACCAGCGCTCGCGGAAGCTCGCAAAGTCGCCGCGAGCGAAAGCGGCAATGGCTGTGGCATCGCCCGACGGCGGTCCGCCGTAGGGATGGTTTGCGCCATAGAGCACCACTGGCAACAGCCGTTGGCCGGCCTTGGTCGGGTCCTTCCGCGATTGGTCAATGGCGGTCAGGCGCTGGCTATTGAGCCGATCGATGTCGGCTGGGCGCAAGGCGGCATTGCGGGTGAGGTCACTCAGCAAATCGAGCGACGGGGCGAGGTTGGGAGTCAGCGCCGACAGATAGATCAGCGAGCGATCCTGCGTGTTGCTGGTGCTCAGGTCAGCACCGAGCCGCTCCTTGGCTTCCGCGAATTGCTGCGACGTCAGCGATGCCGTGCCTTCGTCGAGCAGGTCCATGGTCAGGCTTGCGAGGCCGCGTCGGTCGAGCGGATCAGCGGCCGAGCCGGCCTCGAACGCCAATGCGACCTGAGTCAGCGGGAGTGCGCCGCGCTGGACATAGTTGACCGCAATGCCGTTCGACAGCCGCGCGTGCTGGATATCGGGAAAGTCGAGCGCTGCGACATCGCTGACCGGCGGCGCGATGCGCGTTGGAATTGTGGCCGCTTTCTTGTCAGCGGGCTTGACCGGTTCGACCGCTTTCGCCTCGCCATAGGCCGCGCCGCGCTCGCCCGGCGCAAGGGTGATCGTCAACGGCGGTCGGCGCAGCCAGCGCTGCATCGCCGAGCGCACCGTCGCAGGTTGAATCGCGGCGTAAGTGGCCAAGGTCTTGCGATAGAATTCGCTGTCGCCGGCATAGACCGCGCCTTCGGCCAGCGTAGCGCCCTTGCCGCCGCCGCCGCCGACTCCCTCAAGCGAACGGATCTGGTTAGAAACGACCGCCATGACCGCGCGCGCGACTTCGTCGGTGCTCGGGCCTTTGGCAATGAAGTCCGCGACCAACTGGTCGAGCCGGGCGCCGACCTTACCCGGGTCAGTCCCGGGCTTCACATAAGCGGAAACCGAAAACACTCCGGCGCGCTGGAGCGGGGAGAGCCCAGCCGATACCGCCACCGCCACTTGTTCATCGCGGACCATCGCCGCGTCGAGCCGGGAGCTGGCGAGGCCACCAAGAACGGCGCCGCCGATGTCGAGCGCTGCGAGGTCTTTGTCGAGCAACCCCGGCACCGCCCAAAAGCGCTGGATGACGGTCATCGCCACCGCATCCTTCAAGGCGATCGCCTTGGGCGCGGACAGCGTCGGGATGGTGGCCAGCGCGGGGCGATTGACCGGCCCGGCCGGGATTGCCGCGAAATATTTCTCGACCAGTGGCTGCACGGTGGCCGGATCGACGTCGCCGGCAATCACCAGCACCGCATTATTGGGCGCATATTTCTCGCGAAACCACTGCTTGACGTCCGTCAGGCTGGCGGCGTCGAGGTCGGCCATCGAGCCGATTACCGAGTGACTGTAGGGGTGGCCGGCGGGATAGAGGTTCTCGAACAACGTATATTGCATCAGCCCGCCGGGCCGCGAATCTCCCTGCCGTTTCTCGTTCTGGACGACCGAGCGCTGGTTATCGAGCACTCCCTGGGTCACCGCGCCGAGCAGCCAGCCCATGCGGTCGCTTTCGAGGAACAACGCGCGCTCGAGCGCGCCAGACGGCACCGTTTCATAATAGGTTGTGCGGTCATTGTTGGTGGTGCCGTTATAGTCGGTGGCGCCAATGTCCTGCAGGTGCGTGAAATAGTCTCCCGGCGCATTTTGCGTGCCGTTGAACATCAGATGTTCGAACAGATGCGCAAAGCCGGTCTTGCCTGCCGGCTCGTCCTTGGACCCGACATTGTACCAGACGTTGACCGCGACGATCGGCGCCTTGCGGTCCTCGTGGACGATCACCTTCAGCCCATTGGCAAGGGTGAAGCTGTTGTGCGGAATGCCGACCTGCTTGATCAGGCTGGCGATCGGAACCGATGTCGGCGCCGCCGCCGTGGCGAGGGTCGGTGCAGAGGCGAGCAAAGCAGCGACAACAGCAGCAGCCGTCGCCGCGCGGTACAGAAATATAGCCATGACCAAGACTTAGCGCAGGATCGCCTTCATGCAACCGGGCCAACGACGGGCGGCGCTCAACGCTCGACAAAAGGCGTGGCGGGCCTAGATTGGGACGATGCCGCTCGCCGTCCAGCTCCTGCTTCTCGCGCTAGCCTTGGTAGCCGCCGCGCTGGCCGGTTCGCGCCATGCCCGTCGCCACGAGCATCCGCGCTTCGTCCATCACAGCATCGGCTTCGTCATCGTCGCGGTGGTTGCCGCAGGCTCGATCCTGTTCTTCGGCCCGCAATAGTCTGCTCCGCCACGCTCGCGCTTGCCGCAAGCCTCTGCTAGGCGCGGCCCAACTATCCCCCAAATCCCGAAGATCTTGACCCTTGTCCACAGACCTCAACCTGATCCGCAATTTTTCCATCATCGCCCACATCGACCATGGCAAGTCGACGCTTGCCGACCGGCTGATCCTCGCCACCGGCGGGCTTAGCGAGCGCGAAATGACCCACGGGCAGATGCTCGACAATATGGAGATCGAGCAGGAGCGCGGGATCACCATCAAGGCGCAGACGGTGCGCCTGCAATGGGTCGCCGCCGACGGCCAGTCGTACGAGCTCAATTTGATGGACACCCCCGGCCACGTCGACTTCGCCTATGAAGTGTCGCGCAGCCTGGCGGCGTGCGAAGGCGCCTTGCTGGTGGTCGACGCCGCGCAAGGGGTCGAAGCGCAAACCCTCGCCAACGTCTATCAATCGATTGAGCACGATCACGAAATTGTCCCTGTTATCAACAAGATAGACCTTCCGGCGGCGGATCCGGAGGGGGTTAAGCAGGAGATCGAGGAGATCATCGGCCTCGACGCGTCGGAGGCGGTCCTGGCAAGCGCCAAATCGGGCATCGGCATCACCGACATCCTGCAGGCGATCGTCGACAAGATCCCGCCCCCCACGGGCGATCGCGCCGCGCCATTGAAGGCAATGCTGGTCGACAGTTGGTACGACCCCTATCTCGGCGTCGTCATCCTGGTCCGGGTCAAGGACGGCATCCTCAAACGCGGCATGGCGATCAAGTTCATGGCCGCCGGCACCACCCATCTGGTCGACCGCGTCGGCTGTATGCGCCCCAAGATCGAGCAATTGTCCGAGCTCGCGGCCGGCGAAATCGGCTTCATCACCGCGCAAATCAAGGAAGTCGCCGAAACCCGCGTCGGCGACACCATCACCGATGCCAAGCGCCCGACCGCCGAGGCCCTGCCCGGCTTCAAGGAAGTCCAGCCAGTGGTGTTCTGCGGCCTGTTCCCGGTCGACGCCGCGGACTTCGAGAAGCTCCGCGACAGCCTTTATAAATTGCGCCTCAACGACGCCAGTTTCAGCTTCGAGACCGAAAGCAGCCCGGCCCTCGGCTTCGGCTTCCGCTGCGGCTTCCTCGGCCTGCTCCACCTCGAGATCATCCAGGAGCGGCTGACCC
>JBDSEL010000059.1:0-9376 GCA_039920065.1 Sphingomicrobium sp. | reverse complement strand
GGTCTTCGCGGTCCTTGGACAGGGCCAGCTCGGCCTTGTCGGACCAATTGGCCTGGAGGTCGTCAAGGCGCACCAGCGCCCGGCGCATTTCCTTGATGTCGGCGATCGAGCGAGCGGCGGTGGAGCGAATTTCGACCAACGTCTCTTCCATCTCGATGATGATCATGCGGATCATCCGCGTCGGGTCTTCTGCCCGATCGAGAAGCTCGGCCATGTTCGCCGCGAAGATATCGCGAGCGCGGCTGAACACCGGGCCACCGAGCCAGTTCGCGATCGGAGCAAGCGGGCTTGCGCCGGCGGCTTCCGGGTTGCGAACCACGGCCGGGGTAGAGGCCAGTGCCGGGGTGCGGACCGGGACCTTCGCTTCAAGAACTTGGAATTCAGCCATTGATGACGACTTTCATGGGATTGGCATTGGCCTGGGCCGGACCGACTGCGGCACCGACGGTGACCGTGCTCATGACGAGAGCGCCGATGAGGGCGATGACGTTGCGGGCGAATGGCGACTGAACTTGCATGATGATGTTTCCCTTTTTTGACGGGCCACCGGAACATCCAGCGGCTCATGCCAATAGCTATTCAAGGTTCGTGCCAATCCCGTAAAACTGCCAAAAGTGCTCGCTGAAGGGTGCAGCCGGCCGACTATCCCACCCAATGATTGGCAAAATTTCCCAAGCTGCATGTGGAACCCACCAGCCCCCCGGTGCGTCGGGCAGCAAACGCCAATGATTCGGGAGCCAAGACTATGTTTGGAAAGATTGCCGGTGCCCTGCTGGGCCAAAAGCTCGCGGGCGCCAACAGCGGCTCGAAGGGTGCGCTGATCGGTTTCGGCGCGGCTGCGCTTGCACGCCGCAGTGTTCCGGCGCTGGCGGCGGTCGCCGCGCTTAGCTGGGGTTTCGGAAAGCTCAGGGAACGGCGCGCGCGCCGCTCGCTCTAAGCCCCGCTTGAATCGTCTTCGGCGGGCGCGGCGGACTCATAATAGGGTTCGACCGCGCCGTTGAGTTTAACCGTCATCGGCTGGCCATTGCGATCGAGGCTGCGGCCAGCCGCCACGCGAATCCAGCCCTCGGCAATCGAATATTCGATGACGCCGGTGCGTTCCTTGCCGTTGAACTTGATGCCGACGCCGCGGCTCAGCAACTGTTCGTCATAATGCGGGCTGCGCGGGTCGAGCGAAAGACGATCGGGCGGTGTGTCGGTAATTGCTTTATCGGCCATTCTGCCGCCCTAGCGGCCCGCCCGCGATGACGTCAACGCGCACAGATGTTCTACCAACGACCGGCATAGCTCTTGCCCGTTTTCGCTGCGCGCCGCACAACCTCCCCGAAATCTTTGGGGACAATGATCATGCGGCACCTGGCTATTCTATTATCGACCATGGGTCTGGCGGCGACCCCGGCGCTATCGCAGGCTCCGACCCCGCCGGTCGCGCCGCCGGTGCCGCAGCCGGGCCAGGCCTCGCCGATCATGCAGCCCCAACCACCCGGCATCGCCGCTTCGCCGACGTCCAGCGGCAAGGTCGATTCCAAATGGTCGGTCGATGCCCGCCATGGCCCCGGCCACGACGTTCCGATCGATACCCGCAGCGGGACTTGGATGAGCCTCGATGTCTCGCCCGACGGTAGCGAAGTCGCGTTCGACCTGCTCGGCGATTTGTACACTATGCCGATCGCGGGCGGCGAAGCGCGCGTCCTGACCCAGGGCCACAGCTGGGACATGCAGCCACGCTACTCGCCCAACGGTCGCGAAATCGCCTTTACCTCGGATCGTGGCGGCGGCGACAATGTCTGGGTCATCAACCGCGCCAGCGGTGCGACGCGCCAGATCACCAAGGAAGATTTCCGCCTGTTGAACCAGGCCGATTGGTCGCCCGACGGCAATTATCTGGTCGCGCGCAAGCACTTCACCTCGTCGCGCTCGCTCGGCTCGGGCGAAATGTGGCTCTATCATCGTGGCGGTGGCGGCGACGGCGTGCAGATGACCAAGGCGCGGACAAAACAGAAGGACACCAACGAGCCGGCGTTTTCGCCTGACGGTCGTTACCTCTATTTCTCCGACGATGCGACGCCCGGCGCGACCTTCGAATATTCGAAGGACGTCAACGGCCAGATCTATGTCATCCAGCGCCTCGACCGGACCACCGGCGATATCGAAACGCTGGTCAGCGGCCCCGGCGGCGCGATCCGCCCGACGCCGTCGCCCGATGGCAAGACCTTGGCCTTCATCCGCCGCGTCCGCTATAAATCGACGATCATGCTGATGGACCTCGAGTCCCGCCGGATTACCCCGCTGACCGATGTCCTCGACCGCGACATGCAGGAAACCTGGGCGGTGCAGGGCGTCTATCCGGGGATGAGCTGGACCCCCGACAGTCGCTCGATCGTCTTCTGGGCGGGCGGCGGCATCAAGCGCGTCAATGTCGCTGGCGGAGCGCTTACCGACATCCCCTTTCATGTCGCCGGGACGCGCTTCGTCGAAGATGCGGTGCGCCAGCAAAAGGACGTCGCGCCGGCCACCTTCGACGTCAAGATGACCCGCTTCGCCCACGCCAGCCCCGACGGGCGTCGCGTGGTCTATGAGGCGCTCGGCCATCTTTACGTCAAGGACATGGCGGGCGGCTCCGCGCGGCGGCTGACCAAAGCGACCGAGTTCGAAAGCTACCCCGCCTGGTCGCGCGACGGACGCCAGATCGCTTACGTTTCGTGGGACGACGACAAGGCCGGGCGAATCAAGGTCGTCGGCGCAAATGGCGGCGAGGGACGGATCGTCACTCCCGAGCCGGGCCACTATCTCGAGCCCGCCTTCTCGCCCGATGGCGCGCTGATCGCTTACCGTAAAACCAGCGACGGCTTCCTGACCACGTCCTTATGGGGTCGCGACCCGGGGCTTTACGTTGTCCCGACCCGCGGCGGAACGCCCAGGAAAGTGTCGAAGACCGGCTCGCAGCCGCACTTCGGTGCCGACAACGGCCGCATCTTCTTCGCTGCCGACGGCGAGGAGGAAAAGCATTTGCTCAAGTCGGTTTCGCTCGCCGGCACCGACGAGGTCACGCATCTGATCAGCGCCAACGCCAGCGACTTCCAGGTGTCGCCGGACGAGAATTATGTCGCCTGGACCGAGCGCTACCAGGCCTATGTCATGCCGTTCGTTCGGTCCGGTCGGTCGATCGACGTCGCGCCAGCGGGCACTGCCTTTCCCCAGTCGCGGGTCAGCGCCGACGCTGGGGACTGGATCCACTGGGCCGGCAACAGCCGCCAATTATATTGGAGCGAGGGACCGACCCTGCGCGTCCAGACCTTTGCCGGATCGGGCGATTTCAAGGGCGGCGATCAGGCCAAGGCGCCGATCGCGGCCAATCTTGGCTTCGCCGTTCCGCAGGCCCGGCCGAGCGGCCGGATCGCGCTGGTCGGCGCCAAGATCGTGACCATGCGCGGCGGCAGCGACGAGGTGATCGACAATGGCATGATCGTCATCAACGGCGACCGCATCGAAGCGATCGGGCCGATGGCGAGCATAACCGTGCCAGCTGGCGCGCGCACCATCGATGTCACCGGCAAGACCATCATCCCGGGTCTAATCGATGCCCATTGGCACGGCTCGATGGGGTCGGAGCGGATCATTCCGCAGCAGAACTGGTTCCACGCCGCAGCGCTCGCTTATGGCGTCACCACCGTCCACGATCCGTCCAACGACACGTTCGAAGTATTTGCGGCGAGCGAATATCAAAAGGCCGGGCTGATTTGGGGGCCGCGCATCTATTCGACCGGCACCATCCTGTATGGCGCGACAACCCCATTCACGGTTGAGATCAAGGCCCTCGACGACGCGCGCACGCACTTGCGGCGCTTGCAATCCTCGGGCGCCTGGTCGGTCAAAAGCTACAACCAGCCGCGCCGCGAGCAGCGTCAGATGATCGTCGAGGCGGCGCGCGAACTGGGCATGGAAGTGGTGCCCGAAGGCGGCTCGTTGTTCATGATGAACATGACCCAGATCGCCGACGGCCACACGACAATCGAGCACTCGCTCCCCGTCGCCCACGTCTATGACGATGTCCTCCAGTTCTGGAAGGGCAGCAAGACGGCGTACACCCCGACCCTGGTCGTGGCTTATGGCGGGCCGTTCGGCGAGAATTATTGGTATCAGAAGACCAAGGTATGGGAGGAGCCGATCCTGTCGCGATGGGTGCCGCGTCCGCTGATCGATGCGCGCGCTCGCCGCCCGGTCCAGAATCCCGATGAGGAAAACAACGTCATCGAAATCGCCAGGACCGCCAAGCGTATCAGCGATATGGGCGTGCCGACCTCGGTTGGCGCGCACGGCCAGCGCGAAGGGCTCGGAGCGCATTGGGACATCTGGATGTTCCAGCTCGGCGGAATGTCGAATATCGAGGCGCTCAAGACCGGCACGATCAATCCGGCGCGCGCTCTTGGGCTCGACAAGGACCTCGGCAGCCTCGAGCCGGGCAAGCTTGCCGACCTCGTCGTGCTCGACTCCGACCCGACGGCCAATATTCGCAATTCCGACACGGTCGCGATGACCATGCAGGGCGGGCGCTTGTTTGATCGCAATCTGCAGATCGTTGCTGGCGGGTCGGGCGGGTTCAAACCCTTCTGGTTCCAGGAATCGGCCGGCGGCAATTTTACCGCGGGTGTCACCAACGGGCTACCCAAGGAAGCGCATGAGGAAGATTGAGCGCGACTAGGGGCGGCTCTCCACGGTCGCCCCATCGACTCTGCGGATCGCGAACAGGCGGCCGTAATCCGTCTCGGCCATGGGCCCGATCGCGGGTCCGCCGAACGCGACCACCAGCTCCGGCACCGTGTTTGAATGCCCGACGACCAGGACCGACCCAGGGATCGCCGCAATTCGCGTGACCAGCGCCGCAGTGTTCTTGGGATCATAGACTTCGATCGGCGCGCCAGTCACCGCGGCCAAGGGCTCGCCGCTCTGGCGCGAGCGCCGCGTCGCGGTGACGAAGATTACCGCAACGCCCTTGTTGCGCAGTGCTGCAGCGAGGCGCTGCGCCTCCGCCATGCCCTCGTCCGACAGCATCGGATCGTCCCCCGCCGCCTTGTGCATGTGGCGGGTGACATAAACCGTCGGCACCAGCTGATTTGCGACGACCATTGGCGGGGCCACTGATTGAGGTGCGCAGCCAAGAAGGGCAGGAACCAGGCAGGTGGCGAGGAGGATGAGTTTGCGCATCGCCCGACGCTGCCTTGTTTCATCCTGACTTGCAATCGCGCGCGTGCCGGTTCGCCCATCCTTGCCGCACGCGCGCGAGGCGACTAAGCGCTCACCCACTCATGAGCGACACAGATCCCAATTTCGTCAGGGCCAATCGGCCAGTGCTCGCGCTGCACGTGCCAGAACCCAAGTTTCGCCCCGGTGACGCGCCCGATTTCTCGGACCTCGAAATCCCGCCCGCGGGCGCGCAGCCGCGCCCCGACAGTGCGGTTGAAGCGGCGGCGACGATCCCTTTTGCGACCGATCTGGTGCGGGTACTCGATGACGATCATCGCGCGGTCGGGCCGTGGGACCCCAAGCTCGATGCCGATTTGCTGCGCAAGATGCTGCGCGACATGGTCACCGTGCGTGTCTTCGATGATCGTATGTATCGGTCGCAGCGGCAGGGCAAAACCAGCTTCTACATGAAGTGCACCGGCGAGGAGGCGATCGCGATTGCAGCGGCCAATGCGATGGACCGCGAGGACATGCATTTCCCGACCTATCGCCAGCAGGGTCTGCTCGTCACCCGCGGCTATCCGCTGGTCAAGATGATGAACCAAATCTACTCGAACGCCGGCGACCATATGAAGGGCCGCCAGTTGCCGATCATGTATTCGGACAAGGCGCACGGCTTCTTCTCGATCTCAGGCAATCTCGGCACTCAATATCCGCAGGCGGTGGGCTGGGCGATGGCCAGCGCGATCAAGGGCGATCACCGCATCGCCATGGGCTGGATCGGCGACGGCGCGACGGCCGAAGGCGACTTCCACAGCGCGCTGACCTTTGCCGCAGTGTACAACGTTCCGGTGATCCTCGCGGTGGTCAATAATCAATGGGCGATCAGCTCGTTCAGCGGGATCGCGGGGGCCGAACGGGCGACCTTCGCGCAGCGGGCCACGGGCTATGGGATCGCCTCGCTCAGGGTCGACGGCAATGATGTTCTGGCGGTCTTTGCGGCGGTCAAATGGGCGGCGGAGCGCGCGCGCACCAACAACGGCCCGACCATGATCGAGTTCTTCACCTATCGCGCCGAGGGTCATTCGACCTCGGACGACCCGACCGGCTATCGGCCCAAGGACGAGGGCCAAGTATGGCCGCTCGGTGATCCCGTGGCGCGGCTCAAGGCCCACCTCATTGAGCTCGGCGAATGGGACGAGGAGCGCCACGCCGCAATGACTGCGGAATGCGATGTCGCGGTGCGCGCCGCGCAGAAGGAGGCCGAAGCGATCGGCATCCTGCCCGACCAAGGCAAGGTCGATATCGAAAGCGTGTTCGAGGACGTCTACGCCGAAATGCCGTTGCACCTGGCCGAGCAACGCGACGCCGCTTTGGCCGAGCGAAAGGACGACTGATCATGGCGACGATGAACATGATCCAGGCGTTGAACGATGCCCATAAGGTGTTGATGCGGGCCGACCCCGATGTGGTCGTGTTCGGCGAAGACGCGGGCTATTTCGGCGGCGTCTTCCGCGTCACCGAGGGGCTGCAAAAGGAATTCGGCAAGACCCGTGCGTTCGACGCGCCGATTTCGGAAGGCGGGATCATCGCCGCAGCGGTCGGCATGGCGGCCTATGGCTTGAAGCCATTGGTCGAGATCCAGTTCGCCGATTACATCTACCCGGGCTACGACCAGATCGTCAGCGAAGTCGCCAAGATGCGCTATCGCACCGGCGGCGAATGGCCGATGCCGATGGTCATCCGAACGCCCTATGGCGGCGGCATCTTCGGCGGCCAGACGCACAGCCAGTCGCCCGAAAGCCTGTTCACCCATATCGCCGGCCTCAAGGTCGTGGTGCCGAGCAATCCGCACGACGCCAAGGGCCTGCTGATCGCCGCGGTCGAGGATCCCGATCCGATCATCTTCCTTGAGCCAAAGCGGATCTACAACGGCCCGTTCGACGGCCATCACGACCGCCCGGTGACGCCGTGGTCCAAGCACGAATTGAGCGAGGTTCCCGAGGGCCATTTCACCGTCCCGCTGGGCAAGGCCAAGATCGTTCGCGCAGGCGAAGCGGTGACTATCCTGGCTTATGGCACGATGGTCCACGTCGCCCTCGCCGCCTGCGCCGACAATGATATCGACGCCGAAGTCATCGATTTGCGCACGCTCGTCCCGCTCGATTTCGAAACCATCGAGGCGAGCGTCAAGAAAACCGGGCGCTGTCTCGTCGCGCACGAGGCGCCGCGCACCAGCGGCTTCGGTGCCGAACTTGCGACGCTGGTTCAGGAACGCTGCTTCTATCACCTCGAAAGCCCGGTCGAACGCGTGACCGGCTGGGACACGCCATACCCGCACGCTTACGAATGGACCTATTTCCCGGGTCCCAAGCGCATGAAGACCGCCCTTAAGAAAGTGATGGCCGAGTAATGGCACTCTACAGGTTCAAATTGCCCGACATCGGAGAAGGCATTGCCGAGGCCGAGATCGTCGCTTGGCACGTCAAGGTCGGCGACGTCATCGGCGAGGACCAGCAGATCGCGGACATGATGACCGACAAGGCCACGGTCGAAATGGAAAGCCCGGTTGCCGGCAAGGTGGTCGAGCTGGCCGGCGAAGTCGGCGACCAGATCCCGATCGGATCGGTGCTGGCGGTGATCGAGACCGAGGGCGCCGACCGCGCCGACGAACCGAGCGCCGATAGCCAGGCCGAGCGGCCGCTCGCCGACGGCGCGGTTGAGGCAACACCGCAGCAGGCCAAGGAAATGCCGGTGGTGGCTGCCGACGACGCCCCCACCCAGGCCAAGCCGAAAGAGAAGCTAGAGGACAAGCCGAAGAACAAGCCGCTCACAACGGACGGGTCTGGACGAAAGGCACAGGTGCTCGCCTCGCCCGCAGTCCGCGCCCGCGCCCGCGATCTCGGCATCGACCTAGGTCAGGTAAAAAGCACCGGCGACCGCCTGCGCCACGCCGACCTCGACGCTTATCTTCTCTACAACGGCGGCAGCGTGTCAGGCCGTGGTTCGGCCCCGCGCGGTGACAAGACGATCAAGATCGTCGGGCTGCGGCGCAAGATTGCCGAGAATATGCAGGCGGCCAAACGCCGCATCCCGCACTTTGCGCTGGTCGAGCAATATGACGTCACTGCGCTCGAGGAAACGCGCGCGATGATGAACCGCGACCGTGGGGACAATCCCAAGCTCACCCTGCTGCCGTTCCTGATCACCGCGCTGAGCAAGGCGATCGACCAATGGCCGATGATCAACGCGACGTTTGATGACGAGGCCAATGTCGTCACCCGCCACGGCGCGGTCGACATGGGCGTCGCGACGCAGACCGACGGCGGGCTGATGGTCCCGGTCATCCGCAACGCCGGCGCGCTCAACGTATGGGATATCGCGCGCGAGATTACCCGGCTCAGCGAGGCCGCGCGCAGCGGCAAAGCCAGCCGCGAGGAACTGACCGGCCCGACTTTCACCATCTCCTCCCTGGGGCCGATGGGCGGGATCGCGTCGACCCCGGTGATCAACCCGCCGCAGGTCGCGACCATCGCGGTCAACAAGCTGCAGGAGCTGCCGGTCATCGTTGGTGACGAGCTGGAGGCGCGCAAGATGATGAACTTGTCGCTGAGTTGTGACCACCGAGTCGTCGATGGCTGGGACGCGGCCAATTTCCTGGCCGAACTGCGGCAATATATCGAACACCCGATCCGCCTGCTTAGCGCCTAGCGACCGGACGTGTCCGAGCGATCCTCCGCTCTCAAAGACCGTTCAAAACGCCGTCAGCAGCTTGAGCGCTGCGCCAATATGGCGCGAGCACGCTCCCCATAAAGGTGCGACATCATGCTGTGCCGTTGGGCCACCTGCGGGTCGAGCGAGCGGATCTGGGCGATCGATTCCTCCTCCGCGCGGCGCAGTGCGAACGCCAGGTCGCTCACGGTCGAATGCGGATCGGCCAGGTTCGGTGCAAACATCATCTCTCTCTCCTTCGTGGGGCTTCACTGCCTGCTCAACATGACCCCCGCATGACCGAGCGGCGACAGCGGCGAGTTCCTGCGCTGCGTTTGCGACGGGGAGAACATGGCGCGGGTCAGGCCGCCAGTGCGTGGATTTCGTTGAGTCCGTTGGCGATTGCCGCGTCGCGCTGCTCAGGACTGATCGCAGTGCCATCGGCAGCGACGAATTCGGGGGTGACGCCCATGAACTGGAA
>JBDSEL010000058.1:0-3966 GCA_039920065.1 Sphingomicrobium sp. | reverse complement strand
ATCATCAGGCCCTTGCGATCGAGGTCGTTGAACACTTCCCAATTCGCCCATTTGGGGACGAGATTGCTGTTGGCGATAAGCACGCGTGGCGCATCCTTGTGCGTGCGGAACACGGCGACCGGCTTGCCCGACTGGACCAGCAGCGTCTGCTCGTCGCCAAGCCGTTCGAGCACTTCGACGATCTTGTCGTAACAGGCCCAATTGCGCGCCGCCCGGCCGATCCCGCCGTAAACCACCAGGCTCTGCGGATCTTCGGCGACGTCGGCGTCGAGGTTGTTCATCAGCATCCGCACTGCGGCCTCGGTCTGCCACGATTGGGCGACGATCTCGGAGCCGCGGCGAGCGCGAATGTGGCGGCTGTTGTCGCGTCGTTGGTCGGTCATGCTCGGGTCCTAGCGGATCGCAAGCCCGTGTCCCACGAAAAATCCATTTGACGTTTATCGATATCACTCTTATTGTTTATCAATGATGTTATTGGAGATTCATTTTGGCTAAATCCCCGGTTCTGCCCGTCGCATATGTGGCATTGCGGCTGCTGGTCCTGCTCAACTGGGTATACGGCGCCATCGTCGCGTCGATCCTGGTGGGCCTGCTTATTCGTGCCCCTTGGTTGATGACCGCACTGGGCGTGCCGGCCGCTTCTCAAACGCCGACATATCTGATTGGCCTACGCACGATCGCCGCCTTGGGACTGCTCGCAATCCCGCTTAACCTGGGCCTGCTCAAGCGCTTGATCGCGATGGTCGGGACGGTCCGCAGTGGCGACCCGTTCATCGCCGAAAACGCATATCGTCTGCAGGCGATCGCGTGGCTGTTGGTGGGCCAGCAAATATTGAGCACCGCAGTCACGCTGATTGGTCGCGGGATTTCGACGCCTGCCCACAATTGCACCTCGACGCCGGCTTTTCGCCAAGCGCATGGCTTGCGGTGCTGAGCGCGTTCGTGCTGGCGCGCGTGTTCGCCGAAGGGACACTGATGCGCGAAGACCTGCGGGGAACGATCTAATGGCGATTGTCGTCAGGCTCGACGATCTGCTCCACGAGCGGCGGCTGACGCTGACCGAGCTCGCGGAACGGATCGACATCACACTTGCCAACCTGTCGATCCTCAAGACCGGGAAGGCGCGTGCGATCCGTTTTTCGACCCTTACCGCAATCTGCGAAGCGCTCGACTGCCAGCCCGGCGATCTGCTCAAATATGAACCCGATACTGCCGCTCAACACGAAGCCGCGTGACAAAGGAGAATTACCATGGCCGCTAGTGCCGCAATTCCAATGCCCGACAGTGCCGGCGAAGAATTGACGACGCTGAGGCTGTACTTGATGCGCGCGATGTACGCGCTGATCGGGATCGCTGAGGGCATCAATGTCGCGCCCGCTTTGTTCCAGCATGAACCGATTGCCCGCGGAGTCATCCCCAGTCTGCTGGTCGCGATGTGCCTGCTCGATCTGATCGGGATCCGTTATCCGCGCCGGATGCTTCCATTACTGCTGTTCGAATTCGTCTGGAAAACTTTATGGGTCGCCTTCTTCGGCTATCAGCAATGGTCGTCCGGCAATATGCCGCCGACCTTCGCGGAGGACTTCCCGGCGATTACGGCGGGCGTGATTATCATGCCGCTGATCATTCCGTGGGGTTATGTCTGGCGCCATTATGTGACCGCGCCGGGCGACCGCTGGCGTTAGGCGTCGGTTGAAGATCGCTGCGGGCAGTGAACTAAGCGTCTTCTCCCGCAAAAATCCGCCGCTCTGGCCCCGGCAGCCCGATCCAGTATCCAAGCTCGCTGAGGCTATCGAGGTTCCACACCGCGAGATCGGCGGCCTTGCCCGGCGCGATCGTGCCGACCTGTTTGTCGATGCCCAGCGCCCGCGCGGCATTGATCGTCATCCCCGCGAGCGCTTCCTCGGGGGACAATCCGAACAGGGTGCAGGCCATGTTGATCGCCAGCGTCGGCGACAGCAATGGCGAGGTGCCGGGGTTGCAATCGGTCGCCACCGCCATCGCCACCTGGTGCTTGCGCAGCATCGCGACCGGCGGCTTCTGCTCCTCGTTGAGCGCATAATAAGCCCCCGGCAGAAGCACCGCGACGGTCCCCGCGGCGGCCATTGCGGCGGCGCCATCCTCATCGAGATGCTCGAGGTGGTCGGCTGACAAAGCGCGATATTGGGCGGCCAATGCAGCGCCATGCTGGTTGGACAATTGTTCGGCGTGGAGGCGCACCCGAAGGCCGTGCGCGGCGGCCGCCTTGAACAGCTGCTCGATCTCGTCCGGCGTGAAGGCGATGGTGTCGCAATAGGCATCGACGATCCCGACCTGTCCGGTCTTGGCGGCGGCGGGGATGAGCTTGTCGATGATCTCGCCGAGATAATTGGCGCGGCGGTCGCGCTGGTCGGCGGGGATGGCGTGGAGCGCGAGCAAGGTCGGGACGATTCGCACAGCCGCTCCTTCGCCGAGCTTATGGGCCAGGCCGAGCAGGCGCAATTCGCTGTCGACCGACAAGCCATAGCCGGTCTTCACTTCGACCGTCGTGCACCCGCCGCGGGTCAAAGCGTCGAGGCGCCGCCGCGCGCTGGCCAGCAAATCCTGGTCACTTTCCGCCGCGGTTTTGGCGACGGTCGAGGCGATCCCGCCTCCGGCCCGGGCTATCTCCTCATAGGTTGCGCCAGCACGGCGCATGGCATGTTCGTCGGCGCGATTGCCGCCGAAGATCAAATGGGTGTGGCAATCGACCAATCCGGGCGTGACCCAAGCGCCGCGAAGGGTCGTCACTTCCTTGGCGCGATAGCCGGCAAGTTCGGTGCGCTTGCCGACGCGCACCACCTTGCGGTCGGCTATCCCGATTGCGCCATTGTCGATCACGCCGAGCGGATTGCCGGGCGCGGGCACCATGGTTGCGACACGGCAATCGACGAGCAGGCGGTCCCACATCCGACTGGCTTTGCGGGCCAAGCCTGCTAGTCGTCAAGCGCATGAGCTGGCCCAATCTGTCGGACCTGACGGTCGGCGCGGGCGACGAGGCGCCGGTCGCACTCGTCGGCGCGCCGATCAGCACCGGGTCGGTGACGCCCGGCCGCTGCGATCTTGCCCCCCAGATCCTGCGCGCAACGCTTCGGCGGATCGGCCGTTACGATGTCGCGACCGGCGAAGAATTGCAGTCGCGGATCGCGGATTATGGCGACGTGGCGGTCGCGGGCCTGACCATCGAACAGGCCACCGCTCCCATTCGCGATGCCGTCGCTGACGCAGCACAGCGCCACGCACTGATCCTCGTCATCGGCGGCAATAATGCCGTGACCCGGCCGGCGCTGCTCGGGCTCGACCGCGACCTCGCGACGGTCGGCCTGATCACGCTCGACGCTCATTTCGACATGCGCGACCTCGACCAGGGTTTGAGCAACGGCAATCCGGTGCGAGCGCTGATCGGCGACGGACTGCCGGGCGCCAATATCGCGCAAGTCGGGCTCGCCAGTTTCGCCAATAGCGCGGCGATGCACCGCGATGCACTGGCTGCGGGCAATCTCGTCGTCACCATGGCCGACCTACGCCGCGACGGCATTGAGGCCGCGGTCGACCGCGCGCTCGACCATGTCGCCCATTGCCAGACGCTGGTCATCGACTGCGACATTGACGTCATCGACCGCGCGCAAATGCCCGGTGCGCCGGGCGCGCGCGCGGGCGGCATGACGGTCGAGGATTTTTTCTGGGCGGTGCGCCAGCTGGCCAGCGATCAGCGCGTGCGGGTGATCGACCTGACCGAATGGGACCCGCCGCTCGACTCCAGCGACCTCAGCGCACTTACCGCGGGGCGCTGGCTCGCCGAATGCCTGGCGGGGTTCGAAGCGCGTTAGGTGGATAAACTCGCCGAGCGGTGATCTCAATCCGGTCATTGGTCGAAAATCAGCGCCCGGTCATATCGTTTCGTTGGTGGAACTGATCAGCGTTGCTAAGATCCCAGCAAAGGAGACA
>JBDSEL010000057.1:0-7160 GCA_039920065.1 Sphingomicrobium sp. | reverse complement strand
TATCGTCATCGCCACCGGATCGTCGGTCACCCCACTGCCCGGGGTCGAGGTCGACAATACCGCCTTCAAGATCGTCGATTCGACCGGCGCACTGGAATTGCCCGCAGTGCCCAAGACGATGGTCGTAATCGGCGGCGGGGTCATCGGGCTTGAGCTTGGCAGCGTCTGGCGGCGGCTCGGCGCGCAAGTCACCGTGGTCGAATATCTCGACCAGATCCTGCCCGGCTTCGACGACGACATTCGCAAGGAATCGAACAAGATCTTCAAGAAGCAGGGCATGACCTTCATGCTCGGCACCAAGGTCACTGGCGCCACGGTCGGGGGCAGCGGAGTGAGCCTGACGGTCGAACCCGCCAAGGGGGGCGAGGCGCAGACGCTTGAGGCAGAGGTCGTGCTGGTCTCGATCGGTCGCCGTCCCAATACCGACGGCCTCGCGCTCGACAAGGCGGGCCTTGCGGTCAACCAACGGGGACAGGTCGAAATCGATCACGATTTCCGCACCAAGGTGGCGGGCGTCTGGGCGATCGGCGACGTCGCGCCGGGTCCGATGCTGGCCCACAAGGCCGAGGACGAAGGCATTGCCGTGGCCGAGAATATCGCCGGCCTGACTGGCATCGTGAACCACGAGGTCATTCCGTCTGTCGTCTACACCTCACCCGAAATCGCGGGCGTTGGGCTGACTGAAGCGCAGGCGCGCGAGCATGGCGAGGTCAAGGTCGGCAAGTTCCCGATGATGGCCAATAGCCGCGCCAAGACCAATCACGAGCCCGATGGCTTTGTGAAGATCATCGCCGACGCGAAGACCGATCGCGTGCTCGGCGTGTGGGTGATCGCCGTACCCGGGGGGACGATGATCGCACAGGCCGCGCAGGCGATGGAATTCGGCGCTACCAGCGAGGACATCGCCTACACTTGTCACGCCCACCCGACGCACAGCGAGGCGATGAAGGAAGCCGCCATGGCGGTCACCGGCAAGCCGATCCACATCTAGGACTTTACGAAATGAACATGCGTCACACGTTGCGCCGCTACCACATCTGGCTGGGGTGGATCGTCGGGCTGCCGATCCTGTTCTGGGTCGTGTCGGGCCTGATCATGATCGTGAAGCCGCTCGACGAAGTGCGCGGGCGGCACATCATCGACACCCACATGCACTTCGCGCTCAAGACTCAGCCGGTGGTGCCGGAGATCGCCGGGCTCGAGATCGAGCATATGATGCTCGAACATCGTGCCGCCGGCCCACGTTGGGTGGTCAAGCTGGAAAAGGGGCCGACGCGGATGGCCGATCCAGCAACCGGCCAGTGGCTGCCGCCGATCAGCGCGGTCGAGGCCGTGGCCGAGGTGATGCACGCGTGGAAGGGCTCGGGCCGGATCCTCTCCGTCGTCCGCACCGACCGCAAGAACCCGCCGCTCGACCTGCGCGAGCCGGTCGAGACGTGGCAGGTCACGCTCGACGATGGCACCCACGTCTACATTGATCGCGCGACCGGCGGGATCATGGCGACGCGGACGCGCTTCTGGCGCTTCTACGACTGGATGTGGGGGCTCCACATCATGGACATGACGACGCGCGAGAACCCGCATAACGCCTGGGTCGCGACGCTTGGCATCGCGTCGCTGGTCATGGCCCTGCTGGCGATGGTGATGTTGCCGTTGACGATCAAACGGCGGCGCAAGTCACAGCCCAAGTAGCGCGCGCAAGACGGCGATCGTGCCACTTTGCCGCGCCGGGTTCGGCGCGGGGACTGCGGTGGCGCATTCGATACAGCGCGCCTGGATCGTCGGGCCGGCGGTGATGGCGCTGATTTCGCCAAGCACCTGCGCGACCACTTCCTGCTGGCGATAGGCGAACATGGCAAAGGCGTCGGCCGAGCCGTCGCTGTCCTCCTCTTCGCCATAGAACGTCCCGACCAGCACTTCCTCGAGCGACTGCGGCGGCTCGAAATAGCGCACCGCCGGCGAGCCATTGAGCTTGGCCAATTGGCCCGCCTTGGCAATTGCCGCTTCCGTTCCGCCGAAGCCGTCGACCAGGCCCAGCTGGCGCGCGGTGCCGCCGTCCCACACCCGGCCCTGGGCCATCGCATCGACCTGTTGCGGCGTTTTGCGACGCGCCTCGGCGACGATGTGGATGAAGCGGTTGTAGCTTGCCGCGACGCTGGTCTGGATCAGCGCGCCGGCCTCGGGCGAAATGCCGTTGAGCAGGTCGGGCTCGCCCGACAGCGGCGTGGTTTTGACGCCATCGGCACCGACCCCGAGCTTGGCCAAGGTGCCCTTGAAGCTGGGGATGACCCCGAACACGCCGATCGACCCGGTGATGGTCGACGGTTCGGCGTAGATATAGTCGGCTGGCATCGCCACCCAATAGCCACCCGAAGCCGCGACATTGCCCATCGACACGACGATCGGGATTTTCCTGGCCTTGGCAGCAAGCAGCGCCTGGCGGATCCGCTCGGACGCGGTGACCGATCCGCCGGGGCTGTCGATCCGCACCACCAGCGCCTTGACGTCATGGTTGACCGCTTCGGATATTTCGTCGGCGATGGTGTCGGCGCCGGCGGTGCCGGTGCCAGCCTCGCCATCGATGATCATGCCGGCGATGGTGACCACGCCGATCGGCGCGCCCTTGCCGCTGTCAGCGGTATCGCGAACATAAGCGCGAAGCCCGATGCGGCGGAATTTGCCCGAGCGATTATCGGCGCCGCCGAGGCGGGCCAGCTCGGCTTCGTACACCTGGCGGTCGGCGACCTTGTCGACCAGGCCAGCGTCAAGTGCGGCCTTGGCCATGTCGCCGCCGGCCGCGGCGACTGCGCCGTTGGTATCCTTAAGGAACAGATCGACGTTCGCCTTAGGCCGAGATTTGAGCACCGCTCCGCGCCAATGCGCCAGTTCGGCATCGGCCAGCGCCTGCGCATTGGCGCGCGCTTCGGGCGACATGTCGGATCGGATATACGGTTCGACCGCGCTCTTGAACGTGCCGACGCGATAGACGTTGGCAGTGACCCCCAATTTGTCGAGCAGGCCCTTGAAATAGAGGTTCGAGCCGCCCGGCCCGGTCAGTAGCACCGCGCCGAGCGGATTGAGCCACACCTGGCTCGCCGCTGCCGCGACCTGGTAGCTGTCGTCGGTATAGCCGGTGGCATAGGCAAGGACCGGCTTGCCCGAAGAACGCACGCGGCGGACCGCCTCGGCAACATCGATCATTCCTGCCTGACCGCCGCCGGCGAAGCTGTCGAGGTCGAGCGCGACCGCTTTGACGCGGTCGTCGTCCTTGGCATTGTCGATCGCCGCAACCACCTTGCGCAGCGCATATTGGCGCATCGGCACGCCACCAGCGGCATCGGCCAGGCCCTGGCGTTCGGGCTGCTCGACGACGTTACCGCTGAGCGAAACGTCGAGGACGCCGTCGCGGATCGGCTGCGGCCGCGCCGACAGGGTGGTGTAAATCAGGGCGAAGAACAGGAGCATGAAGACGAGGACGAGACCGTCCTTAATGCCCACCAACAGCTTCCACACGGCCTTAAGGAATTTCATCATAGTCCCCGAAAAATGCAACGCGTTCGACGTTAGCGCCCACTAGGTGGGGAACCAATGCTGTTCGATCAACCGCAAGGCGTCTAGGCGGGCGACCATGGGCACCCCGCCGCAAGCTATTGCCAGACCCTGGCGGAGCGAATTACTCGCCATGCTCGCGCTTGCCTGGCCGCTGGTCCTCGCCAATTTCACGCAGCAGGCGATCAACGCCACCGACGTGTTGTTGATGGGTCGGCTGGGGCCGCGTCCGCTGGCGGCGACGACGTTGGCGCTCAATCTGACCTACACGCTCAACATGTTCATGTTCGGGCTGATGAGCGCGGCAGCACCGATGATCGCCACCGCCCTTGGCCAGCGCGCCAACGCCGTGCGCGATGTCCGGCGGACCTTTCGGGCGGGCCTGTGGCTGCTGGCCTTCGCGCTGCCGCTCTATTGGTTGTTGCTGTGGAACATCGGCGCGATCATGCACGGCTTCGGCCAGGATGCCCGACTGGCTGCGACCGGGCAGCAATTCATGCGCGCCTATATGTGGTGCACCGCGCCGTGGCTGCTGTTCCAGCTGATGCGCAATCTCCTCTCGGCGATGGAGCAGCCACGGGTGATCCTGTGGCTGAGCCTCGCTGGCATTCCGCTCAACGCGCTGCTTAGCTATGCGTTGATCTTCGGCGCCGGGGGCTTTCCCGAATTGGGCGTGATCGGCGCGGGCATCGGCAGCACCGCGACATGGACTCTGCTGACCGCAGCGCTAGCGCTGTATATTCATCGCCAAAAGCAGGTTCGCCGCTTTCACCTGTTCGGGCGCTTCTGGCGGTTCGACCAGGAACGTACCTGGAAAATGGCCCGTCTGGGCTTGCCCATGGGCGCCAGCTGGATGCTCGAAATGGGGGTGTTCGCGCTCGCGGCCTTCCTCATGGGCTGGATCGGCGAAGATGCGGTCGCGGCACATGCCGTGGCACTGCAGATCGCGGCGCTGACCTTCATGATCCCGCTCGGCCTGGGTCAGGCGGCGACAGTCCGCATCGGCCGCGCGCTCGGCGCCGGCGACAATGCCGGGATTACCCGCGCCGGTTGGACCGCATGGTTGCTCGGGGTGCTGTTCATGGGCGTCATGGCGCTTCTTATCTGGCTGATGCCGCGCCCACTCATCACCTTGTTCCTGATCGACAGCCCGGCCAATGCCGCGGTGATTTCGCTTGCGGTCACCTTTCTCACCGTCGCTGCGGCGTTCCAGCTGGTCGACGGCGCGCAGGTCATTGGCGCGGGCATGTTGCGCGGGCTCCATGACACACGCTGGCCGCTGATCTTCGCCTTGGTCGGCTATTGGGGCGTCGGGCTGGGGGTCGGGGCGTGGTTGGCGTTCGGGCTCGCCTGGCAAGGGCTGGGGCTGTGGGTTGGGCTTGCAGCGGGCTTGGCGGTGGTTGCGGTGTTGATGCTGTTGCGCTGGATCCGGCGCGATGCGCTTGGGCTTACGCCAACGGTTTAGCGCGGCTCGCCGTAGGTCGAGCCGGACAATTTCACGGCCTCGTCGAACGGTGTGGTCATCGCTACGCACACCGACTTGGACCCGACGATGTCAGGGTCGGGCGTTGCCCCCAACGCGTCGCGCGCTTTGGCGATGGCCTGCGCGGCGTTGATCCGTACTCCCCAATCGGCGAGCCGGGCACGCTGGATCGCCTGGCGCAGACTGGCCTTGTCACTATCGGTGAGTTCGCGATCTTCGGTGATCGATCGCAATTCCGCCCACGCCAGCTGCTCGTCCCTTTGATAGTCATTGATGGCGGTGAAGCCGCCGTAAATGTCCGAAATGGCCATTTGATCGTCGCGGGGCAGCGCCGTTAGCGAACCATAGGAGCGCGCGGCCTCCGCAGCGCTGCTGTTCATCATCCAAATCTGCGGCCGCCCAACCCAATTGGGCCGCGGCCCCTGCGCCACTTCGATGTAGCGGGCAACCGCGTCGAGCCGGCGCTGGATGCAAGGTTCTGTCGCCATTCGCGATTTGAGGCCCCCAGTGTTGCTGCCGATTTCGTCCTTGATCGCCGCCAGCGACAGATCGGCCTGATGGTGCTCGTTCCATTTCTCGAGCAATTGCTCGCCACCGAGCGCGATGGCGATGCCAAGCGTGATCACCGCGACCTCGTTGAAGAATTGCTTCCAGCCGTGAATCGGCTTTGGAACATGGATGTGCATCGTGCCGCCCCCTCGCCTACGGGCTATCGGGGCTTCGCGCGGGTGGCAATGGCGCACCCTCGACCCCTTGACGGGGCGGCGGCGCGCTCCCAAATGCAGCGCATCGCTGGCACTCGCCTCATTCGAGTGCCAACGCATCACATCGCAACCTGAATAAGGAAGTACATACCATGGGCTTCAGGCCGCTTCATGATCGAGTCCTCGTCCGCCGTGTCGAGGCCGAGGAAAAGACCGCCGGTGGGATCATCATCCCCGATTCGGCCAAGGAAAAGCCACAGGAAGGCGAAGTCGTCTCCGTCGGCACCGGCGCCCGCAACGAGCAGGGTGAAATTCACCCGCTCGAGGTCAAGTCCGGCGACAAGATCCTGTTCGGCAAATGGTCAGGCACCGAGATCAAGATCGACGGCGAAGACCTGATCATCATGAAGGAAAGCGACATCCTCGGGATCGTCGGCTGACCCGCCGGGTCCGATTTCGGGCCCGACGTTGCATGACTTTTCTCACCTTCCAGAATTTATAAGGAGCAGCCACATGGCAGCCAAGGACGTAAAATTCAGCCGCGACGCGCGTGAACGCATTTTGCGCGGCGTCGACATCCTCGCCGACGCGGTCAAGGTCACGTTGGGGCCAAAGGGTCGCAACGTCGTCATCGACAAAAGCTTCGGTGCCCCGCGCATCACCAAGGACGGCGTCACCGTCGCCAAGGAAATCGAGCTCAAAGACAAGTTCGAGAACATGGGCGCGCAGATGCTGCGCGAAGTCGCCTCGAAGACCAACGATCTGGCTGGTGATGGCACCACCACCGCCACCGTGCTCGCCCAGGCGATCGTCCGCGAAGGCATGAAGTCGGTTGCCGCCGGGATGAACCCGATGGACCTCAAGCGCGGCATCGACCTCGCCGTCACCAAGGTCGTCGAGGATCTGAAGGCCCGCTCGAAGCCGGTCGCCAATTCAGCCGAAATCGCCCAGGTCGGGATCATCTCGTCCAACGGCGACAAGGAAGTCGGCGAGAAGATCGCCGAAGCCATGGACAAGGTCGGCAAGGAAGGCGTCATCACGGTCGAGGAAGCCAAGGGCCTCGAATTCGAGCTCGACGTCGTCGAAGGCATGCAGTTCGACCGCGGCTATCTGTCGCCTTACTTCATCACCAATCCGGAAAAGATGTCGGTCGAACTCAGTGACCCGTACATCCTCATCCACGAGAAGAAGCTGTCGAACCTCCAGGCGATGCTGCCGATCCTCGAAGCGGTCGTCCAGTCGGGTCGCCCGCTGCTGATCATCGCCGAGGACATCGAAGGCGAAGCGCTGGCGACGTTGGTCGTCAACAAGCTGCGCGGCGGGCTCAAGGTCGCTGCGGTCAAGGCGCCCGGCTTCGGCGATCGTCGCAAGGCGATGCTGGAGGATGTCGCAATCCTCACCGGCGGCGAGATGATTTCGGAAGA
>JBDSEL010000056.1:0-4227 GCA_039920065.1 Sphingomicrobium sp. | reverse complement strand
GCCGCCATGAACACCGGCCACGACGGCTCGATGGCCACGCTCCACTCCAACAGCCCGCGCGAATGCCTGGCGCGTATGGAGAATATGGTGATGATGGGCGACATCAAGATCCCGAAGGAGGCGATTTCGCGCCAGATCGCGGATTCGGTCGACCTCATTGTCCAGGTCAAGCGCCTCCGCGATGGCTCCCGCCGTACCACCAACATCACCGAGGTGATCGGCATGGAAGGCGAGGTCATCGTCACGCAGGAATTGTTCAAGTTCGAATATCTCGACGAGAGCGCCGACGGCAATATCATCGGCGAATATCGAGCGATGGGTCTGCGCCCCTATACGCTGGAAAAGGCCAAGCAATATGGCTTCGACCAGCCCTATCTCGAGGCTTGCCTCTAATCCTCGTTCTGCTGCGCCGCAGCGGGTTTGGCCAGTTTCGGTTCGCGCGCCGTAGAGCAACGTCGAGCTTGGCGCGGTCGAGGCCCCCTTCCCACGCCGACACCACCACCGTCGCCACCGCATTGCCGATGAAATTGGTCAGGCTTCGGCATTCGCTCATAAAGCGGTCGACGCCGAGGATCAGCGCCATGCCAGCGAGCGGTAGATCGGGGATGATCGACAGCGTTGCGGCAAGCGTGATGAAGCCCGCCCCGGTAACCCCCGCCGCGCCCTTGGACGACAGCATCGCCACGCCCAGCAGCATCGCTTGCTGGGCGAACGACAAATGAATGTTGCAAGCCTGGGCGATGAACAGGCTGGCCAGGGTCATATAGATGTTGGTGCCGTCGAGGTTGAAGCTGTAGCCGGTCGGTACAACCAGTCCGACGATCGGCTTGGCGCAGCCCGCGCGCTCCATCTTCTGCATCAGGCTGGGCAAGGCGCTTTCCGAGGACGATGTACCCAGGACCAGCCATAGTTCGGCCTTGAGGTAGCGGATGAGCCCGAAGATCGAAAACCCGCACAGCCGCGCGACCAACCCCAGAACGACCAGCACGAACAGCAGCGAGGTGACATAAAAGGTCGCCACCAGCCCGGCCAGATTGCCTAGCGCCGACAGCCCATATTTGCCGATCGTAAAGGCCATGGCGCCGAACGCGCCGATCGGCGCAAAGCGCATCACCATGGTGGTGATCTTGAACACCAGCGCCGCCGCCTCGTCGAGCAATTCGCGCAGGCGCGCAGTACGATCGCCGAGCAGCGCCAGGGCCAGTCCAGCCAGTACGCCGATCAGCAGCGCCTGGAGGATATTGCCGTTGGCGAGCGGCGCCAGCAGACTGTCGGGAATGACGTCGAGCAGGAAGCCGCTGACCGTCGTCGCATGCGCCTTGGCGCCATAATCGGCGACCTTGGTGGCATCGAGAGTCGCGACATCGACGTTCATGCCAGCGCCGGGTTGAAGCACATTGCCGACGACCAGGCCGATGATCAAGGCAAGGGTCGAGAAGAACAGGAAATAGGCCAGCGCCTTGGCCGCCACCCGGCCGACCGAGACGACGTCGCGCATCCCTGCCAGCCCGGTCGCGATGGTCAGGAAGATGACCGGCGCGATGATCATCTTTACCAGTTTGATGAATCCGTCCCCAAGCGGCTTGAGGGCTTCGCCAGTGGCCGGCGCGAAGTGGCCGACGATAACGCCGAGTATGATCGCGATGACCACCTGGACGTAAAGATGGTGGTGCCAGTGCTGGACGCCCGGCGGCGTGGTCGGGTCGGTCTTCATGGCGGACATCAAGCCCGATCCTGGTGAAGCGCGCAAGCCGCGCCAACGCGGGCACGGGGCCGATGATTTGCACTGGACGCGCAAGCGCGTGATAGTGCGACCTCAAGGAGGATGAACGACGATGTTTGCACTGCTTGCCGTGTTCGCTTTGGCGCAGGCCGCGAGCCCGACCACGCCTTTGGCCCCGCCCCCGGCCTCCGCAGTCGCGCCCGCCGCTGCCGCCAAACCGGTCAAGATCTGCCGCGAAGGGCAGCGCAACCTTGGCTCGCACATGCGCTCGGGCCGGGTGTGTCGGACAGCCGAGGAGTGGGCAGCGCAAAAATCCGACGGCAAGGTCATTCCGTCGATGACGATCCGCCGCAGCCAGGACGCGGTGATCGAGGGCCTGCCCAGGCCAACATGTTGCTAGTCGGCGGGCCGGTTCGACCAGCGACCCGCGTTTGGCTTGCGGCTCGCGACATTGGCGCCCACAAGCCCCTCTCAAATTATTGACTGGAGGTTTTCCTTGCGCCGCTTTCCGCTAGCCATCGTCACGATCCTTGCCGCTACGAGCGCCTGCGCTGCTCCATCAGCGCAAGCGCCCAACCCCGCCGCCGCCCTGGCTGCCGCAGTTGCCGCGCCGTCGCGCACCCCCGCCAATGTCGCTCGCGACGTCTATCGCCACCCCGCTGAAACCCTCGCCTTCTTCGGCATCAGGCCCGGCGACACGGTGGTTGAAATCTGGCCCGGCGGCGGTTGGTTCACCGAAATCCTCGCGCCCTATCTGGCGGCGGGCGGCGGGCGCCTGATCGCTGCCAATGTCGGCGGCAAGTCGAGTGGTATTGAAAAGCTCAAGGCAGCCCAGCCCGACGTCTATAATTCCATCACCGTGGCCGAATTCCCGGTGTTCGATGGCAAGGCCGCGGCAATCGCGCCGGGCACCGCCGACGCCGTCCTGACTTTCCGCAACGTCCACAATTGGCGCATGGGCTATACCCGCGCCGACAAGGCCGATTACAGCGCCGATGCCTTTCGCCAGATTTACGCCATGCTCAAGCCCGGCGGAGTGCTGGGCATCGAAGACCATCGGCTGCCCGAAACCGCCGATTCGGAGCGCGAACGCGAAAGCGGCTATATGAAGCCTTCGACCATCATCCGCCTGGCCCAAGCCGCCGGCCTTACGCTCGCCGGATCGAGCGAGATCAACGCCAATCCCAAGGACAGCGCCGATTGGCCCGACGGCGTGTGGACGCTGCCCCCGACCTATGCGCGGGACGACGTCGATCGCGCCAAATATGCGGCGATCGGCGAAAGCGACCGGATGACGTTGAAGTTCGTCAAACCGCGCTGAGCACTTCTTAGCGGATCATTCGATAGAGCAAGGTCAGCGTGACCCCGGTTTCGATCTGACCGGGCGCGATCCCGCCGCCACTGCGTTCGGGCATTGGCGGAGGTGGGGCCGGTGCTGCCACCGACATCTGCCGCAAGCCGGTGACGACCATGTCGGTCCCACGATAGCTGACGCTATCTTGCACCGACAGCAATTGAACGTCGGCGAAACCGGCGTTGCGGGCGAATTCGCGCGCTTCGGCAAGGCCGCGGTCCATCGCCTGTTTTTTGGCTCGGGCGCGGATCGGCAGAGGATCGCCGATTGCAAAACTGGGGCCGTAAATCGAATTTGCGCCTGCGCTCGCCAGGCGGTCGAGCAAGTCCGGCAGCTTGTCGATATCGCTCGTCTTCACGCGCACGGTGTTGCCCGCCTGATAGCCGATCATTTTCTGTTCGCCGACGCCGTTGACGGTTTCGTAGCGATAGTCGGCGCTGAGCGAGACGCCGTCGGTCTGGATGTGACGGTCCGGAATGCCGGCGGCGCGGATTACCGCCATGACCTTGGTCATTTCGGCCTGGTTCTTGGTCAGCGCCGCCTTGGCCGTCGGCGCGCGCGAGGTCACGCCGACGCTGATCGTCGCTTCGTCGGGCGCCGAACGCAGCTGCTCGCTAATCTGGACGGTGACCAGCGGGGTCGTCGCCAATTGATCGGGCGAAGCGGCAAGCTGGGCGGCCGCGGGCGATGCAAGCGCGAGGCTGGCGGCGCAGGCGAACAGGGTATGGCGGAGCATGAGCGGTCCTTTCGGCGGGGAGATGTGCCGGTTCAACGCGCCGCCTTGAGTCAGGCTCCCACGGAGCAGCCAATCAGACGATTGAACGGACGTTGAGCACGGGCTTGAACGGGGGCGCCTTGACACCCGTTATATGGACAGCGTTGCGCTTGAGGTCGCCGCCGGTCGGACCGCCATCACCGGCAACCGCGTCGAGCTGCTTGGCTTTGCCGGCGAGGCTGCGCACCGGCGCTGCCGGGGCATCGACGCCCGCGATCGGGGCGGTCGGCTGGCTGACCCCCGTCTGGGGCGGGAGGCCGTGCGCGCTGGCGCTGATGCAAAGGGCGATGAGGACCGGGTTCATGACCGGCATCAGCCATGATCGTGGCTGTCCCACAACCGGGCGCAACACCCCTGTCCCACGTCGGAACAGTC
>JBDSEL010000055.1:0-4118 GCA_039920065.1 Sphingomicrobium sp. | reverse complement strand
CCTGATCGCGTTCGTTGTTGAGGCGCATGGCGATGATCGTGCCGCATTGCGACAACACGCCTTCGGCAAGATCCGATGGGCGCTGGGTGATCAGACCGAGGCTGACGCCATATTTACGGCCTTCCTTGGCGATCCGTTCGAGGATCTTGCGCACCGCCTGGCCATTGGCATTTTCGTCCTTGGGGACGTAGCGGTGAGCTTCCTCGCACACCAGGAGCATCGGGCGCTGAGCTTCGGTGCGGCTCCAGATGGCATAATCGAAGACCATCCGCGCAAGCACCGAGACGACGACGCTGGTGACTTCGCTGGGAACGCCGGAAACGTCGACGATCGAGATCGGCTTGCCGTTGGCGGGCAGCCGAAACAGGCGCGAGACGAAGCTGCCCATGGTGTCGCCGACCAGCATACCCGAGAACATGAAGGTGTAGCGCGGATCGGCCTTGAGTTCGTCGAGCTTGTTCTTGAGACGCTGATACGGAAGCGTGTCGCCAACGCGGTCAAGTTTGCCCATTTCGTTGACGATGATTGTGTTGAGATCACTGAGCAGATAGGGAATCGGGCTGTCGACCGTGACCTTGCCGAGCGTTTCGGCCTGCTTGCCCTTGACCCGGGCGGCGAGCAGGCATTTGGCGAGGATGTCGCCGTCGCGCTGGCGCTCGGCTCCGTCGGTGGTGAGCAGGACCTCGCAATGCTCTTCGAAGTTGAGCAGCCAATAAGGCAGTTGGAGATTGTCGACGTTGAACAGTTCGCCGCAGCCCTTGAACGCCGCCGAATATTCGCCGTGCGGGTCGATCATCACGATGTGACCTTCGGGCGAGACTTGAGAAATGCGGTGCAGGATGAGCGCGACCGAAGTCGATTTGCCGGTGCCGGTCGAACCGAGGATCGCGAAATGCTTGGACAGCATCGGATCGATGTAGAGCGCGCCGCGAATGTCGTCGGTCGGGTAAACGGTGCCAATCTCGACATTCGGCTCGTCCGAGGCGGCGAAAATCGCGCGCATGTCGGGCGTGGTGACTGGCAGGACTTCGCAGCCCGGGATCGGGTAGCGGGTGACTCCGCGGCGGAAATTGCTGAGCTTGCCGCTGCTGTCGCGCGAGCCTTCGCCGAGGAAGTCGACATTGCCGATGATGTCGCCATTATCCTCGACCCGCAGAGTCCGGATGTTGGCAATGAGCCAGGCGTTGCCGACCATCATCTTGACCTGGCTTCCGACCTGCCCCGACATGGCGACCGACGCGTCCTTTTCCGATTGGAGCGCGGCCAGGACTGCGGGGTCCATGCGCACGCGCGAGCCCGAGCCGGCGATTTCGACGACCTTGCCGATGACCGGAAGCGATGCCGCCGAACTTACCGCCGCAACGCTTGGTTCATCAGTGAAGCTACTGACTTCATTGATGAATTCGCGAAGATTCGGTTGATCGTCCATGCGCTTTCCACTCCACCGTCAGGTTGATCTGGGGAGCCTAAGGCGAAGCGGTTAATTTTCGCTTGAGGAAAGGGTCAGAAGCGACGACGGAACAAGGCGGCAGCGGCCCAGCCGAGGGTCAGCGACAACAGCACCGCGCTCAGCCCGTAGAGGAAACGCTGGCGGCGGGCCGACACGGCGATGAACCGTTCGAACCCCGACTTGCCGATGCGGATGTCGCGCGTGGCGACGGCGATGACCTTGCCGCGATCGACCAGGAACGTCTCCGCGCTGTAATCGCCGACCGGCACCTGGCTGGGAATGGTGATGGTCGCGCGATAGAGGACTCCGCCGCTGATTTCGACGCCATGGCCATTTTCGGCATAGAGGCCCTGGCGTTTGCGCAGGTCGAGCAAGCCGGTTTCAAACCGTCGTTCCTTATCCGGAAGTGCACCGCCACCGGGTGACAGCTGCAGATTGCCGAGGCCAAGCTCGTAAATCGCCGCTGTGCGGGTATCGACCAGGTCGCTGATCGGTCGCGAGGCGGCGACTGCATAGAAGGACGGGGCAGAGCGGAAGCGGTTCGAATCGGCATTCATCCAGATGCCGGCCAGCTTCTGCTTCTCGCGCACCAGGATCGGCTGGACCGGCCCGCGCAACACGACGACGATGTCGGCGGCGCGCGTCGGCACCCGCCCGCCCGGATAGAGGATTGCGCCGAACAGCAGCAATTGCGTGCCGGCGAAGCTGTAGCGGATCTGGATTTCGCGCGCCGAGATGTCGGGCACCAGCACCGGCTTGTCAGCCGCAGCGGTCAGCAGCGGGGCGGCGGCGAGCAGCGCCAGAGCGAACGCGCGCGGCCTCATAGATATTCGATCGAAAAGATTTCATCGGGGCGCCAGGCGAGGCCCAGGGCCATGCGCAGCGCGACGATGAGGATGATGCAGGCGAGCGCCAGGCGCAGCAGATCGGGCTTGATCCGAAGTGCGAGGAGCGCTCCATATTGGGCACCGACGACCCCGCCGAGCAGCAATAGTCCGGCGAGCACAATATCGACCGCGCGGGTGGTGAGCGCGTGAACCATGGTCGTCGCCGCGCTGACCGCGAGGACCATCGCCAGGCTCGTGCCAATGACGATCCGCGCCGGCATGCCAAGCAGATAGATCATCGCCGGGACGAGGATGAAGCCGCCACCAATGCCGAGGAAGACGGTCAGCACGCCGGCCGCAAAGCCCAAAGCGAGCGGCGCGACGGGAGAAATGAACAGGCCCGATTCCTCGAACCGCCAGCGCATCGGCAGGCGCTGGACCCAGCGCTGGCTGCGCGGGATTTCGGGCGCGGGCGGGCCGTCCGGGCTGTCGCCATCCGCCGCGGGGATGGGCTCGGCCTTCTCGATATAGCCAAGCGCGACCAAGGCATCCTTGAGCATCAGCCCGCCGATCCCGCCGAGGATGAGGACATAAAGCGTGCTAATGACCAGATCGACCTGCCCGACCGCCAGGAAAGCCCGGAACAGGATCGCTCCGAACAGCGAACCGAACAGGCCACCGACGATCATCACCAGCGCCATTTTGCGATCGAGCCCACCGCGCCGCATGTGGACGAGGACGCCCGACACGCTGGCCCCGGTGATCTGCGTCGCGGCCGAAGCAACGGCGACCGTGGGAGGAATGCCGTAGAAAATCAGCAGCGGGGTGGTGAGGAAACCACCGCCGACCCCGAACATCCCCGACAGGACGCCGACGATGAACCCCAGGATGACGATGAAGAGGGCGTTGACCGACTGGCCCGCGATTGGGAGATAGACATCCATGGCTTGGGCCAAGGACTAGCCGCAAAAGGCGCCCCGGGCCAAGCGCGCGCGGTTTAGAAATCCGCCGCCAGGGTCAGCACCGGTCCCGATCCGGGCAGGGCTTTGCCCGCCAGCTTGTGGCGATAGTCGAGATGCGCCTTGATATTGCCGCGCACGCGATAGGTCAGGCGCGGCCCCGCATCGACCCGATAGACGCCCGGCTGGGCACCGCCCCATAGGCCGAGACCTGCCGACAGATTGCGGTAAATCGGCCGAGTGAAGGTCGCCGCCCCGTCGACGAACTTGTCGCGCCGGTGGAAACCGACGACCCCCGCCTGGAGGTAGGCGTCGAGCTTGAAGCGCCACGGCAAGGGGCGGTCGTAGACCCCGCCCTCGAGGAACAGCGCGAAGGCATTGCGCCCGCCGCCGAGCTGGCCGATGCGCTGGCGACGCTCGGCGTTGATCCATAAGGGAATGCCGCCCAGCGGCTGGACCCGAATGCCGGCCGCAACCTCTCCTCCACGCCGCCCGACATCGCTCGACGTGCGCAAGGTCGCGGCGAGGCGGCGATCGACATTGTAGGTCAGCCGCGCGCCCGCCTGGCTTGCGCCGAGCATTCCGCCGGTCGCGATTCCGCTCGGCCCGCCGACCCCGCGCCGATCGCGCACCATCGCCCATGTGGTCAGCTGAAGCCGGTCGAGGCGGGCCGGAGCGGCGACGACCGGCAGGCTGCGCGCCGTGCCGACGACGCTCGACCGGCGTTCAGGCATCGAGGCCGCGGCGGGCACCAGCGTCCAGCTGTCGAGGCTCGGCAACTGCGCGAAGAAGCCTGGCCGCTCGTCAATTGAAGCTGCCCGGCTCAGGCGCGCTGGCTGCCCCGGCAGCCGCGCCGGCATGGGCTCGTCCGCAAGCGGTGGC
>JBDSEL010000054.1:0-9314 GCA_039920065.1 Sphingomicrobium sp. | reverse complement strand
CGTTGCGAAGCGGCTCGCAGCTTTCGACTTTCTTGGTAGGCACTCGACATCTCCCCGCAATACGCAGCGACACCGCCCAAACACTCGACATCGCGGCCCCGAACTGAGGGCCAAGCGCGGCGCACACGCGAGGGTTCCCAAATCCCGTGGCCGGACACAAGACACAGCTTGGGATCGGGGTCAAAAAAGTCACTCGAAGCGAGGGTACTTGGCGCCTCGCGCCGCGCTTCATGATTTTGGCATGACGCCGCAATGGTGACCCCTACGGGATTCGAACCCGTATTTCAGCCGTGAAAGGGCCGCGTCCTAACCCTTAGACGAAGGGGCCGTGATCAAGGCGGTGCCTTGAGCGCGAGTGCCGTTAGGCGAGGGGCCCGCCCGGGTCAAGCAAACGCCGCGTCCTCGACGTGCATTTCCGCGGCATTGCCGCCGGTCCATTCGTCGCGCTTAATCGTGCCGGCAAGCCACCAGCGGCGGTCGGCGGGGGATTCGAGCAGCGCCTGACCGAGTGGGGTCTGAGCACTTCGAAAGGCAATGAACTTGAAGCTTTTGCCGTCATCGCCCGCCGCAATACCGCGGACATGGCCGTCGCCAACGATCCCGACCTTGATCAGGCGCGCCGGCCCGGCGGCGACGCGCGGCTGCGGCCAGCCCGCGCCATAGGGGCCCGCGACTTCTAGCGCATCGCACAGACCGCCGGCGACGCCGCCGGGGGCGAGCGATGTGTCGAGCAGCAGCGCGCGAACTCCGCGTACCGCCTCGATATCGCCGCCCAGCCGATCATTCAGGAACGTTCGCAAGGCGTCGATGCCGCCTGGGGCCAGGGTCAGGCCCGCAGCCATGGCATGGCCCCCGCCCGCGATGAGCAGGCCGTGGTCCTTGGCGGCGAGGATGGCCGCACCGAGATCGATTCCGCTGATCGATCGCCCCGAGCCCTTGCCGGTGCCGTCTTCGTCCTCGGCAATGACGATCGCCGGGCGGTGGAAGCGTTCTTTCAAGCGCCCGGCGACGATCCCGATCACACCCGGATGCCAGCCGCGCGCACTGACCGTGATGACCGGCGCGTCGGCCTGGGCAAGCGCTTGTTCGGCGGCCTGTTCGGACACCAGCATTTCGATCGAGCGGCGTTCTTCGTTGAGGCGGTCGAGCTCGACCGCGATGGTTCGCGCTTCTTCGGGGTCGGTGGCGGTCAGCAGGCGCACACCAAGGTCGGACTTGCCGACCCGCCCCCCGGCATTGATCCGCGGCCCAAGCGCGAAGCCGAGGTCGCGGCAGGTCGGTGCGCGGACCAGGCGCGATGCTTCGGCGAGGGCGGCAAGGCCGATATTGTTCCTGCCCGCCATGACCTTGAGGCCCTGAGTCACGAACGCGCGATTGAGCGTCTTGAGCCGTGCGACGTCGGCCACGGTGCCGAGAGCGACGAGGTCGAGCAACTCGATCATGCGTGGCTCCTCCCGGCCTTCGAAGAAGCCCCGCCCGCGAAGCTCGCGGACCAAGGCCACGCCGAGCAGGAAGGCCATGCCGACCGCGGCGACATGGCCATGGGCGGCGCCCTCGGCGCTTTCGTCGAGCCGGTTGGGATTGATCATCGCGACCGCCAGCGGAAGGGTGGTCGCGCATTGATGATGGTCGACGACGATGACGTCGAGGCCGGCGGCCTTGGCCTCGGCCAGCGCATCGAACGCCTGGGCCCCGCAATCGACCGTGACGACCAGATCGGCGCCGGCCTGCTTGAGCTCGACCAGAGCCTTTCCCGACGGGCCATAGCCCTCCATCAGCCGGTCCGGGATATAGGCCGTCGGCTCTGCCCCCACTTGCCGTAGCAGGAGGATGAGGAGTGCGGCGCTGGTCGCACCATCGACATCATAATCCCCAAAAATCGCGATCTGCTCGCCCGCCTGGACTGCATCGGCCAGCCGCTTGGCACCGACGTCCATGTCGGCGAACACCGACGGGTCGGGCAGGAAATCGCGGATCCGCGGGTCGCGATGACGCGGCATATCGTCACGGGCGACGCCGCGCGCTAGCAGCAGCTGGTCGACCAGCGTGTCGAGATCGCCGCCATCGTCGGGGGCCCGGCGCCAGCGCCACGGCTGGCCGCTTACGGAATCGCCAATGCCAAGTGCGAAACTGCTCAATTGGTCATCATTTCACAATCACAGCGTGCGCGTGCTGCCGAGCTTGAAATGTTCGGTCGCGACCCGGCGGACCGTGCCCGAGCTGGCGCGCATGACGATGGTTTCGGTGGTCACACAATCCTTGGTCCGGTGAACGCCCTTGACCAGCGAGCCGTCGGTAACGCCGGTGGCGGCGAAGATGCAGTCGCCCTTGGCCATATCCTCGATCGTATAAACGCGATCGAGGTCCTCGATCCCCCAGCGGCGGGCGCGGGCGATCTCGTCGTCATTGCGGAATACAAGCTTGCCCTGGATCTGTCCGCCGACGCAGCGCAGCGCGGCCGCCGCGAGTACGCCCTCGGGCGCGCCGCCAGTGCCCATATAGACGTCGATGCCGGTGTTCGGGCTGGCGGTCGCAATCACCCCGGCAACATCGCCGTCGGGAATCAGCATGATGCCGCAGCCCAACGCGCGGAGTTCGTCGATGATCGTCTGGTGGCGCGGGCGGTCGAGGACGCAGGCGACGATGTCCCCCGGCTCAACCCCCTTGGCCTTGGCGATGGCGCGAACATTGTCCGACGGCGACTTGCGGAGATCGATGACGCCATCGGGATAGCCAGGACCGACCGCCAGTTTTTCCATATAGGTGTCAGGCGCATTGAGCAGGCCGCCGCGCTCGGCGATGGCAAGCACCGCCAGTGCATTGGGGCCGCCATTGGCCGTGAGCGTAGTGCCTTCGAGCGGATCGAGGGCAATATCGATGCCGGGTCCGGTGCCCTGGGCGGTGCCGACCTTTTCGCCGATGTAGAGCATCGGGGCTTCGTCGCGCTCGCCTTCGCCGATGACCACCGTGCCGTCCATGGGCAGATCGTTCAACGCCGCCCGCATGGCCTCGACCGCCGCAGCGTCGGCGGCCTTGTCATCACCGCGCCCGATCAGCTTCGACGCAGCGATCGCGGCGGCTTCGGTGACGCGCACCATTTCGAGGACGAGGACGCGGTCGAGCATCTTGCTGGCAGCGGGCATGGGGGCTCCTGAAAGGTCGGGAAAATCTCGCCGCGCGATAGTCGCTTCACGCGGTCTTTGTCGAGCGCTTGAGTCTAACTGTCGGGATCGTCGGCGCGGTGCTGGAGCAAGTCGCTGCGCACCCGCACCGCGCGGGCGCCGACCCGCGTTTCAATGAGGAAGATGGCGAAACTGACCGCAATGCCGACGGTTGCGGCGACGAACAGCACTGCGATCGCGATCCCGACCCGCGGTTCGACCAGGCTGGTGACGAACAGCAAAGCGACCACCGAGCAGATCAGCACTGCTGAGACGACCGACAAGGTGATGGCCGTACTGACCAGGCTCATGCGCCGGTCGAGCGTCTGCAATTCGCCCAGCCAGCGATCATGTTCGGCACCGTGGCTACCCAGCAGGAGCGGCTCGATATCGCGCGATCGATCGACGATTCGCGACAGGCGCGAGGCGCAGACATTGAGAAAGGCGCCGATGCCGGTGAGCAGGAAGATCGGCGCAACCGCCAGGCGCACCGCATCGGCAACGGTGCCGACGGCGATGACCATCTCTGGCCCGCTCATGCGTCCGACTGCCGCTCGCAATTGGCGATTTCGAGAAGGAGGAGGCCGGTGATTGCAAAGCTCGCCGCCAGAACCCAGGAGAAACTGGCCACCAGATAGGGCGTCGGTCCGAAAATGCTGACCACCAGGGTGGCGATCGACAGGCCCAGCAACAGCAGCATGGCGAGCAACAGGTCGAGCCCCGCCGACAGGCCGGTCCACACGCGCACCGAGCCACCGGTGTGGCGACTGGTCCACGCAAGGATCGCGCTGCGCACCACAAGCCAGATGATGATCGGGCTCACGGTCGGGAAAAATTGCCGTTGCGGATTGATCAGGAACAGCAGTCCGGCAAGCGCCGTCACCGCCCCGGCCGCTGCGGCGAAGCGGTGGACTTCACGGCGCAGGCTGCCGGCGACGATCTCGACCGCGCCCGCAGCGACCAGCAAACCGCCGATCAGCTTCGAGCCGGGAAGATCGGCCGCCGCGGGCAGCAATGCCGCAGCAATGCCGAGTGCGATGATCGCAATTCCGCACAACATGATGAGATGGGCGCGTGTCCGGTCACTCATGCGGTGGTTATGCGCGGTGCGAGCCAAAGGCTCAAGGCGCGAGAACGGTTAGAGCTTTGGGGCGGACGCGATAATCGAGCGGCGGCTTCTGCTGGCAAATTTCACCATCGAGAGAGACCGTCAGATAGCTGCGGTGACTGTCGAGCCGAAGCCGCTGCACATCGTCGAGCTGAACCATGTCGCCGGGCCGGGCGCTGCCGAACAGCACCCGCAGCATCACTGCGAAGAGGCCGAGCCGCCCGTGGGGGCCCATAACGAACACGCACAAGCGGCCGCCATTGAGCGAGTCGCGCTGCCCCGCGCCGCCAATGTCGAGCCGGTAATCATTATTACCGACGAACAGCAGCGGCGTGTCGATGCGCTTTAGCGATTCGTTGACGGTGAGCGACAGGCGGTGATGGCGGAAGCGCGCCAGGGCCCGCACCGACGCCACAACCATTGCCAGCAGCTTGCTTCGGCCGAGGCGGTTCTGCTGCGCCTCGCGGTCCATGACCATCAGCGGATACAGGCCGAGCGCGCTGTTGTTGATGAATATCCGGCCATTGAGTTCGGCCAAGTCGATGCGCCTCGGCCGGCCCGCGCCGAGCAGCGCGCACGCCTTGTCGAGGTCAGCCGGAATGCCGAGGTCGCGGGCGAAATGATTGAGCGTTCCGAGCGGGATAACGCCCATCGTGGCGGCGCTATCGGCAAGCGCGCCGGCGATCGCGCTGACCGTTCCATCGCCGCCCGCCGCGACGACCAGCTTGACCCCGGCCGTGACGGCTTTCGCGGCGCGCTCGGCCAGATCCTTGCCTTCGACTTCGACCACATCGGCGGCGACGCCGGCGGTGGCCAGCGCCTGGCGGACGCGGTCCGCGGAGCCGTCGTCGGCCCTACCGCCGCCGCGATTGATGATGACCAGCGCGTCCATGCGCCGCGAGAACGCGCCTAGCCCGCGAATATGTCCAGACTCTATCGCACGACGAATTCGAGCAAGGCTTGCTCGAAGTGGTCGATAGCGCCGTCCTCGCACACCTTGCCCTCGGTCCACTGGCGCTCTTCGGGGTCGAGGCCGTCGTCGGTCGCATCGAGGCGGCCGCCATAGGCCTTGCCCTGATCCTCGGTGACGGCGCCGATCGCGCCCGCGAAATCGGGTCGCGACGATGCCATGCGCGCCAGGAATTCGCCGAGCCCGCTTGCTGGCGCTGTCAGGTAAGCCTCGTGCTTGAGCGCGGTTTGGCGATCCGACAGGTCGTCCTTGGGCGAAGCGAGCAGGTGATTGCCAAGCGCCTGGACGAACAAGGTCATCCATTCCGCGGCATTGGTTTGCCCGACCGATCCGTCCTTAAGCCGCCACAGCAATTCGGCTTCGGGGCGCGTGACATAGGCCGGGCCGTCGCCCGCGGGCGCGAAGACGAAGCGGCGCAGCAATTTTACCTCGGCGTCGCTGATCGCACCACTATCGCCCGCGCCGTCGCGGGTTGGGCCGCGGCCGCTCAAAACGGCTTTCTCGATCGCGTCGAGCGCAAAAGCCTTGAGCTTGGTCGGGACGAAGTCGGCGCGTTCGAACAGATGGTCGATCAGCCGCAGCTCGCTCGCGTTGTCGATCTGGCCGGCGGAGCCGATGCGGCGGATCAGCCAGTCGGCCTGGTCGTCGGTGACATAGCCGCGCGGCTGGCCACCGCGGACCAAGAAGTCGATCAGCGCCTCAACGAAGAAGTCCGCCCATTCGCCATCGCCGCTCTCCCCGACTCGATCGTTGAGATCGAACAGCTGGTCGGCCTCGACCTGGCTGACGTCACCGTCGCCCCACACGTCGCGCCGCCAACGCTGCAGTTCTTCGGCTGGTATTCCAGTCATTCCTGTCCCCACGTTACGCTGCCCGGTTGGTGCTCGCCGATTTGCAAACGACCCGTTATCCCGCCACCTTCGCAGAGGGGGTGTCGGGATTGCAATCGCCGGCGCGAGTCGATTCCACCCGCATCGTCATCGTCATCTTCGCGATTGGTCCTTCGACGCCCTCGCCGGTCATGGTCATGCGCATATCATAGCGCTCGGGCCCATAGGTGCCGCTCATGACCATCTTCTGAGTCATGCCCTGGCCGCTGGGGCAGCGCATCGCCGCGTCGATCTTACCATTGCCCATGGTGAAATGGTCGTAGCGGCACTGTTTGTTGCCAGTGAAGAATGTGCCCTTGGGCTGCTTGACGTCTTTGGCGGTAAGGCAGGTCTTGAAGCTGTGCTGCTGGTTCTGGGCAACCGCGGTCTTCATCTGCTTGATCGCCTCGGGCGGCATCCCGGGAATGTTGAACTCCTCGATCACCACCTTCGACTGCCATTCGCCGGCGCGAACAAAACTGGCGTTTCCGCTCGCCTCCCGCACCCGGGCCGCGACCTCGTCGACGCTGGCGTTCTTCTCGTTGATCTCGGGCGCGCGATTGCAGGCGGCCAGTGTGACCAGCGGCATGAGCAGCAGAAGCGGCCTGATCATCGTGCTTGCGGGCCGAGCAGGTCGAGCACCGCCGCGGTCATGGCGATGGTGCCGGTGGTGATCGCCGGTTCGGGCGTGATTTTGAACAGATTGCTGTGGTGGGAGGGGACCGGCGGCCCACCCGCCCTTTCCGCGTCGAACGCCGCCTGCGGGGTTCCACCAACCATGAAGTAATAGCCCTTCACGCCGCTATCCGGAGTGACAAATTCGGCGAAGTCCTCGGCCCCCATGTCGGTCTGGACCGTCGGCACCTGCCGATTTGCACCGAGGCTGTTCGCGAGGACCGCATTAAGGCGCCGCGCCAGGGCCGGATCGTTATAGGTCACGCCAGTGCCTTCGGTGTGGCGAACGACCGGCATCTTGTCCGTCGCCATTCCGTTCATGACCCCAACCCCGTGTGCAACCCGCGCAATGCCGTCGAGCAAGCGCTTGCGTTCGGTTTCGTCATTGGCGCGAACTGTGATCTGAAGCTTGGCCATGTCGGAGATGATGTTGCTCTTAAGGCCCGCGTGAAACGAGCCGACGGTGATGACCGCGGGCGTCAGCGGTCCTCGCTCGCGGCTGACCAGCCCCTGCAATGCGATGACTATTTGCGAAGCCATGTATATCGGGTCTTTGCCGGTGTGGGGTGCGGCACCGTGCGCGCCAATGCCCGGAACATCGATCTCGACGCTGTCGGCCGAGCTGTATTGCAACCCTTCGGCGGCGCTCACCTGCCCGGCCACGAGTTCGGCCGCGACATGATAAGCCAGTGCATATTGCGGCTTGGGGAAGCGGGAATAGAGCCCGTCCTTGACCATCGCGCGGGCTCCGCCGATGCGCTCCTCAGCGGGCTGCACGATAAACACCACGGTTCCCTTCCAGCGATCCTTCATCGTCGCCAGCTGCCGCGCAGTCCCGACCAGCGAGGTAATGTGGGTGTCATGGCCGCAGGCGTGCATGACCGGCTTGTCGACGCCGTCGACGTCGACCTGGCGCACCGTACTGGCATTGGTCAGACCCGAATCCTCATGCACCGGCAGACCATCCATGTCCGCGCGCACCAGCACAACCGGGCCTGGACCGTTCGCCATCACTCCAACGACTCCGGTGCCGCCGACCTTTTCGGTCACCACGATGCCGGGTATGGCGCGCAATTCCTTGGCCATGCGCGCTGCGGTGTTTACTTCCTTGAACGACAGTTCGGGATTGCGGTGGAAATAGTCAAACAGCGGCGCTAGCGACTTGCTGTAGTCAGCGCGCACGGCGGCTGCATAATCGGGTTCGGCGCTCGCCGGCGCGGCGATCGCCACGGCCATCGTCGCGACAGCGCGGAGCAAAATTGACTTCATTGGATTTCCCCTTCGACGCAACCATATGGATTATTGATGGCAATTCAAATCCGCACGTCGCTGGCCGAACCGGACACTGGCGAAACCTTCGTCCCGCACCGCCCCGCCCGCCCCGACAAGAAAGAGGGCGGGCGCCGCTTCAACCTGATCAGCGACTATTCGCCGGCGGGCGACCAGCCGGTCGCGATCCGCGAATTGGTCGACGGCATCACGGACGGCTGCGAGGTCAGCCAGGTGCTGCTAGGAGTCACCGGTTCGGGCAAGACCTACACCATGGCGCAGGTCATCCAGGCGACGCAGCGCCCCGCACTGGTGCTTGCGCCGAACAAGATCCTGGCAGCGCAGCTTTACGGGGAGTTCAAGAGCTTCTTTCCCGACAATGCGGTCGAGTTTTTCGTCAGTTATTATGATTATTATCAGCCCGAGGCCTATGTCCCGCGGTCCGACACCTACATCGAAAAGGAAAGTTCGGTGAACGAGGCGATCGACCGCATGCGCCATTCGGCGACGCGGTCATTGCTGGAGCGCGACGACGTGATCATCGTCGCCTCGGTCAGCTGCCTCTACGGGATCGGCTCGGTCGAAACCTATTCGGCGATGATCTTCGATTTGAAGAAGGGCGTGACGGTCGATCAGCGCGAGATCATCCGCAAGCTGGTCGCACTTCAGTACAAGCGCAACGATGCCGCATTCGCGCGCGGCAATTTCCGGGTCCGTGGCGACAATCTGGAAATCTTTCCATCGCATTATGAAGACAGCGCGTGGCGCATATCGTTCTTCGGCGACGAGATCGAGGAGATCATCGAATTCGACCCGCTGACCGGCAAGAAAGCAGCCGCGCTCGATGCCATCCGGGTCTATGCCAATTCGCATTACGTCACGCCCGGACCAACGCTCAAGCAAGCGACCGTGGCGATCCGCCACGAGCTTGCCGAGCGGTTGAAGGAGCTGGTCGCCGAGGGCCGGCTGCTCGAGGCCCAGCGGCTCGAGCAACGGACCAATTTCGACCTGGAGATGATCGCCGCGACCGGAAGCTGCGCGGGGATCGAGAATTACAGCCGCTTCCTGACCGGCCGCTTGCCCGGCGAACCGCCGCCGACCCTGTTCGAATATCTGCCCGACAATGCGCTTCTGTTTGTCGACGAAAGCCATCAGACGGTGCCGCAGATCGGCGCCATGGCGCGCGGCGATCACCGCCGCAAGATCACGCTCGCCGAATATGGCTTTCGCCTGCCGTCGTGCATCGACAATCGCCCGCTGCG
>JBDSEL010000053.1:0-5881 GCA_039920065.1 Sphingomicrobium sp. | reverse complement strand
TGCTGCGCAAGCCGGTCGACCGCACTGCCCTGATCGCTGCGGTCATGCGCTCGCTCGGCAATTAAGCGCCGCTCTTACTCGAATTCGACGATGATCTGATCGACCGCCAGGCTGTCGCCGGCCGTGGCCGGGGTCGCCTTGACCGTCGCCGCCTTGGTCGCGCGCAAGATGTTTTCCATCTTCATCGCTTCCATCACTGCCACTGTCTGCCCGGCCTCGACCCTGTCGCCGACTTGGACCTCGAGCCGGGTCAGCAGCCCCGGCATCGGCGCTATCAGCAGCCGCGACAAATCGGGCGCGGGCTTATCGATCATGAACCGCGACAAAGCCGCGACATGCGGGCCGAGCACCTGGACGCGGTGGCCGGCGCCGCGAGTCTGGAGCTCCCAGTCGCGCCCGACGCGGCGGACCTGGACGATGCGTTTGCGGCCGTCGATGTTTACCTTGATCAGGCCCTGGCCGGGCGTCCACGCGCCTTCGACATAGACGATGTGGCCGTCATCGATGATCGCCACGGTGCCGCCCTTGTAGGGGCGGATGCGAACCCGGTGTTCCTCGCCGGCGATGAGCACCACGCGATGCGAGGGCAGTTTGATCCGCCCACCCAATTGCCCGCTGACATCGGCGGCGCGTTCATCGCTGATCGCCTGCACCTTGGCCGCGATCAGCACGAGGTCGCCAAGCACTTGCGGATCCGCCGGCGCGCCGTGGAAGCCGTCGGGATATTCGTCGGCGATGAAGTCGGTGGCGAGGTCGCCCTTGCGGAACCGCGGATGCTGCATCAGCGCACTGAGGAAATCGACATTGTCGCTGATGCCGTCGACCACGAAGGCATCGAGCGCGTCGATCTGGGCATCGATCGCCGCCTCGCGGGTCGGCGCCCAGGTGATCAGCTTGGCGATCATCGGGTCGTAGAACATGCTCACCTCGCCGCCCTCGACCACGCCATCATCGACGCGGATACGAGCGGCGGAACCCCCGTGTTCCTGCGCAGGCAGGCCCCTTCGAGGCGAAGAAGCTTCCGCGGTGGCCAGTGCTCCTGCCTTCGCAGGAGCACTGGCAGGGACGGGCGGACGATAGCGAACCAGCCGCCCGGTGCTGGGCAGAAACCCGCGATAGGGATCTTCGGCGTAGACCCGCGTTTCGACCGCCCAGCCGTCGAGCTTGATGTCATCCTGCGTGAACGCCAATTTCTCGCCGTACGCGACGCGGATCATTTGCTCGACCAGGTCGAGTCCGGTCACTTCCTCGGTCACCGGATGCTCGACCTGCAGGCGGGTGTTCATTTCGAGGAAGTAGAAGCTTTCACCGCTGGAGTCGGCGCCGTTGACGATCAGCTCGACCGTTCCAGCCGAAAAGTAGCCGACCGCTTTGGCCAGCGCGACCGCTTGCTCGCCCATGCTTTTGCGCATTGCGGGCGTGACGAACGGCGACGGAGCTTCCTCGACCACTTTCTGGTTGCGGCGCTGGATCGAGCATTCGCGTTCGCCGAGGTAGAGGACATTGCCGTGCTGGTCGCCGAGCACCTGAATCTCGATGTGGCGCGGCGCCTCGATGAATTTCTCGATGAACACGCGGTCGTCACCGAAGCTTGCCAACCCCTCGCGCTTGGTCGCCTCGAAGCCTTCGCGGACGTCCTTCTCGCTGTACGCCAGCCGCATCCCCTTGCCGCCGCCGCCGGCCGAGGCCTTCATCATCACCGGATAGCCGATGTCGGCCGCGATCTTCACCGCTTCCTCGGTGGTAGCGATGTCGCCAAGGAAGCCGGGAACGATATTGACCCCTGCGGCCTGCGCGAGCTTCTTGGATTCAATCTTGTCGCCCATCGCCGCTATGGCTTTGGGCGGCGGGCCGATGAACGCGATCTTCTCCTTCGCCAGCGCCTTGGCAAAACTCTCGCGCTCGCTGAGGAAGCCATAGCCGGGATGAACCGCCTCGGCCCCAGTCGACTTGCACGCCGCGATGATCAGATCGGCCTTGAGGTAAGATTCCGCCGCAGGTGCTGGACCCAACCGCACCGCCTCATCCGCCATCAAAACGTGCGGCGCGCGCACATCGGCGTCGGAATAAACCGCGACCGTCGCGATCCCCATCCGCCTGGCCGTACGGATAACGCGGCAGGCAATTTCGCCCCGGTTGGCTATAAGGATTTTCTTGAACATCGCGGATCCTATTCGACGGTTTTGCCGACCGGCGGCTTGTTGTGCCCGAGCAGCCGCAGCACCTCGTCCGCGGCGTCGGCGAGGTTGGTCCCCGGCCCGAAGATCGCCTGCACCCCCGCCGCGCGCAGCATGGCATAATCCTGCGCCGGGATGACCCCGCCCGCGACCACCTTGATGTCCGCGGCGCCAAGGTCTTTCAATGCCCCGATCAGTTCGGGGATCAGCGTCTTGTGCCCTGCCGCGAGGCTCGATGCGCCGACCACGTCGACCTTTTCCGCAACTGCCAGTTCGGCCGCCTCTCGTGGGGTCTGGAACAGCGGGCCAGGGACGATCTCGAACCCCAGATCGCCGAACGCGCTGCTGACCAGATTGGCGCCGCGGTCATGCCCGTCCTGCCCCATCTTGGCGACCAGCATGCGCGGTTTGCGCCCCATCCGCTCCGCCACCGCCAGCGTCCCCGCCACCGCGGCGCGCCAGCGATCGTCGTCGCGCTGGCCATAGATGCCGCTGACCGGTTCGGGATGGGTGGCATAGCGCCCAAACACCCGTTCAAGCGCGTCGGAGATTTCGCCGAGGCTGGCGCGAGCGCGGGCGGCGTCGATGGCGAGGGCCAGAAGATTCCGTTCAGTTCGAGCAGCATCGGGCGAAGTCGAGTTGCGCTCGTCGACAACCCCTTCTCGACTGCGGGTCTCGGCTGCGCTCGACCCTGCGCTCGAAACGAACGGAGTGTGGTTTCGCGCGCCTGCTTCCAACGCATCCAGCGCCGCCCTTACCGCCTTCTCATCCCGCGCCGCTCGCATCGTCTCGAGCCGTGCGATCTGACCGCTGCGCACTTTCGCATTATCGACCTCGAGGATATCCAGTTCGGCTTCTTCGGGTAGCCGATAGCGATTGACCCCGACGATCACCGTCTCGCCGGTATCGACCTTGGCCGCGCGCGCCGCGGCGGCTTCCTCGATGCGCTGCTTGGGCAGCCCGTCGGCGACGGCCTTGACCATCCCGCCATGCGCCTCGACCTCGTCGATCAGGGTCTGCGCCTTCTCCTCGAGCTCGCGGGTCAAAGCCTCGACGTACCAGCTCCCGCCCAAGGGATCGGCAACCGCCGTCACGCCGCTCTCCTCGGCCAGGATCAGCTGCGTATTGCGCGCGATCCGGGCCGAGAAATCGGTCGGCAGCGCCATCGCTTCGTCGAAACTATTGGTATGGAGCGACTGCGTGCCGCCAAGCACCGCCGCCAGTGCCTCGACCGTGGTGCGGACGATATTATTATAGGGGTCCTGCTCGGTCAGCGACACGCCGCTGGTCTGGCAGTGGGTGCGCAGCAGCTTCGATTTCTCCGACTTGGCGCCCAGCCCGGTCATGATCTGTGCCCACAAAGTCCGCGCCGCGCGCAGCTTCGCGACCTCCATGAACAGGTTCATCCCGATGCCGAAGAAGAACGACAAGCGCGGCGCGAAGGCGTCGATGTCGAGCCCGGCTTCCTGCGCCGCGCGGACATATGCCATGCCGTCGGCGAGCGTATACGCCAGTTCCTGAACCGCGGTCGCTCCGGCCTCGTGCATGTGATAGCCCGAGATCGAAATCGAGTTGAACTTAGGCATTTCGCGCGAGGCGTAAGCGATGATGTCGCTGACAATCCGCATCGACGGTTCGGGCGGATAAATATACGTGTTGCGGACCGCGAACTCTTTCAGAATGTCGTTCTGGATCGTCCCCGTCAGATCGGCCCGCGACACCCCCTGCTCCTCGCCCGCGACGATGTAGAATGCCAGGATCGGCAGCACCGCGCCGTTCATCGTCATGCTGACCGACATCTCCCCCAAAGGAATGCCGTCGAACAGCAGTTTCATGTCCTCGACGCTGTCGATCGCGACCCCGGCCTTGCCAACATCGCCGGTGACGCGCGGATGGTCGCTGTCATAGCCGCGGTGGGTCGCGAGATCGAAGGCGACGCTCAGCCCCTTTTGCCCGGCCGCAAGGTTGCGGCGGTAAAAGGCGTTGCTCTCTTCCGCCGTCGAGAATCCGGCATATTGGCGGATGGTCCACGGCCGCCCGGCGAACATCGTCGCATAAGGTCCGCGCGTATAGGGCGCGACGCCGGGATAACCGCTGTGGATCCCGGCGACGTCGGCGGGACCATACACCGTCTTGAGCGTGATCCCCTCAAGTGTCGCGCGACTAAGATCGCGGCCCTTCGATTCCTTGGCGGCGAGGGCCATCCATTGGTCGTGTGCGTCGGTCATGGCTGGCCCCTAGCCGTCATTACGAGCGAAGCGAAGCAATCCAGTCGCTAGATTGCCGCGTCGCTTCGCTTCTCGCAATGACGAAATCTCAGTGCGCCTGCTTCGGGCTTTCCATGATCTCGGTCAGCACCCCGCCCATGTCCTTGGGGTGGAGGAAGAAGATCGGCGTCCCGTGGGCGCCGATCCGAGTCGGGCCGAGGACCCGCACGCCTTTGGCTTCGAAATGCGCGCGCGCAGCCTCGATATCAACAACTTCGAAACAAAGGTGATGCTGTCCGCCGGCCGGGTTTTTGTCGAGGAATTTCACGATCGGCGAGTCATCGCCCAATGGCTCGATCAGCTCGATCTGCATGTTGAGCGCGTCGACAAAGCACACCCGCACGCCCTGCGCTGGAAGATCGAACGCCGGCCCGTGCGGCTCCGCGCCATAGAGGTCGCGATAGGTCTCGAGGCTGCGCTCGATCGACGCCGTCGCGACGCCGACATGGTTCAACCGTCCCAACTTCATCGCGTCACTCCGCATTTTCACGATCGAGGATCGCCGCTCGCGCCGCAATTTCCTCGGTTCGGCAGATGTTGAAAGCGCGGCTGTCGGTGGCATTGCGCGGGTCCTGCCGTGCCGCCTCGGCGCAGCGATCGTCGAGCCCGGCGCGCCATTCGGCCTGGTCGTTGTGCAACCGCACCTGGTCCCAACCGGTGAGCGCATCGAACGCGCGCTGATAGGCCTGGCCAAGGCGGTCGAGCTGGACCGTTTGTTCGAGGCCGAGGCAGAGGTCGGTCGCGGTCGCGATGCCGCGCGCGGCGTCGGGCTGCATCATGCACTGCCGATAGGCGTCGCTCGGCGTGAACTGCGGCTGTTGCGCCAATGCCGGGACCGGCGCGGCCCCGAGCAAAGCGACGACAAGAAGGGATCGCCCGATCATTCTACCGTCACCGGACAAGTGACGCTATTGGCGATGAAGCAGGCTTCGTGCGCCTTGTGGTGGAAGTCGGCGAGCGCGGCGGCGTCGGGCGCTTCGCCGGCCCAGGCGATGCGCGGATGGAGCGCGACCGAAATCATCGCCATGCGCCCGTCGTCGAGCTTGCCGAGCACTCCGGTCGCTTCGTCGGTGTAGCTCGTCACTGCGAACCCCGCGCGGCGCGCAAAATCGAGCAGGAACAGCATGTGGCATGACGACAAGGATGCAATGAACGCCTCCTCGGGATCTACGCCATGCTCGTCCGACCATGGCAAGGGCACGACATGCGGCGATGACGACGCGGGCAAGGTCACCCCGCCATCGAACGCCCATTCATGCGCGCGGCTGTATTGGCCCTTGGCGAAGGCGTCGTCGGGCTTTGCGGTCCAGCGGATGGTGGCGGTGTAGGTGCTCATTCATCCTCCTTACCGTCATGCTGAACTTGTTTCAGCATCCATTACGGAGACCGCACAGTCCCTCTCGACAATGGACCCTGAAACAAGTTCAGGGTGACAGA
>JBDSEL010000052.1:0-6700 GCA_039920065.1 Sphingomicrobium sp. | reverse complement strand
AGGTGGCGGGCGCGCTTGATCGCCTTGGCCAGCTCACGCTGCTTCTTGGTGGACACCGCAGTGATACGGCTGGGGACGATCTTGCCACGCTCGGACACAAAGCCCTGGAGCAAACGGACGTCCTTATAATCGATCCGCGGGGCGTCCTTGCCCGAAAACGGGCAGGACTTGCGGCGGCGGAAGAATGCGCGAGCCATTATCCGACCTCCGCTTCACGAGCAGGGCGAGCGTCGGAGCGTTCAGAACGCTCACCGCGATCGCCACGGTCACCGCGATCGCCACGGTCGCCGCGCGGGCCACGATCGCCACGGTCGCCACGGTCGCCACGATCCTTTTCGGCACCGCGCCGCATCATCGCGGATGGGCCGTTTTCAAGCTCGTCGACGCGGATGGTGAGGAAGCGCAGAATGTCTTCGTTGATGTTCGACTGACGCTCGAGCTCGGCGATGGCGCCGGCGGGGGCATCGATGTCGAGCATCACGTAATGCGCCTTGCGGTTCTTGGCGATCCGATAGGCGATGGATTTGAGGCCCCAGGTCTCGGTCTTGACGACCTTGCCCTTGAACTCTTCGACGATTTTGGTGGCGTTTTCCGCGATCGCATCAACCTGAGCCTGGGCCAGATCCTGACGCGCGAGGAAAACATGCTCGTAGAGCGGCATGTTGATACCCTATGTTGACCGATCGCTGACGCCGCCCCGTGCGAACGCCCCTCCGGCTGTCGTCTCTTTGCAAATGCAAAAGCCGCCGGACGAGCCAGCGGCTGGCGGCCCTATGGCGGAGGAGGGCCGGAAAGGCAAGGGTGGGGCGGTGCCGCGCTCACGCCGCCGCCCCGGATGGCGCTTTCGCATCGGCCGGAGTGAGCCCCAAATTTCAACGCCGCGCAAGTGACGCATCCTTCGACAATCGGGGTGCGAACCGATAACAGGGTTTATGGCCACTCACCTCCGCCCGGTTGCACCAGCGCTCGACCCGCTCGACGACATGAGCCTGCCCGGCTGGCTTTATCATGACGCCGAGTTTTTCGCGGCCGAGAAGGCGGCGTTCTTGCGCGCCTCGCCGCAGGTGGTGTGCCACGAAAGCGAGATTGCGCTGGCCGGGGAATGGCGCTCGATCGACTTTCTGGGCGAGAGCGTCATTGTCCTGCGCGGCGACGATGGCGCAGTGCGCGCCTTCCACAATGTCTGCCGCCACCGCGGTTCGCGGCTGGTTGATGGCGAGGGCGGATGTGCCAAGGTGTTGACCTGCCCCTATCACGCTTGGAGCTACGACCGCGCCGGGGCCCTGGTCGGGGTTCCACAGCGCCACGAGTATCCCGGGCTGGACACTGCTGCGCTGGGGTTGAAGCCGGTGCTGCTCGAGCAATGGCGCGGCTTTCTGTTCGTACGCTTGGAGGCGGGACTGCCGAGCGTCGCCGAGATGATGGCACCGTATGAAGCCGAGGTCGCGCCGTACCGGTTCGAGGATTTGCGCGCGACCGGGCAGGTGGTGCTGCGACCGCGCGACCTCAACTGGAAGACCATCTCCGACAATTATTCGGATCACCTCCACATCCCGATCGGCCACCCGGGACTGACGCGGCTATTCGGCAAGAGCTACAAGATCGAGGCCAGCGAGTGGATCGATCGGATGGAAGGCGAGCTGCGCGACGACCTGTCGGCCAATGTCTCCGAACGCGCTTATCAAACGCTGTTGCCGCGGGTCGATCATTTGCCCGACAGCCACCAGCGGAAATGGCTCTATTACAAGCTGTTCCCGTGCGTCGCCTTCGACATTTACCCCGACCAGGTCGATTTCATGCAGTGGTTGCCGGTCAGCGCGACCCAAAGCGTGATCCGCGAGATCAGCTATGCTCTGCCCGATGAGCGGCGAGAAATGAAAGCCGCACGGGCGCTCAACTGGCGCATCAATCGGCGCGTCAATCAGGAGGACACGGTGCTCATCTCCCGCGTCCAGCGCGGCATGGAAAGCGCGGCTTACGAGGCCGGGCCGCTGGGCAGGAGCGAAGTCTGCCTGCGCAGTTTCGCGCGGCGGCTGCGGGGCCTTATTCCGGAGGCGCGGCTGGCGCGTTCGCCACCGCCTGGGTGGCTCCAACCGACGAATTGATGCGGCGCATGATGGCCCTGACGACCAGGCCGGCGGCCAGCAGCATCAAGCACCACAAATTCGCTTCGAGCCCGATCCCGTAAACCGCAAAGGCAATGAACAGCAGAGCAAGCGCAAGCACGGCCCGTGAGGCTGGTGCCGGGCTGCGTTTCCAGGCGGCGAGGGCCGCGGTCAGATAGACAACGATCACCGCCGCGGTCGAAAGCAGGATGATGAAGGTGAACAGGCTGGCGGTGGCCCGGCTGCTGTTGGCAAGTAGAAGCAAGATACTCAATGACATGCCGACGATTTGCGCGACGACCGGCGTGTTGAGCCCGCGGGTCTTCGCCATGAATGCCGGCAAATCTCCGCGCAGCGCCATCGCATAACCAAGCTCGCCAGTACCGAGGATCAGTCCATTGAGACAGCCGATCGCCGCCACCGCGATGGTCAAAGCGGCGAACGTGGCGGCTCCTTGCCCCCAATGGGACACCAAAGCGTCGGCGAACGGGGCTTGAGAATTTGCGACGACATCGGCCGGCAGAAGCATCTGGATCGCGGTTCCGGCGACTAGGTAAAGCGCAACTACGAACGCCGTCCCGCCGATCAGCGCCCGGGGAATGGTGCGGGAGGGATCACGCACTTTGCCGACCGGCGTCGTCGCACTTTCAAAGCCGGTGAAGGCGAAGAAGGTAAGTGCCGTCGCGGTTGCGATATTGGTGAAACTGACCGGCATCGGCGCCATTGGTTCGAACGTGCCGCCGCTCGCGCCGCGCTCCATGAACAGCCAGATCACCGCGAGCAAGGGCAGCAGCTTGATGGCCACGGTGACCATCGAAAATCCGCCGACCGCGCGCACTCCGATCGCGTTGACTGCGGTCAAGATGACGAGCCAGCCGATGGCGACCAGCAAAACCCCGGTCGGGCCGCCAAAATCCACCCCGGCGAACGCCAATGCAGAGGCAGCGCCGATGGCGACCGACGCCTGAGCGACCCAGTTGGAAACCCAAAAGCTCCAGGCGACCAGAAATGCCACCGTCGAGCCATATTCGCGCTCGACATTGGCCTGAATTCCCTCGCCGCCAAGCCGCGACAGGCGCGCCATACCATAAGCGATGCACAGCACTCCAATTCCGCTGACAACCCAGCCGATGAGTGCGTTGCGGCCAAGCGGCGCGAGGCTTACCGGGAGCATGAAAATGCCCGATCCGATGATTGTCCCGACGACGAGCGCGCTCGTCATCCACACCCCGATCATCGCTGATTGATCGCTTCGGTCGGCCATGTTGTGGTCCCCCGGACTTGGCTTTGGCGTGATGGCGGCTTAGTCCGCCGCCAACAAAGCACAGTCGGACAGGAATTTCGATGCGCGCATTCATATTTCCGGGGCAGGGCAGCCAGTCGGTAGGCATGGGCACGGCTTTGGCCGAGGCCTCCAGGACCGCGCGCGATACGTTTGCCGAGGTCGACGAAGCGCTTGGCCAGAATTTGTTCAAGCTGATGCGGGACGGGCCGGACGAGGAGCTGCGCCTGACCGAAAATGCCCAGCCGGCGATCATGGCCCATTCGTTGGCGGTGTTCCGCGCCTTGACCCGCGACGGCGGGGTCGAACTCAAGAAGGCCGCCAATTTCGTCGCCGGGCACAGCCTCGGCGAATATTCGGCGTTGTGCGCGGCGGGATCGTTCGATCTGGCGACCACGGCCAAGCTACTCAAGCTGCGCGGTCAGGCGATGCAGGCCGCAGTGCCGGTCGGCAAAGGGGCGATGGCGGCGCTGCTCGGGGCCGATATCGAGCTTGCGACGCGCATCGCCAATGCGGCTGCGGAAGGCGAAATCTGCACCGTCGCCAATGACAATGACCCGGGCCAAGTGGTGATTTCGGGCGATAAGGGCGCGATCGAGCGCGCGGTCGAGCTGGCCAAGGAGATGGGCGCCAAGCGCGCGGTGCTTTTGCCAGTCAGCGCGCCGTTCCACTGTTCGCTGATGCAGCCGGCCGCCGAGGCGATGCAGGATGCGCTGAGCTATGTCGTCCTCGAAGCGCCGGCGGTGCCGTTATTCGCCAATGTCACTGCGGAGCCGACGAGCGATCCCGATACCATTCGCAACCAGTTGGTCGAACAAGTCACCGGCATCGTGCGCTGGCGCGAAAGCGTTGCCAACATGGCTGCAGCCGGGGTCGGGCAGTTCGTCGAAATTGGCGGCAAGGTGCTTGGTCCGATGGTCAAAAGGATCGCGTCGGACGCCGAGGTTTCAAGCCTGATTTCGATCGACGATATCGAGGCGATGGCGAAGGAGCTCCACTAATGTTCGATCTGACAGGAATGACGGCCTTGGTGACCGGCGCCAGTGGCGGGCTTGGCAGCGCTATTGCGACCGCGCTTGCCGGGCAGGGCGCTCGGCTGGCGGTGTCGGGCAGCAATGCCGACAAGCTCGAGGCATTTCGAGGGCGGCTTGGCGGCGACCACGTGGCGCTGCCGTGCGACCTTTCGGATGGCGATGCGGTCGATCAATTGGTGCCGCAGGCGGTCGAGGCTTTGGGCGGAACGCTCGACATCCTGATTAATAACGCCGGAGTCACGCGCGACAATTTGCTGATGCGGATGAAGGACGAGGAATTCGCCGACGTCATCCGGATCAACCTCGAAGCCGCGTTCCGGCTGATGCGTGCAGCGGCCAAGCCGATGATGAAGGCGCGCTTTGGGCGGATCATCTCGGTCACCTCGGTGGTCGGTGTCACCGGCAATCCCGGCCAAGCCAATTATGTTGCCTCCAAAGCAGGCCTCATCGGAATGACCAAATCGGTCGCGCAAGAACTCGCCAGCCGCGGGATCACCGCCAATGCGATCGCGCCGGGGTTCATGAATTCGGCCATGACCGCCGCGCTCAACGACCAGCAGCGCGGCGCCATCCTTTCGAAAATTCCGCTCGGGGCGATGGGCGAGGGCGCGGATATCGGCGCGGCCTGCGTCTATTTGGCGTCGAAGGAAGCGGGCTACGTCACCGGTCAGACTCTCCACGTCAATGGCGGGATGGCGATGCTGTAAGGCAAAAAAACGCCAATTCGAACGCGGTTCGCGTCCTTGTAGTGGCTCCAACGCCACCTATATCGCCTCCGAAATCAACACATTCCGACGGCTTTGCAAGCGGTTGGAACGGGGCAATAGAGAGGACGAATTTATGGCCAAGGTCATTGGGATCGACTTGGGCACGACAAACAGCTGCGTCGCGGTCATGGAAGGCGGAAAGCCCAAGGTAATCGAGAATTCTGAAGGTGCGCGCACGACCCCTTCGACGGTCGCATTCACCAAGGAAGGCGAACGCCTGATCGGCCAGCCGGCCAAGCGCCAGGCGGTCACCAATCCCGATAATACGATTTTCGCGGTCAAGCGCCTGATCGGCCGCCGCTTCGACGATCCGATCACCAAGAAGGACACCCAATTGGTGCCCTACAAGATCGTCAAGGGCCAAAATGGCGATGCGTGGGTCGCTGCCGGTGGCAAGGACTATTCGCCGTCGCAGATCAGCGCCTTCATCCTCCAGAAGATGAAGGAAACCGCCGAGGCCTATCTTGGCGAGAGCGTGACCCAGGCGGTCATCACCGTGCCCGCTTACTTCAACGATGCCCAGCGCCAGGCGACCAAGGACGCCGGCCAGATCGCGGGCCTTGAAGTGTTGCGCATCATCAACGAGCCGACCGCCGCCGCGCTCGCTTATGGTCTCGACAAGGACGACGGCAAAACCATCGCGGTCTACGATCTTGGCGGCGGCACGTTCGACGTGTCGGTGCTGGAAATCGGCGACGGCGTGTTCGAAGTGAAGTCGACCAACGGCGACACTTTCCTTGGCGGCGAAGATTTCGACGCCAAGATCGTCGAATTCCTGGCCGACAAGTTCAAGGCCAAGGAAGGCATCGATCTCAAGACCGATCGGCTGGCGCTGCAGCGGCTCAAGGAAGCCGCCGAAAAGGCCAAGATCGAACTGTCATCGGCCCAGACGACCGAAATCAACCAGCCGTTCATTACCGCGCGGATGGAAGGCGGAGCGACGACCCCGCTTCATCTGGTCGAGACGATCACTCGCGCCGACCTTGAAAAGCTGGTCGACGATCTGATCAAGCGCACCCTCGAGCCGTGCAAGAAGGCGCTTAAGGATGCCGGGCTGCAAGCCAAGGACATCGCCGAGGTGGTGCTGGTCGGCGGCATGACTCGCATGCCGCGCGTCCGTGAAGTGGTGAAGGAATTTTTCGGCAAGGAGCCGCACACCGGCGTCAACCCCGATGAAGTCGTCGCCATGGGCGCGGCGATCCAGGCCGGCGTGCTGCAGGGCGACGTCAAGGACGTGCTGCTGCTCGACGTTACCCCGCTGTCGCTCGGGATCGAGACGCTGGGCGGCGTGTTCACCCGCATGATCGACCGCAACACCACCATCCCGACGAAGAAGAGCCAGGTGTTCTCGACCGCCGACGACAATCAGTCGGCCGTCACCATCCGCGTCTTCCAGGGCGAGCGCGAAATGGCTGCGGACAATAAGGTGCTGGGCCAGTTCGACCTGGTCGGCATTCCCCCCGCGCCGCGCGGCGTGCCGCAGATCGAGGTCACCTTCGACATCGACGCCAA
>JBDSEL010000051.1:0-18082 GCA_039920065.1 Sphingomicrobium sp. | reverse complement strand
GTCAATCTCCACCGCATGACCCTTGGCTACGGCGTGCGGGCCTATCAGACCCCGCAGGGAGCCTGCGTGCTGTTCGGTGACTTCCTCGCGACCCTCGACGTGCCGATGAAAATCGATATCGGCGCCGGCGTCGCCAGCGGCTGGGCATTCAGCGAGAAGAACAAGATAAAGATCGACCGCCACAGTCTCACCGCGGAGGTCAACGGCAAACGCGAATCATTTGCAATAACTGCAGTTCGCGAGACGCCCGATGGCTGGTGTGTTGATCAGCAATCCCTCGCGTCATGGTTCGATTTGGGGATCAAGGCCGACGTCTATAACAGCGTGCTGACCCTTGATACCGAGCGCAAGCTCCCGGTCGAAATGGCAATGCTCCGCAAAGCTCGCGGCCAAGAGATCGCGCGCAAGCGCAATGCCGCGCTCCAGCTGTCGAACGCCCCAGGCGTCCGCATTCCCTATAAATTGTGGCGCACCCCCGCACTCGAGGTCGTGGTCAATGCGGGCGTTCGCTACGGTGGAAAAACTGGCGTCAAGACGCGTCGCGATGCCAATGTCTACGCGGCTGGCGAACTCGCTGCCATGTCCTATCTGGCGAGCATGTCGGTCGGCCAGAACGGTATGCCCCAGAACCTGTGGGCGCGCCTCTATCGCTCGGATCCTGACGGCAAGCTGCTCGGACCGCTGCACGCGACCCATATAGCCGCCGGCGACGTTCCCGGTCTGACCTCCACGTTCAGCGGCGCGGGCGTCAACGGCCGAGGTCTGGTGGTGACCAACCGGCCGCTCAGCCAGATCGGAAGCTTCGATCGAACCGAATTCCGCGGCCAATTGCCCGACGGTTGGGATGCCGAGCTCTACCGCAACGGAACGTTGGTCGCTTTCGATAGCGATTCCGACGGTGATGGTGATTATCTGTTCGAGGATGTCGGGGTGATGATCGGGGATAATGACTACGAGATTATCCTCCACGGTCCGCAAGGCCAGGAACAGCATATCCGCGACACGCTGAATGTCGGCAACGACAGCGCTCCGCCCGGCAAATTGTGGTATTGGGCCGGCCTGCGACAGCCGGGCAAGGACCTGTTCTCCTTTCAGAAGGGCAAACCCCCGCCGACCCTTGCCAATGGCGATCCAATACCGGTCGAATCGGACGGGCCGGTCGCCGTCGTCCAGGCCCAATATGGCATCGACAAGCGCACGGCCGTGGCCGCGTTGGTTCGCTCGGCACTTCGCGGCGATGAGCGGGTTACTTATGTCGAAGGCTCCCTGCGGCGCTCGCTTGGGTCCTCGATCATCGAATTGGCCGGCCAGACTAGTGGCCGCGGCGACTATTCAGCCCGCGCCCAAGTCATCGCCAAGGTCGGACGGGCGACCATTTCCGCGTCGTCGTTGCTGAGCGATGGCCTGGCCGGCACCAGCGGCGTCCAACAGCTGCGCGACCTGCGCTCGTCGCACCGCCTTGGCGTCGGACTTCCGTTCAAGCTCGGCAAAACGCCGGTATCGATCACGGCCAGCGCCGGCAAAAGCGAATACAGCGATTCGAGCACCGCCATCGACGGGCAATTCCGACTTGGCACGCGGATCGGCAATTTCGATCTCGCCAACACCACCACCTATCGCAAGAGCCGTGATTCTTTCGGGGCGACCGACACAATTCTGACGACAGAACTGATCGGCGCCGCGCATATCGGTGCAGTGCGGCTACGCGGCACTGCCGAAGCGGATATCCTGCCGCAAAGTCGTCTTAGAGCACTTTATCTCGACGCTTATTGGTCGAAGAGCGAGCGGATCGAGTGGAATGCCGGGGTCCGCTATGATGCGATAGTCAAGCGCGGCAGCCTTCAATTGTCCCATATCCGCCGTCTCGACTCGATGGCGCTGACGTTCACCGGGGAGGCGTCGAGCGATGGTTCGGTTGCCGCTGGCGTGCGCTTCAGTTTCTCGCTCGATCCGGCCTATTCGGGCCTCAGGCCGAGCCGCGACCGTCTGGCGACGCAGGGCCTGGTCCACGCCCGCGTCTATGAGGATCTGAACGAGAACGGTCACTTTGATAGCGGCGAGCCGGTGGCCAAGAATGCTGCGCTGACAACCGGCCTTAAGCTGTCCACGGCTCTGACCGATGATCAAGGCAAGGTCACCGTCGGCGGATTGTCGCCCTACGTGCCGCTGGCCGTCGGGATCGATCAGTCCAGTCTCGACAACCCCGCGCTCGCCCCGTCCAAGCCGATTCAGGTCATTGTCCCTCGTCCCGGCGTTGCCGCGGTGATCGACATCGCACTGGTTGGCGGCGGATCGATCGAGGGATTTGCGGCCAAGTCCGATGGCAGCGCCTATGAAGGCCTGGACTTCGAGTTGCTCGATGAGGCCGGAGCCGTCGTTGGCACGGCGCGGTCCGACATCGACGGCTATATTGTGTTTGAAAACATTCGCTACGGCAAATTCGCGCTTCGGCTGACCAGCGGTACGGCCAGCGCAATCCATGCTGCCCCGCTCGAGCCGCTGACGGTGGTGATCAATCGCGACAAGCCCGCCGCGCGGATCGGTTCGATCAAGATCGCCGCGCTCAAGTAAGCGCGAGGCCGCCGCCTCTAGCGGCGCAAGCCCCGTCGGGGCCAGATTTCCAATGCACAAGATGGTGCGGTCGAGAAGACTCGAACTTCCACGGCCTTTCGGCCACAGCGACCTCAACGCTGCGCGTCTACCAGTTCCGCCACGACCGCACGTCATGAATAAGCAGGCCGACCGGATTGGCCGCCTGCTCCTGGCACGGCGGCGCCTCTAGCAAAGCCCTCTGGGCGGCGCAATGCCGCACCGCGCCGCTGACCGAGTCCCTGTTCGGGACAAAGCTTAAGACTTTGTTTACCTTTTTATCGCGGCTGCGTTACCAACGTCGACATGCTGTCGCCCGCACTCCTCGCGATTGTCGCCCTATCGGCCGCGCAGCCGGCCCTTGCGACCGGCTTTGTCGCCACCGGGGGAAGTCGCGCCCAAGGTCGGGCGACGGTCCGGCTAGTGAGCGCGGAAGTGGTGCCGATGAGCGCCGAGAGCGTGATCGGCGCACCGCAGCGGCGGACGATCGTTCGTCTCGCCGACGGCGATCACGACGCATTTCTCGTGGAATTCGAATAGATTAGGACTTGGCGGAGCCGAGGGTCAGGGTGATTGCGTCGCCGCCGGGCGGGACATTCACTTCGGCACTGTTGAAGCTCGCGCTGGCGCCCGGCGCCAAGCTCTGGGCGGGCGGGGCAATGGTCCAATTATAGACAATCTCACCGCTCGCGGACTTGAGCTGGGCCTGCAGCGGCGGCACCGATTGCTCTTTGCTCGTTGGGTTGATGATCCGACCGGTAACCGTCAGCAATTCGTTGCCACTGGCCAGTTTCTGGCGATCCATGTGGGTCATGACCAAGGCCAGCGGACTGGTGCCGCTCGCCGACAGTCCGACCTTGGCCCGCCACGCGTCGGGTGCCGCGAACCAGAACAAGGCGGCCAGGGCGGCAATCAGCAGCGCTAGGATCAGCAGGGTCAGCATGGGCCGGCGACTGCGCTCCTCCGGTTCCTCGGCAAAGGGACTGAAGTCGTCGGCCGCGGGCGATTGCGGCTCGCTCGGAGCCCATTCCGGGGCATCGCTCACGACCGGCGCGGCATTTTCCACCGCGGCGCCCATCATGGCGCCGGCACCGAAGCTGGCGGGTTGCCAATTGCCGCCATCGCTCATCGTGTCCACCGCGGCGGCGGGTTGGTCATCCAGCCCGGCGACCAACGATTCCTCGTAAGCGCGCTCTTCGGCTTCGGGGCCGCTACTCGGTTCGATCATCGCCGTTTCGACGAAGCCTTCGGACCGGTCCTCGGGGTCGGCGGGGACGTCATCGGCGGCCGATGTATAGTCGCGGTTGTCGTCCATCCCGCCATAATCGCTCGGCAAGGACCCGCCGTCGTCGCTGGCCGCATCTGTCGGCGCAACCGGAGCTTCCTGTTGGAAGCGTTCATCGATCGGGGCCGCCGGGTCTGTCGCGGCAGGCTCGCCAAAGCCGGGCGGCTCGGGCTCACGATCATCGCCGGCTGATGCCTGCGTCTCGAAGGGCGCCGATGCTGCGGCCTCCAGGCCCTCCTCGGCGGGCCCGGCATCCTGATGCCAGCTATGTTTGCACGAAGCGCAGCGAACCTGCCGTCCTTGCGGTGGGATTGCTCCGTCTTTGACCACATATTGCGTGCTGCAACTGGGGCAGGTGAGGATCATGACGTAAAAGCCCTCTTCGGAGACGGTTCCCAGTGGGTAAACAGGAACTAAAAGGGCTTGGCAAGGCGCATGGCACGCCGCACCGTCCGACGCGCGACTAAGGGAGGGAATTCAAACTGACGACGATCGCGCAATTTGACAGCGTCGGCCTGCGCTATGGGACGGGTGCGGAGGTTCTCCGCGACCTCGACTTTGCCTTGTCCAGTGGCGGTTTCTATTTCCTCACTGGCCCGTCGGGTGCAGGCAAGACGTCGCTCCTGCGCCTATTGTATCTGGCACAGCGCCCGACACGTGGCCGAATTCGACTGTTCGGCGAGGAACTCACCGACGCCTCGCGTGAAGCCCTGCCGGCGTTCCGGCGGCGGATCGGCGTTGTCTTCCAGGATTTCCGCCTTGTTCGACACCTCTCGGCGTTCGACAATGTCGCCTTGCCGCTCAGGATCAGCGGGGTCAGCGAAGAAGAGATCGAAGATCCGGTGCGCGAAATGCTCGCCTGGGTTGGGCTTGCCGATCGCTCCAGCGCTCGCCCAGCGACCCTCTCGGGCGGCGAGCAACAGCGTGTCGCGATCGCCCGCGCGGTGATCAACCGGCCCGACCTTCTGGTCGCTGACGAACCCACCGGCAACGTCGATTCCGACATGGCCAAACGGTTGCTCCACCTGTTCAGTTCTCTCAACCAGCTTGGTACGACCGTCCTTGTCGCAACCCACGACATCGGGCTGATCCGCGCAATCCCCGGTGCCGAACTCATCCGGCTGGAAGGCGGAACGATGGTCGATCCCACCGGCGCGCTGCGTAATCCGCCGGCGCGCGGCGGAGTGGCATCGTGATCGGCCGGTTGATCTCTCCCCCGGCCGAACGCCATCTGTTGGGTCTTCGGCCGCTGTCTGGCCCGACCCCGTGGCTAGTCGCGATTATGAGCTTTTCCATCTTGATCATTGCTGCGGCTGGCCTCGCCATCGCCAATAACGCGGGCCTGTTCGCCCGCTCGGTCGAAGCGCGCTATTCGATCGAAGTGCCAAACGGCAGCGCGCGCATGCCTGCGCTGGTCGCCGCACTGCGGGCCCGCGATGACGTCATGAATGTGTCCTCCGTCCCCGAAGCGGAAATGCGCGCCGACCTTCGTCGCTGGCTCGGCTCGGCCGCCGACAATCGCGATTTGCCGGTCCCGGGGCTAGTCAGCTTTGATCTCGAGCCCACGGCGTCGCTTGAACCGGTGCGGGCCCGCGTCGCGGCGATCGAGCCGCTGGCGACGATCGAAGCGCACGAAACCGCGATTGGCCCGATCCTGAGTTCGCTTCGAACGCTACAATGGGTCGCGCTGGCCTTGGTCGTGCTGCTTGCCGGGGCCGCCGCTGCGGCCATCGTGCTTGCGGCGCGCGCGGCCCTCGACACGCACCGCGCAACGATCGAGATCCTCCACGGGATCGGCGGGACCGACGACCAGATCACCACGCTGTTCCAGCGCAAGATCACCGCCGATGCGTTGGTCGGCAGCCTCGCCGGCGCGCTCGCCGCTTCGCTCATCCTGCTCATGCTTGCTGCGGGGTCGACCTATCTGGGTGAGTTGACGGGCGGCGCAGCGCTCGGCCGCGGCGACCTCTTCCTGCTCGCGGCGCTGCCGTTCGTGCTGACCGGTCTGGCGGCCGTGGTGTCGCGGCGCGCGGTCCTGACCCGATTGGGGCAGACCCTATGATCGCCCGCGCCTTCGCTTTCGCCTTATTGGCCTATTTGCTCGGCTTCATCCTGTTCGCGTTCACGCTGCCGAGGGAGGCCCCGGTCGGCCAGCGTGCGGACGCCGCCGTAGTCCTGACTGGCGGTCCGGGGCGGATCGAACATGCCGTCGATGTCCTCGCGCGCGGCGACGTCAAGCGCGTGCTCGTGGCGGGCGCAGACCCCTTGGTGACCAAGGATGACATTGCCCGACGGGTGAAGGGCCAGGCACGGCTGGTGCGCTGCTGCGTCGACCTGGGCAGCGAATCGGTCGACACCCGCTCCAATGCCGAGGAAGCCAGCCGCTGGCTGACACGCCACCGCTACCGCTCGCTTGTTCTGGTGACCAGCAATTGGCACATGCGCCGCTCGCGCTATGAATTCGCCAAGGTCCTGGGCAATCGCTACGCGCTGACAACCGACGCCGTGGCGTCAGAACCGGGGTTCGTGACCTTGTTCGGCGAATATAATAAATTTGTCTTGCGCCGCCTCGCCGTGTGGATTGACCTGTGATCTTCCGAATTCGCGCCGTGCTGTTCGTCGGTCTGTTCTACCTTATGACCCTGATGTGGGTGCTGGCCTCGCTGTTCGCCTATATGTTCGGGCAACAGGCGTTGCAGGCCGTGGTTCGAAGCTGGGCCCGGACCAACCACCGCCTCACCAGGTTCGTCGTCGGGATTGATTCGCGTGCCATCGGACCGATCCCGACCGGCCCCTGCCTGCTCGCGGTCAAGCATGAAGCGGCTTATGAAACGATCGAGATCGTCCGCCTGACCGGCACCCCGGTGATGGTGATGAAGCGCGAATTGGTCGACATCCCGTTGTTCGGCAAAGTGACGCAGCTTTATGGCGTCATCCCGGTCGAACGCTCGGCGGGCGCAAAGGCGCTGCGGATGATGCTTGCGGGCGGCAAAAGGGCAATCGCCGAGGGCCGGCCGATCGCCATCTTTCCCGAAGGAACGCGGGTCGAGCCGAACAGCACGCCGCCACTTCGGCCGGGGTTTGCGGGCCTTTATCGCGCGGTCGGCCTGCCAGTGGTGCCGGTGGCGGTCGACAGTGGCAGGGTCTTCGGCAAGGTCATGCCTAAGCGATCCGGAACGATCACCTTCCAGTTCGGCGAGATGATTCCGGCAGGGCTCGGCCGCGAGGAAATTGAAACGCGGGTTCACGCAGCGATGAACGCGCTAGTGTCAGCTGCGGAGGCGGGCGCCTAGCTTTTCGGCCGCGGCAATGACCTTCGCCGCGATGGCAGCGATGTCCTGCTCGGTGAAGGTCTTGTCAATCGGTTGCATGATGACTTCGACCGCGAGCGACAACCCGTCGGGGGCGTCGAAGCGGTCGAACAACCGCGCTTCGCTGATCGCGGCTTTATCGCTTGCGCGGATCGAACGCACCAGCTCGCCGGCCGACAATCCCGCCGGGACGATGAAGGCAAAATCGCGGCTGACCGACTGCAGCGCCGGCGGGGCGAACGCCGGGCGGGCACGCGATCCAGCGCGCGCCTCGGGGATCGAATCGAGGTAGATCTCCGCCGCCACCAAACCAGGCGGCGCATCGAGCGCTTTGACCACCGCGGGATGAACCTCGCCGAACCGCGCCAGAATGGTCTTGGGACCAAGGCCAAGGCTCGCCGAGCGACCCGGATGCCAGTGCGCCCCGGCATTGGCGACACTCTGCAGATTGGCGACTGGCGCCCCGGCAGCCTCGAGCAGCGCGAGCACCTCTGCCTTGCCGTCAAAGGCATCGAGCGCCTTCGCTTTGCCCGCCTGCCAGTTGCGCTGGCCACGCTCCCCTGCAAGGACCAGGCCAAGCGTGCGATGCTCACCGTCGCGGAGGTAGCGACGGCCAAGCTCGAACAGCCGCGCCGAACTGGCGCCGCGGTCGAGGTTATGGCGCGCTGCGGCGGCCAGGCCGGGCAGCAGCGACGGGCGCATGACCTTCATGTCCTCGCTGATCGGGTTGGCAAGGGTCCATTCGGCGCCGCCCACGGCTTCGGCATCCGAAGCCGAGATAAAGCTCCAGGTGACGGCCTCATTGAGGCCCCGCGCAGCGGCAGCGCGGCGGACCTTGCGCTCGATCCGCTGCGACCGCGTGGCGGTCGGGCGGGCGACTCCGGGCTCGCGATCGAGCGGGGTCGAGGGAATGCGGTCGTAGCCGTTGATGCGCGCGATTTCCTCGACCAGATCGGCCTCGCCATCGATGTCTGGACGCCAGCTTGGCACCCGAATTTGGCCCGGCGCGACCTCGGTGAAGCCCAATCGGGCGAGGATCGCCATTTGCTCGGCGTCGGGCAGGTCGACGCCGGCCAGGCTGGCGAGCCGTGCCGGTCGATAGCTGACGATATGGTCGGCAAAGGGATTGCCCTCGGCGGTGTCGGCCTTGACCATGGCCGGCTCGCTCGCCTCTCCCCCGCACAGGTCGAGGATCATTTGCGTCGCGCCCTCGATCGCCACCGCCATCATCGCCGGGTCAATCCCGCGTTCGAAGCGCGAGCGGGCGTCGGTATTGATCATGTGTCGCTGGCCGGTGCGGGCGATGCTGTCGGGCTCGAACCAGGCGCATTCCAGCAGGACGTCGGTCGTATCCTCGTCGACCCCGGTGCCGTCCCCGCCAATCACGCCGCCAAGGCCGATGGTGCCGCTGCTATCGGCGATCACGCAATCGCCGGGTGTCACTCCATATTCCTTATCGTTGAGCGCCATGAAGCGCTCGCCGCCGCGGCCGCGGCGGACAATGATGTCGCCGTCTAGCTTCTTGACGTCATAAACGTGGAGCGGGCGCGCCTGGTCGACCGAGAAGAAGTTGGTGATATCGACCAGCGCCGAGATCGGGCGCAGGCCAATCGCCTTGAGGCGCTGCTGGAGCCAGTCGGGGCTGGGGCCATTCTTGACCCCGCGCACTTGCCGCCGCCAGAATGCCCGGCAGCCGCTGTCGGGCGCGATGGTCACGCCGACCGACGGCGCGAAGGTGCCAGCGACCGGCGCCCCGCCGATCGCCTTGCCCGTCTCGCTGCCGAGGCCGATCGCGGCAAGATCGCGGGCGATGCCATTCACGCCCATGCAGTCTGGCCGGTTGGGCGTGACCGCAACATCGAACACCGGATCGTCGAGTTGGGCATAATCGGCGAAGCTCTGACCAATGGGCGCGTCGGCGGGAAGCTCGACGATCCCGTCATGGTCGTCGCCCAATTGCAATTCGCGCGAACTGCACATCATGCCGTTGGATTCAACGCCGCGAATGGCCGCTTTCTTGAGCGTCAAGTCGCTTCCCGGGACGTAGGTGCCAGGCCCGCCGAACACGCCGACCAGGCCGGCCCGGGCATTGGGCGCGCCGCACACTACCTGTAGCGGCTGGCCATCGCCGGTATCGACCGTCAGCACCTGCAGCTTGTCGGCCTGCGGATGGCGCTCGGCGGTTAGCACTTTCGCGACACGGAACGGGCGCAGCGCCTCGGCCGGATTGTGAATCGCCTCGACCTCGATCCCGACGCGGGTCAGGCCGTCGGCAATTTCCTCGACGCTGGCCACGGTATCGAGATGCTCTTTGAGCCACGACAAGGTGAACTTCATGCGCCCACCCCCGCCGACAAGGTGGGGACGTCGAGGAAGCCGAAGCCGTAATGCCGCAGCCAGCGCAAATCGCCGTCGAAGAAGGGCCGCAAATCGTCCATGCCGTATTTGAGCATCGCCAGCCGATCGACACCGGTGCCGAACGCAAAGCCCTGATATTCATCGGGGTCGAGGCCGCAGGCGGCGATGACCCGCGGGTGGACCATGCCGCTGCCCAGCACCTCCATCCACCCTTCCTGCCCGCCGACCGAGCGGCGGCCCTTCTCGATCGACCAGCCAACATCGACCTCGGCCGAGGGTTCGGTGAAGGGGAAATAGCTCGGGCGCAAGCGCAGGACGACGTCCTCGCGCTCGAAGAACGCCTTCAGAAACGTCTCCAGCGTCCACTTCAAATGGCCCATGGTAATACCGCGATCGATCACCAGCCCCTCGATCTGATGGAACATCGGGGTGTGGGTGGCGTCACTGTCGCTGCGATATACGCGGCCCGGGGCGATGATCCGGATCGGCGGCCTTTGCGTCAGCATGGTGCGGATCTGGACCGGCGAGGTGTGGGTGCGCAGGACCATCGGCCGTTCGAACTCGCCCTCGAGGTAGAAAGTGTCCATCATTGCCCGCGCCGGGTGCGTCTCGGGGATGTTGAGCGCGGTGAAATTGTGCCAGTCGTCCTCGATCTCCGGGCCCTCGGCGACGGCGAAGCCAAGGTCCGCGAAAATCTCTGCCAGCTCGTCCATCACCTGGCTGATCGGGTGGATGCTGCCGGTCCGCGCCTCCGCAGCCGGCAGCGTGAGATCGAGCTGCTCGGTCGCCAGCTTGCGCTCGAGCTCGGCACTTTCGAGTTCGGTCTTGCGCGCGGCCAGCGCGGCGCTGACCGCTTCGCGCAGCGCGTGGATCTTCGGCCCTTCGGCGGTTCGCTCGTCGGGGCTCATCGCGCCAAGCGATTTCAGCATGGCGGTGATCGAACCCGATTTCCCCAAAGCGGCGATGCGCTGCTGCTCGAGCGCTGCGAAGTCGCCGGCGGCGCGGATGTCGGCGATCAGCCGGTCGGTGGTCGAAGCGTCGGTCACGGAAAACCCCAGCGGTGGTTGAGCGCCTTAAGCAGGCTTGGGCGGTCCTGCGCAACCCGGCCCATGATCACGCGTGGCGCAGGCAAAAGAAAAGGGCGCGGCGGAAACCCGCCACGCCCCGATCTCGAACGTCTTCAGGCGGCTTAAGCGGCCTTCTGCGATTCCTTGCCGTCCAGGGCTTTCTTCGCCTGGGCGATAATGGCCGTGAACGCTGCGCCTTCGTGCATCGCAATGTCGGCCAGGACCTTCCGGTCCAAATCGATGTTGGCGATCTTGAGCGCGTGCATGAACGTGCCGTAGGTCATCCCTTCGGCGCGAACGGCGGCGTTGATGCGCTGGATCCACAAAGCGCGGAACGACCGCTTCTTAACCTTGCGATCGCGATAGGCATATTGCCCGGCCTTTTCGACGGCCTGGCGAGCGATTCGGATCGTGTTCTTGCGACGGCCGTAATAGCCCTTCGCATTGTCCAGGATCCGCTTGTGCTTGGAGCGAGTGGTTACGCCCCGCTTGATGCGTGCCATTGGTCCCTACTCCTTATTTGAGGCCGTAGGGCGCCCAGAGCTTCACGCGCGCCGTATCGGCGTCGGCGAGAAGTTCAGTGCCGCGGTTCTGGCGGATGTACTTCGAATTGTGGCTGATGAGCCGGTGGCGCTTTCCAGCGACGCCGTGCTTCAACTTGCCAGACGCAGTGAGCGTGAAGCGCTTTTTGACGCCGCTCTTGGTCTTGAGCTTGGGCATTTTCGTCTCCTTTAGTGCCCCGCGCCGGTTTCCCGGGGAGGCGACGTTTTCAATCAGCCACGGCAGCCCTAACTGGCCGGACCAATTGTCTTTCCACCAATTGCGGAAGCGCGCGCCTATATCAGACAGCGGCGCGAAGGCAAGATCAGTCGAACAGCGAGCTGACCGAACTTTCCTCGCTGATCCGCAGGATCGCCTCGGCCAGCAGCGGGGCGATGGTCAGTCGGCGGATCTTCGGGCGATCGCCATTGCCGCCGGCCTTGGCGATGATCGAATCGGTGATGACCAATTCGGTCAGCTCGCTGTTGGCAACGCGCTCTTCCGCTGCGCCCGACAGGACGCCGTGAGTGCAATACGCGAACACTTCGACCGCGCCTTTGGCCTTGAGCGCCGTCGCGGCGTTGCACAATGTGCCCGCCGAATCGACGATGTCGTCGATCAGTATGCAGGTCTGGCCCGAGACTTCGCCGATGATGTTCATGACTTCCGATTCGCCGGCCCGCTCGCGGCGCTTGTCGACAATTGCCAGGGGGGCATTGTTCAAACGCTTGGCCAGGCCGCGGGCGCGGACCACGCCGCCGACGTCGGGCGAGACGACCATCAGGTCGCGCCCGCCGAACCGCTCGTGAATGTCGGCGGCGATCACTGGCGAGGCGAACAGATTGTCGGTCGGAATGTCGAAGAAGCCCTGGATCTGGCCGGCATGGAGGTCGATCGACAGCACTCGGTTGGCGCCGGCGGTGGTGATCAAATTGGCGACCAACTTGGCCGAAATCGGGGTTCGCGGTCCGGGTTTGCGGTCCTGCCTGGCATAGCCGAAATAGGGCAGGACGGCGGTGATCCTTTTGGCCGAAGCGCGGCGCAGCGCGTCGATGCAGATCAACAGCTCCATCAAATTGTCGTTGCATGGGAAACTGGTCGATTGAAGGACGAAGACGTCCTCACCGCGCACGTTCTCGTTGATTTCGACGAACACCTCTTCATCGGCGAAGCGGCGGACGATGGCGTCGGTCAGCTTCACGCCAAGATGGTCGGCAATCGAGTGGGCCAGCGGCAGGTTGCTGTTCCCGGCGAGCAATTTCATGTGGCGAATCCCGATTGAGGTGTGGCGGCTTTAGCCATGGCAACCGCAATCCGTAAAGCTTGCCCGCTCGCCGCCGCACGTTAAAGCGGGGCGGTGACCGCCGCAGCCCCCAATCGCCTGTCCATCGCACTTGCGCAGATGAACCAGAATGTGGGCGACCTCGACGGCAATGCCGCGGGGATCCTGGCCATTTGGCGCAAGGCCGAGGGCGCCGATCTGGTAATGGTGCCCGAACTCCAGCTGACCGGCTATCCGCTCGAGGATCTGGTGCTCAAGCCCGAATTCGTCCGCCGCACCATGGAGGCTGCCGAACGCTTGATCGACGCCACGGCGAGCGGCGGCCCGGCGCTGCTGTTCGGATCGATCGTCGAGAGCGAGGGTCTCAATTACAACGCCATGCTGCTGGCCGAGGACGGCAAGCTCATTGCGCGGACGATCAAGCACGAACTGCCCAATTACGGCACCTTCGACGAGAAGCGCGTGTTCGCTGCCGGGCCCTTGCCCGAGCCGATCACCTTCAAGGGGGTCAGGATCGGAGTCCCGATATGCGAGGACATCTGGCACGAAACCGTCTGCGCCAATCTGCTCTCGCGCGGGGCGGAAATCCTGCTTGTCCCCAACGGCAGCCCGTACGAACTCGACAAGGACGATGCCCGCCAGCGTCTGGTGCGCAAGCGCGTGCTCGAAACGCGGCTCCCTTTGGCCTATCTCAATCGGGTTGGTGGGCAGGACGAATTGGTGTTCGACGGCTCATCGTTCATCATGCACCCCGATGGCGAAATCCCGCTGCAGATGCCCGATTGGGAGGAAGCGCTGTGGATGACCGAATGGGCGCGCGGCGAGCAGGGCTGGCGCTGTATGACCGAGAAGCGCCACACGCTCGATCTATATCCCGAGGATGTCTATCGGGCGATGATGGTCGGGCTGTCCGACTATGTCGGCAAAAATGGTTTTCCCGGCGTGATCCTTGGCCTTAGCGGTGGGATCGATAGCGCCTTGTCGGCGGCGATCGCCGCGGACGCGCTTGGTCCCGATCGGGTCCAGTGCGTGATGATGCCGAGCAAATTCACCTCGGACGAAAGCCTGGAAGACGCGGAAAACTGCGCTAAACTGATCGGTTGCCGCCATGACGTCATGTCCATTGCCGACGCGGTCAAGGCGCTCGACAATATGGTCGAGGAGGCGACTCCGCTGGCCAAGGAAAATATCCAGGCGCGATTGCGCATGGTCGGGCTGATGGCCTTGTCCAACAGCAATGGCGCGATGCTGCTGACGACCGGCAACAAAAGCGAGATGAGCGTCGGCTATGCGACGCTCTATGGCGACATGGCGGGCGGCTATTCGGTCCTCAAGGACGCCTATAAATCGACCGTCTTCGCGCTGTCCAAGTGGCGTAACCAGTCTCAGCCCAAGGGCGCGCTCGGCCCCGCCGGCCCGGTCATGCCGGAGCGGGTAATCACCAAGCCGCCGACCGCCGAGCTCCGCCCCGGCCAGAAGGACGAAGACAGCCTGCCGCCCTATTCGGTGCTCGATCGGATCCTCGAAGGCCTGGTTGACCGCGAGCTCTCGGTTGCCGAAGTCGTCGCGGAAACGGGTGAGCAAGAAGCGATGGTCGCGGAGATCGAGAAGATGCTGCTGCGTGCCGAATACAAACGCCGTCAGGCGCCGCCGGGAGTGAAGATCGGCGCCCGCAACTTCGGCCGCGACCGCCGCTACCCGATTACCAACGCCTTCCACACGGGCCGGACATGACGATGTCGCGTTTAATGGCCGTCGCAGCGATGCTTTTGAACCTGGCCGCGTGTCAGCAGTACAGGCTGCCCCCAGCGCCCGCCAATTCACCGGCTTCGGTCGGTTTGTTTGCAGTCGCCGATGGCGGAGCAATCGCCGGTGAGTGGCGGGTTGCCGGCTTGAATGGACATTCGCTCGATGATCCTCAGGAAATTACGGCGTCGATTACGGCGCGCTCGCTGCAAGTATCCAGCGGCTGCATCAACGCGGCCTGGTCGATGCGGATTGCCAACGGCGCCGCCGCCCTGGCGCGAATCCCGGTCGAGGGCTGCGCGCGCAGCTTCACGCCGACCGAAGAGGCGCTGGTGACGGCACTCGATTCGGCACGGCACGCCTATCGCCGGACCGACAATAGCCTGATGTTCGACGGCCCGCGCGGAGCGGTCGTGCTCTTCACGCAATAAGCGGCAGCGGCTAAGGCGGCGGCAATGACTGTCACCACCCGCTTCGCTCCCTCGCCGACCGGCCGGCTTCACGTCGGCAATATTCGAACCGCGCTGCACAATTACCTGTTCGCCCGGACGAACGGCGGCGAATTCATTCTGCGCGTCGATGATACCGATGCCGAGCGCTCGACCGCCGCCTTCGACCAGGCGATCCGCGACGATCTCGGCTGGCTCGGTCTGACCCCCGACCGCGTGGTTCGCCAGTCTGACCGGTTCAATCTTTATGAGCGGGAATTCGATCGCCTCAAGGCGGCCGGGCGGGTCTACGCTTGTTACGAAACGCCCGACGAGCTCGACTTGCGCCGGAAGGTCTTGCTCGGGCGCGGCCTGCCGCCGGTCTATGAGCGCAAGTCCGACGACTTGCCACCGCCCGAGGGCTGCGCTCCGCATTGGCGCTTCAAGCTCGACCATGATCGCGCCATCGAGTGGACCGACCTCATTCGCGGCGCCCAGCGGTTCGACCCCAAATTGCTCAGCGACCCGGTCGTTCGCCGCGCCGACGGCAGCTGGCTTTACCTCCTGCCCAGCGTCATCGACGACATCGATCTGGCAATCACCCACATCGTCCGCGGCGAGGACCATGTGTCGAACAGCGCTGCGCAAATTCAGATGTTCGAGTCGCTGGGGGCAGCGCCGCCGTCCTTCGCCCATGAAGCCTTGCTCGTTGCTGCGGAGGGCAAATTGTCGAAGCGCCTGGGTGCGTATGGAGTCGGCGATGTCGATCAGGCCGGGCTCGAGCCAATGGCCCTGCTATCAGTGCTGGCACGGATTGGCACCAGCCAGCCGGTCGAGCCAGTCGCCATCCTGGTGCGCTTGGCGGAAGGTCTCGACTTTGCCCATTTCGGCCGTGCGCCGGCGCATTTCGACCCGCACGAGGTCGAACTGGTCAATGCGCGACTGCTTCACCAGCTCGATTTCGAAGCGGTACGCGATCGCCTGCCGGCCGGCGCGGGGGAGGAGGATTGGTTGCTGCTTCGACCCAATCTTGAGCGGCTGGCCGATTTCAACGATTGGTTCGATGTCATCGCGGGCGACATCGCGGTCGCCGATCTGCCGCACGATGAGCGGGTCTTCGCCCGCGATGCGGCGGTTGCATCGCGAACGCTCGATTGGGGCGCTGACGCATGGAAATCGCTTAGCGGTGCGCTCAAGGAATCGACCGGCCGCAAGGGCAAGGAGCTGTTTCACCCGTTGCGCCTAATGCTGACCGGGCGCGACAGCGGGCCGGAAATGGCCGGGCTTCTGGAGCGTATGGGCAAGGACCGCGCCATCGCTCGGCTCGACGCTGCCGCTCACCGGTGAATCCAGGCGAAGCGGAACGTCGGCCCCAACGAGCGCTTGACGAGTGCATGATATGATGTAACATTCATCCTTGTCTCCCCAAGAGACTTAGGAGGTGCAGCATGCTTGCTTATGCCGCCAATCGCCCGATCGCCGCCGCGCGCCGCTCAAGCCCCCATACATTCCTGCTCGTCGCCAGCGTCCATGTCATCGCCATCGCCGCGCTGGTCAGCGTGAAGATGGATCTGCCGAGCAAGATCTTCGATCCGCCAATCGTCGTCGTGCGGATCCCCTTGCCGCCAGTCGAGGTGCCGCCGCCACCCGCGCGCGACCAGCAGTCGGCAAGCGCTCGCTCTTTGGCTGCTCCCGAGATTTTCATCCCCGGTGCTAATGACGGCCCGACCGTTCGGGCGGACGAGGGCGCGGTGGCGATAGACCCGCCGATCAAGTTGCCGCCCTTGCCGCCCTTGCCACCGCTCCCCGGAATCAGCCGCGGGCCCGCGCTCGACACGCCCGCGGCACAGCTCAAGCCGCCCTATCCGGCCGACAAGCTGCTGCTTGAGGAAGAGGCCTCGTTGAGCCTCAAGCTGTCGATCGACGAGAGCGGCCGCGTGGTCGCGGTCGAGCCAATTGGCCGCGCCGACCGCAGCTTCGTCGAAGCCGCCCGCCGTCACCTTATCGCCCACTGGCGCTATCGCCCGGCATTGAACGACGGCCGAGCAGTTCGATCCACCCTGCTCACGACGCTCCACTTCCGCCTCGACGGCTAAGCACTGGCGGGACGTGCTGCGACCGCCTATTTCGGGGCCATGAGCTGGTTCCCAAAGCCGTCGAGCCCAATTGCGGCAGTAAACGATTTGCGCGCATACCTGCGCCATCGCAGCCCCGAACAGCGCCTCGGCGCAGTCTTGTCGGTGCTGATCACGACGATCATCATCATCGTCTTCTTCGTCGATTCAAGCATCAACACCGCGCCGCCGCCGCAGGTCATCTATGTCGAAAATTATCGGCCCGACCGGACCGATGCCGACATCATCGCCAGCCAGAAAAAAGATGAGGCCGAGCGTCTGGCGGCGATGAAGGAACAGCAGCGCCAGTACCAGAAGCTCGAGAATCAGCTGGGCATGTGAGAAGCGACGCTGACTTCATGGCCGAAGCCGCCACGCTGGCCGAGCGCGCGCGCGGATCGAGCGCACCCAACCCCAACGTCGGCTGCCTGATCGTCTCGCCGCGGGGCAAAGTCGTCGCGCGCGCCGTGACTGCGCCGGGTGGCCGACCGCATGCCGAGGCGGCCGCGCTGTCGATCGCCGGCAAGGCGGCGCGCGGGGCGACGATATTCATCACTCTCGAACCCTGCGCGCATGACAGCGAGCGCGGACCGGCCTGCGCCGATTTGATCATCGCCGCCAAGCCAAAGCGGGTGGTGGTTGGACTGAAGGACCCCGACCCGCGCACTGCCGGCAAGGGCCTGCGCAAATTGCGCGCGGCGGGTATCGAGGTGAAACTTGGCCCGGGACGCGCCGCCGCCGAACGATCCATGGCCGGATGGCTGACCCGGATTCGGCTCGGGCGCCCGCGGATCACGCTCAAGCTCGCTTTGTCGATCGACGGCAAGATTGCGCTTCCGTCGGGCGAATCGAAATGGATTACCGGCGATCATGCGCGCGCCCATGTCCATCTCGAGCGCGGCCAAAGTGACATGATACTGGTCGGGCGCGGGACATTCGAAGCAGACCAACCGCGGCTCGACGTCCGCTTGCCCGGGCTCGAAGCGTCCAGCCCGCGCCGGGCCTTGCTCAGCCGAACCTTGGGCCAGGTCGACGGGTGGGAAATGCTGGGTGCGCCGAAGGAAGTCTTCGGACTTCATGACGTCAACGATTTGCTCATCGAAGGGGGCTCCTCGACCGCTACCGCATTCCTTGTCGCCGACCTCGTCGACCGCATCCTGATCTATCGCGCACCAATCATCGTCGGCGAGGGCAAGTCGAGTTTCGGCTATGTTGGGCTCGACGCCATCGCCAACGCCCATGGCCGTTGGGCGCTGGTCGCGGAGAGCCGGCTCGGCCTCGACCGGCTCGAAGTTTACGAGCGCGTCGGCAGGCCCTAAGCGAGCCGCCATGTTTACCGGCATCATCACCGACATCGGCCGA
>JBDSEL010000050.1:0-21332 GCA_039920065.1 Sphingomicrobium sp. | reverse complement strand
TATGCCAACATGGACCCGATGACCGCGGCCGACCTTGCCGAGACCATCTGGTGGATCGCGACCTTGCCGCCGCATCTCAATGTCAATGCGATCGAGCTGATGCCGGTGAGCCAGAGCTGGGCCGGCTTCACCGTTCACCGCGAGGGTTGATTCGCGCGCGCCGCAGTGCTTGGGGTTGCGACCATGAGCATCGAACAGCGCCTCGCCGAACTCGGCGTCACCCTTCCGCAGCCCGCCGCCCCGGTGGCGGCCTATGTCCCCGCCGTCGAGCATGGCGGCCTGCTCCATATTTCTGGACAGATCAGCTTCGCCGAGGATGGCAGCCTGATTCTCGGCCGCCTCGGCGAGAGCGTCGACCTTGATGGCGGGATCGCTGCGGCGCGCCGCTGCGGGGTCATGCTGCTGGCGCAGATGAAGGCCGCGCTTGGCAGCCTCGACCGCGTCGAGCGGGTTGTGAAACTGGGCGTGTTCGTCAATTCGGCAACGGATTTCACCGACCAACCCAAGGTCGCCAATGGCGCTTCGGAATTGATGCAGGACGTGTTCGGCGAGGCCGGCCGTCACGCCCGCAGCGCGGTTGGAGTCCCCACATTGCCGCTCGGCGTTGCGGTCGAAATCGACGCGATCGTGGCGGTTCGGCCCTAGCTCGAACGCCCCCCGCGCCCCATATCGAGGGCATGGCGGATCGCGAATCGGACATTCACGCGGCCTTGCATGGCGGGGTTGGAACGATTGCTGCGCGCGACTGGGACCGGGTCGCAGGGTCCGATCCGTTCCTCAGTCACGCGTTCCTCTCGGCATTGGAGGATTCGGGCAGCGTCGGGCCCGGCACCGGTTGGACCCCGGTGCCCGTCACGATCGAGGTGGATGGCGCCATCGCCGCCGCCGCCCCCGCCTATCTCAAGACCCACAGCCAGGGCGAATATGTCTTCGATCACGGCTGGGCCGACGCATGGCAGCGCGCCGGCGGCACTTATTATCCCAAGCTCCAGGTCGCGGTGCCGTTCACGCCTGTGCCCGGAGCGCGTCTGCTCGGCGACCGGCAGCAGCATTTGCTCGGGGCGCTCGAAACCATCACCCGCGATAATTCATTATCGTCGGCCCACATCACCTTCATCGACCACGCCGGTGCGGATCAATCCGCCGAGCGCGGCTGGCTGATCCGCCACGGAGTTCAATATCATTGGCTCAACCGCGGTTATGGCGACTTCGCCGATTTCCTCGCCGCCTTGTCGAGCCGCAAGCGCAAGGTGATTCGCAAGGAGCGCATGGCCGCGCTCGACGGGCTCAGCCTCGATATCCGCCGCGGCAGTGAGATCACCACCACCGACTGGGATGCGATGTGGGCCTTTTATCAGGACACCGGCGCTCGCAAGTGGGGCCAGCCCTACCTCACCCGCGCATTCTTCGACCTGATTGCCGAGCGCATGGGCGATGCGCTCCTGCTATTCTTGGCGCGCCGCGACGGAGTGGCGGTCGCCGGAGCGCTCAATATGATTGGCCCGGACGCATTGTACGGCCGCTATTGGGGCGCGAGCGAGGAGCTACCCTTTCTCCACTTCGAGCTGTGCTATTATCAGGCGATCGAATGGGCGATCGCCAATGGACTGGGGCGCGTCGAAGCCGGCGCGCAGGGCGAGCATAAGGTCATGCGCGGCTATGAGCCGGTGATTACCCGGTCGGCGCATTTCATTCCCGATCCAAGCTTTCGTGCCGCCGTCGCTGACTTCGTCGAGCGCGAGCAGAAAGCCGTCGGCGGGGACATCGAATGGCTCGCCGAAAGCCTGCCCTATCGCGAGTCGGGATCGCCGTAGATCGATACCTCGCGGCTGCCGTCGGCCCGAGCGAGCGCGCGATACATGCCCGGCGTGGTAAAGCCGCAAGCCGCCTCGCCCGACGGCGCGACCGCGATCATCCCGCCGTTTCCGCCGAGCGATTGAATGTCGGCCAGTACCGCGTCGAGGGCCTGCTGCAACCGCTCCCCGCCCAACATCATCCGCATTGCCAATTGGTGCGCGGCGACGGCGCGGATGAAGGCTTCGCCAAGCCCGGTCGCGCTCACCGCGCAGGTCCGGTCGTCGGCATAAGTGCCGGCGCCGATCAACGGCGAATCGCCGATCCGGCCCCAGCGTTTGGCAGTCAGTCCACCAGTCGAGGTGGCGGCGGCGACATGGCCGGCCGAATCGACCGCAACCGCACCGATCGTTCCGAACTTGATGTCGGTGTCGAACTTGCCGCCGGCGGCCATTACCTGGTCGAACTGTGCCTGGCGCTCGACTGTGACAAACCATTGGTTGTCGACTTGCTCGAGCCCTTGGTCGGACGCAAACCGGTCGGCGTCGGCGAAGGTCAGCAGGACGTGCGGGCTGCGCTCCATGACCGCTCGGGCGGCACTGACCGGCGCGCGCGTCGTCGTCAGGCCGGCAACCGCGCCGGCCCGGCGCTCGCGCCCGTCCATGATTGCCGCGTCAAGCTCGGCCTTGCCATTGGCCGCAAGCACGCTGCCCCGCCCGGCGTTGAAATGCGGATCGTCCTCGAGCACGCGCGCCGCCGCTTCGACCGCGTCGAGCGCCGCACCGCCGTCGGCCAGGATATGGCTTGCGGCATCGAGCGCAGCGGACAACCCGGCGCGCGCGGCCTCCTCCTGCTCGGCGCTGACCGTTTCCGGGCGCATGGCGCCGCAGCCGCCGTGGATCATGATCGTCCAGCTCATCGCCGCCCCCGATAAGCATGGGCACGGCGCTTGACCAGCCGTCGGGCGGTCCGCTCGCTGCAGCCGCGCAATTGCCCTTGACCCGCCGATGGGGCGATATTAATATGATATCGAATTAAAGGAGAGAGTCGATGTCCGATTCGGTTTTTGCACTGACCGCCAGCCACGAGCGCAAGGCGAGCAGCTTCAGCGGATACCTGATGCTCGCGGTCGCGTTGCTGATCTTCACCGGAATGGTTTTCAGCATTACCAGCCTGTTCGTCGACGAGCCCGGTTTGTTGGGCGTGTCGCCGACGTTCCTGGGCGTGTTTCTGCTCGTCCTGATCGCCAAGGGTTTTTACATCCTCCAACCCAATCAGGCGACGGCGATCACCCTGTTCGGCTCCTACGTCGGCACCGACCGGGCGACCGGGCTGCGCTGGGTTTGGCCGTGGATGACCAAGACCATGATGTCGGTCCGCGCCAACAATTTCATCAGCGACAAGATCAAGGTCAACGACCTCCGCGGCAATCCGATCGAGATGGCGGCGCAGATCGTGTGGCGTGTGATCGACACCGCCCAGGCACTGTTCGACATCGATGACTATAAAGTGTTCGTGCGGGTCCAGGTCGAGGCCGCCATCCGCGCCATCGGCGCGCGCTACCCCTATGACGATTTCGCGCATACCGACATCACCCTGCGCGGCAATCACGAGGAAGTCGGCGGCGAGTTGCGCAAGGAATTGATCGCCCGGCTGGCGGTCGCCGGGATTACCGTCGACGAATGCGGCTTCACCCATTTGGCTTATGCGCAGGAAATCGCTGGGGCGATGCTTCGTCGCCAGCAGGCGCAAGCGGTGGTCGCGGCGCGTACGACTTTGGTCGAGGGCGCGGTCGGGATGGTCGAGATGGCGCTGTCGCTATTGAGCGAAAAGGGCGTGGTCGAATTGGATGACGAGCGCCGCGCAGCCATGGTTTCGAACTTGATGGTCGTGCTGTGCGGGGAGCGCGACACTCAGCCGGTCGTCAACGCTGGCTCGCTCTACCAATAAGCGCGGATGGCGGAGCGCAAGGCCTTTCCGCTCAGGATCGACCCGGCCTTATGGGCGGCAGTCGAGCGGTTGGCCGCGTGCGAATTGCGTTCCGTCAATGCCCAGGTCGAATGCCTGCTGCGGGAGGCGTTGAAGGAGCGCGGGGTCAAGCTTGGCGATCCGCGGCCGGTCAAGCGCGGTCGACCGCCCAAAGCCGGCTAAGCGAAGTCTAGCCGAATTCGAGTTCGCGCTGCTGATTGACCAGCCGCCATTCGTCGAGGTCGGCAAGCATGACTCGCGCAGCCTGCTCGGTGAGGTCGGCGGCGCGTGGCAGCGTCACGTCGCGGCGCATTTCCTCGTCGATCCGCCCCAGCGTTGCGGCGGTGGCCATCGAGCGCAAGGCATCGCCGCCAAAATCGGCTTGGAAGCGAATCCCGAACACCGCCGTGCCGAGCGCCGGGAAGCCCGCCGAGACCAGCGTAAACCAGTCGCCGAAGCGGTCGATGAACTGTGCTCCGATCGCCATTCCGACGACCGTCGCAAGCGAGATGACCAGCGTCGCCAGGAACAAGGCGAAGCCGACCGTCTCGAGCCGCTGGTCGAGCTTTTCGACCCGCTCGGCGTTGCGTCGGTGGTAGGCGACCTGCGGCGCGACTTCATAATCGGCGATGGCGATCGCCAGCTTGGCGGCGCGGCCCTTGTCCAGTGCGGCCGTCGGACAGCCGATCGCCCGCCACACCGATGAGGCGTAAAATTCGATCCATCGCCGCGCCGTCGGGTTGGTCGCCGTTCCCTGGGGATCGGGCGCGGCAAGCCCGAGCAGCTTGAGGCTGCGCATTGGCCGCAGCCGCTCGGCCAGTTGGCGATAGTCGAGCCAGCGGCGGTGCCATTCCTGCTTGGTCCCGACCCAGGCGTTGAGGATGATGGCAAAGGTAATGACCAGCTCGATCCCCGCGAACTCCATCTTCCACCACGGCGCCATGAACGCGCTGAGCCCGATACACACCGCAAGCCCGCCAAGGATGAAGCCGAAGATATGGCCGCTGCGGTAGGTTTGGGCGAAATGGGCGGCGAGGCTGTCGGCCCAATTATAGGCCTCTTCGAGCAAATCGGCGGTCGCCCTCGTGGCCCTGGCATCGCCACAGCCGCTGCGGTGCCGCTGCCACTCGTCGCGGCTTTGGGCGGAGAAGTGGCGCTCGCGAAAGTCCTTGGCGCCAAAGCGGCTGACGCCAGCCATTGCCAGCATCAACGGATATTCGATGCGGGTGCGGATGCGGCGCCGACGCTCGCCATAATAGCCGGCCAGGAAACGGGCCTCGTCAGCGTCGGGCGGGGGCAGCAACAAGCCGCGCAAGGCGATCTCAAGATTGGCCCGGTCGAACGGCCGGACCACGCCGACATCGTGGGTCAAGGTCAGCACCTCAGGGTCGAAGGCGCTCCACAACAACTCCGTGGTCCTCGCTTCCTCGGGATGGCAATGGATCACGCCGGTGCCGCGGGTCAGCGCGAGCTGGACGACGTCGCCGGTCCCACCGGGGCCGCGCGCCGGCTCTCCATCCCACACCGCCAGCAACAGGTCGCAATGGGCGACGGTCGCTCGCCCAGCCATGACATAGCCCTCGGTCCGCGACGATCCATCGCCGGTCAGTTCGAGCACTGCCGAGGCGCGCTCGACCAGCTGGTCGAAGCGTTTGCGGGCGGAGCCATCGCTGAGGCTTGCGCGGTAGGTGACGCGAGCGAACGGAAGCACCACTTGCAAGTCCCAGCCAAGATCGAGCGCGCATTCCGCAGCGATCTGATCGGCGCCATCGGCGATCGGCGACAGCAGCCGCAATTCCGGAGGCGTGTCGCGGAAGAACCGGCCTGCACTTGCGCCAACCTGCTGCGCGGTTTCGCCGACGGTCTCCAGAATCGCCCGCATCCGCCGAGCGATGGCGGGAGCATCATACGTCTCCAGTGCCTCGGCGCGATGGCCGGTGACCCCGACGGTGACGAGGAACGGCAAGCGCGGTGGGCCTGATTTCCCACCGCTCATCGGCGCTGCTTCCTCAGTTGCTGCCGCCGTTCTGATTCTGCGTGATCGGATCCCAGCGAACCAGCTTTCCATTGCCGCTCTCATCCGCGCCCCTGGCGACGAAATTGAGTGAAAATGCCCAGTTGGCAATTTCGAAATTGTCGTTCTCGACAACCAGGGTGTCGCGCAGGCCGTGACTGTCGGTTTCAACCGATTTGGGCCGGATGGTGGAATAATCGCAACCTTCGGCCGATTGCGGGCAATCGTTGATGGTCTCCGCCGGAATGACCCAGATGGCGTTGTTCTTCTCGGTCGGGAATTGCAGCCCGAGGCCCGTATTATCCTTGTGGATGACGAACTGGACGACATGCCGGTCAGAACGGCCCATCATATTTTCTTTCTTGCTGAAGACGAACTTGCCCCCCGCCTTGTAGCGTTGCGAGGTTCGCCACAGGGGCGAATCGACCGCCACCTCGAGATCATCCCCGTTCATCGACAGGCTGAGTTTCACTTTGTGAATCATCGTTTGCACCCCTTTCTTCAAACCGAGCGAAGTTTGTAGCCGAGCTCGTGTAATTGCGCACCCAGCTTGGCGGCTTCGGCCGCCTTGCCGTTGCGTTCGAAAATCGTTGCCCGCTCGGCGATTTCTCCCGGGCGCTCGGCGGCGACAGCGGGCAGCGTATTAGCCGCCGCCTGCCACGCCACCCGAGCATCGCCGGCGTCGCCCCCACGAGCGCGCGCATCGCCGAGCAGGCGATAGGCCTTGGCGAGCATGAAGCGATCGGCGAGGCGGTCGCCCGACTGGACCAGACGCGCCGCCGCCACCGCCGCTTGGGCCGGGACCACAGCAGTGCCGCCTGTCGTCAAGGCAAGCTTGGCGCGAAGCATCTGGCAGTCGCGCGTTGCCGGGCTTGCGGCTTGGCCGAGCTTGGCAACCGCGGCGCAGGCGGACGTGATCTGGAGCGCGGCATCGCCGCTGCGATTGGCCGCGAGCAGGACATCGGCAAGGTTGAGCCGGGCTGCCGCCGCAGTCGCCGCCCACTGGCGATTGCTGCCTTCAATCCCGACCAATTCGTCGGCCCCGGCAACGGCCGCCTGCAAAGTTCGGATGGCACCCGTCAGGTCGCCGCCAAACGCGTAGAGATTGGCGAGCGCGCGCTGGGCGGGCACCAGCCGCTGGCGATAGGCGACATCGCCGCGACTGCGCGCTGAAAGCCGTTCGAGCAAGGCAACATGATATTCGCGGCGCTGGATGGCGTCGGCAAACCTGCCCTGCGACATCATGCTGTCGGCCAGCCAGGCGAGCGTGTCGGCGACCGATTGCTGGAACGCACCATTGCCGGGGTCGGCGGTGGCCAAGGCCTGGATCGTGCCGAGGCCGCGCGTGAATTGCTCTTGCGCTTCGGCGAAACGGCGCTGCTCGTACAGAACCACGCCGAGTTCGACTTCGGCATTCTGCTTCTCCATCCGCCAGCGAATATTGTCGGGATCGAGCCGGACCATGCGCGCGGCCATCTCGCCATAATCGCGGGCCGAAGCCTCGGCGGTTTTGGAATCGCCCATCTGGCGCGCGATCTCGCCCACCCAGAAGACGTTCTGCGCGTGATCGTAGAGCCGTTGCGGATCATTGGGCTGGCGGCGGATGGCCTCCGCGGTCCCGGCGAGCGCTTCGCCATAGAGCTTTTGCGCATTGTCGACATTGCCGCGCAGCATCGCGACCTGCGCCGACAGGCTGAGTGCTCGCGAGCGCTGCAGCAGCGCATTGTCGGGCAAGTCGGCGGCATCCTGCTTGCGGTAATAATCGAGAACCTTGGTCCCCACCCCGTCGAGCGCATCGAGCCGGCCGATCGGTTCGAGCTTGTCCTTCAAGTCCCCGAGCATGAAGGCGACAAGGCCTTCGGCCTCGCGGCGCTGGTCGCGCGCCGAATCGCGCGCCTGGATCGCGGCAATGGCGAGCATCGAGGTGATCGCCATGCCCGACAGCGACGCCGCCGAAAGCCAGGCGAGACGGCGCTGTCGCCGCGTGTTCTCGCGTTTGACGAGGTCGTCGAGCCCGACGCCGAGCATCCCGGCGACGAGCTTGAGAAATCCCATTCGTCGATCGTCGGCACCGCCGCGAAGGTCCGCCGCAAGCGGCTCCGCGCGCTGCCCGGTCGGCCGCCCGCGTTTGTCGTAGCGCTCGCGCAATGCCGGCGGGAAGCATTCCTCGTCAGCGCGCTCGGCAATGTCTGAGGCGAATGGCTCGCCGCCGCCGATTACCGCCAACACGCAGCCATCGGGACGGGCACGCTTGAAAGTCTCGATCTCGGCGTTGGTCCAATGCGACGTCGCCGCACTCGGTGTGCACAAGACGATCAGGAAGTTCGAAGCGGCGAGCGCGGCGCTGATTTCCTCGCCGAGGTCATCGGCCGCGGCCAATTCATGCTCATCGCGGAAAATCGGCGCGAGGCGCTTGGGCACGATGCCGTTGGCGGTGAGTTTGCCGGCCAGTGCGGTGGGGACATGAAAGTCCTCGAGCTCGCGGTGCAGCCAGTCGGCGAGCTCCTCGTCGCGGTGGCTGTAGCTCAGGAATGCGAAATAGCGGGTTTGCGCGCGGCGCCGCTTGCGCGGCTTAGCGCGCGCTTTGGGCACGCGGTCGTTCGCCGGTAACCGGGCCACTTTGGCCATCATTGCCCCCTACGACATGGGGCATATCGTAGCACAGCGGCCGGTGGGCGCGAAATCGCTGTCGCTGCAAGGCTTTGATGTGCGGTGCCGCATCGCTATATGTGCGGCCATGTCGGCACTCCGTCCCTGGCGAACGATCGAGCGGCGCAAGTCGCGTCAGATCATGGTCGGCAAAGTCGCCGTCGGCGGCGACGCGCCCGTGACCGTGCAGACGATGACCAACACCCCGACCGCCGACGTCCGTGCGACGGTCGATCAGATCCGCCGCTGCGAGGAGGCCGGGGTCGACATCATCCGCGTCTCATGCCCCGACGTCGAGAGTACTGCGGCGCTCAAGCAAATCGTCCGCGCGTCGAGCGTGCCGATCGTCGCCGACATCCACTTTCACTACAAGCGCGCGCTCGAGGCAGCCGATGCCGGCGCGGCGTGCCTCAGGATCAATCCTGGCAATATCGGTAGCGACGATCGGGTTCGCGAAGTGGTCGCAGCGGCCAAGGCCAATGGCTGCGCAATTCGCATCGGGGTCAATGCAGGAAGCCTGGAGCGCGACCTGCTCGAGAAATATGGCGAGCCCTGCCCCGAGGCGCTGGTCGAAAGCGCGCTCGACCATATCCGGTTGCTCGAGGACCACGATTTTCGCGACTATAAGGTCGCGGTCAAGGCCAGCGACGTGTTCCTTGCTGTCGCCGCCTATCACCAGCTGGCCGATGCGGTCGATTGCCCGCTCCACCTCGGCATTACCGAGGCTGGCGGTTTGATCGGCGGAACGGTCAAGTCGTCGATCGGCATTGGATCGCTGCTTTGGGCCGGGATTGGCGACACCATTCGCGTCTCACTATCCGCCGAGCCCGAGGAGGAGGTGCGCGTCGGTTACGAAATCCTCAAGGGCCTCGGCATTCGCAACCGCGGGGTACGCGTCGTCTCCTGCCCCAGCTGCGCGCGGCAGGGGTTCGACGTCATCCGCACCGTGCAGGCGCTCGAAGAGCGGCTTCAGCATATACGCACGCCGATGTCGCTCAGCGTCCTGGGCTGCGTCGTCAATGGACCCGGGGAAGCGCGGGAAACCGATATCGGGATCACCGGCGGCGGCAATGGCAAGCATATGGTCTATCTGTCGGGCGTCACCGACCACCACATCCAGGATGCCGACATGATCGAGCATATCGTCCGGCTGGTGGAGGCCAAGGCCGCCGAACTCGACGCCGCCGAACACGCTGCCGGATTGACCCTCGACGCAGCGCAATAAGCCGCCTAGCGGCGCGGCATGAACCGCGTCGCCCAACGTCCGATCTTCGCCTTTGCCGTGGCCCTGGCCGCGGTCGGCGTGCTGAGCGTGATGGACGCGGTGATGAAGGGGCTAGTGCTGGCGCTCGGCATTTACGTCACCAGCGTGTGGCGGGCGCTGCTCGGCGCGACCACCGGGGCGATCATTTACCTGCCGACGCGAAAGTCGTGGCCTGATCGCAAGACGCTGCGGATCCATGTTGCGCGCGGGATCATCATTGCCGTCATGGGGGTAGCGTTTTTCTGGGGCCTGGCGCGCACGCCAATGGCTCAGGCGATCGCATTGACGTTCATCGCGCCGCTGATCGCTCTCGTTCTTTCGGCGCTGTTCCTCAATGAGAAGGCCGGCAAAGGCGTGATCGGCGGGTCGCTGCTGGCCTTTGGCGGGGTTGCCGTGATCCTCGCCGGCCAGGCCACCGCCGACCTTGGCCGCGACGCCTTGCAGGGCAGCGCCGCGATCCTTTTTTCGGCGGTCTGCTATGCGGTCAACATCGTTCTGATGCGCGCCCAGGCGATGGCCGCAAGGCCGCCCGAGATCACCTTTTTCCAGAACCTGACGATCGCGTCGACGATGCTGCTTGCGGTGCCAGTGGTCGGGCATCTGCCGTTCCCGCACGGACAATGGCCGGCGCTGATAGCCGCCTCGCTGATGTCGACCGCCGGGGTGCTGCTGTTCGCCGTCGCTTATGCCCGGGGCCAGGCAAGCTATTTGTCGGTGACCGAATATTCGGCCTTCATCTGGGCGGCGCTGCTCGGCTGGTTGGTATTCGGCGAACCGGTGTCGGGGTGGACGCTGGCCGGCGCGGGGCTGATCGTCTGCGGCTGCCTGATCGCTGCTCGAAAGGGCGCCGCGGGGGCAAGCGAGCCGGAGATCGAAGCCCTCGCCTAGCTTTTCCCGGCAAGCATGTTCACGGTCAGCGCGAATACGCCGACATTATAGATGAAGGCGGCGATGCTGTGCGCGGTCACGACCTTTCGGATATGGGGCGAAGTGATCGAGGTGTCACTGACCGCCAGCGCCGACCCGATCGTGAAGGACAGATAGACGAAGTCGGAGAACGTCGGGTCGCGCTCGCTGCCGCGCTCGTCAGGGAAGCAGATGCCGGCCCGATCGCCTTTCCCGCCATCGGCCGAATAGAACAAATGCGCGTAATGCAAGGCGTAGACTGTATTGCCAAAGAACCAGGCGAGCAGCAAAGTCCCGATGGTGATCGGGATGTCGAACGGGCCGCTAGTCTTTTTACCGCCCATCTCGCTTCCCACTGCGACCAGGATGACCACCGTCAGCGCGAAAGCCAGGATCAGCAGGACGGCACGGTTGGCGTCATTCTCAAGCGCCGCCTTGCGCATCTGCTGAGGCTTGTCGTTATACAGGGAAATGCAGCTGGCGATGAACACCAGTGCCGAAATATCGAATCCGACCATGACCGATCGCCACCACGGCGCGATCATCTTGGCGACCGCGACCGATGCCGCCAGCATCACGAAGAAAACGAGGAAGCGGAAGGGCGCGACCCTATTTCCGATGCTCATTCTGCGTGCCATGGCGGCAAGTCCTCAACGCAAAGGCAAACAGCATATGGCATGGGCGTATCTGATCCTGGGCGGTTTGTTCGAAGTGGGCTTTACCACCTCGCTGCGGTTCGTCGACGGTTTTCGCAACTGGCCTTGGACATTGGCGTTCCTGGCCAGCGTCAGCGCCAGCATGGGCCTGCTCGAATATGCCGCGCGGACCATTCCGATGGGCACTGCTTATGCGGCGTGGGGCGGGATTGGCGCGGTGGGCACGGTGCTGGTCGGCATGGCGTTTTTCAGCGAACCGTCGAGCATAGTTCGCGCGCTCCTCATCCTGGTCATCGTCGTCGCGATCGGCGCGCTTAGACTAGCTAGCTAGGCCGTTCGTCGAACGTTTCGCGGCTGTCAGCAAAGGTTCACTCGCGCGACCTAGGGAAAGCGCATGACTTTGCGAAGGCTCCTTTTTCTGGCTTCTACGTCCCTTGCCGCAATTCCCATTAACGCCCAATCCGCGCCTGATGCGGAGAACATGGCCGCGCCGCCTCCCGAGCCCACCTTCGAGGAGGCCACAGGCGAGGATGACGCCCCAATTGTCATCACCGGTGGGCGCTTGCGCGGATCAGCCGTGGGCGACATCCCGGCTCAGAACATCTTGGATTCCCGAGATGTCCGGGCGACCGGTGCGACCAGCATCACCGAATTGCTCGATGCGCTGGCTCCGCAGATCGGAAGCGCCCAGGGTCGCGGCGGCGAGCGTCCGGTGCTCTTGCTCAACGGGCAGCGGATTTCGGGATTCCGCGAACTCCGAGATATCCCGACTGAGGCCATCGAGCGTGTCGAGATCCTGCCCGAAGAAGTCGGCCTAAAATTTGGGTATAGCGCATCGCAGAAGGTCGTGAACATAATCCTTCGCGGACGCTTCCGCTCGACCGCCGTCCAGGCCGGCATCAAGCAGGCGACCGACGGCGGCTTTACGGCTGGCGAAGGCGAGATCACCCAGCTGATGATTGGGCGCGACGGACGGACGATGGTCAATATTCGAGCCGAAGGAAACGGCAAGCTGTTCGAGGCTGAACGCGACATCGTCGGAACGAGCGAAGATGATCAGCAAGCGCGCACCCTCCTTGGCGACAAACGCACGCTGCGCGCTTCGGGGACAGTCAACCGCACGATCTTCGGCGATGTTTCGGCTACCCTCAACGCCGAGGCCGAACATTCCGATGGTCGCTCACTCCTCGGCCTGGGCACGGCGACGCTCGACGCTCTCGGGCGCGACACACGCAGCGACAGTCTGCATACGGGCTTTGCACTGAATGGCGACAAGGCCAAGTGGCACTGGAGCGTCACCGGCAATGGCGACATTGACTGGTCGCGCACCGGCACCGATCGCGATGGTCCGCAGTTCACTCGCGACCGCTCGCGTGAAACCACGACCTCTGGAGATATTACAGGGGTCGCCAGCGGCCCCGTGCTCAAGCTTCCGGCGGGCGATGCCGGGCTGACGGTTAGGCTTGGTTCGAATTCAATTGGCCTTGATGGCAAGCGCGAATCCCTTGGTACTTCGAGTGACAACGCGCGCAGCCGGACACAGGGGAATGCGGCGCTCAACGTGGATTTGCCAATTTCCCGCCGCAAGCGCGACTTCTCGGCATTGGGTAATTTGACCATCAACGCCAATGCCGAAGTCCAGCAATTGTCGGACTTCGGAACGCTGACCACAATTGGCGCGGGTGCGAACTGGTCACCGATCGAGCGACTGAACCTGCTGACTAGCTGGAGTAGCGAGGAAGGCGCCCCGACGATTCATCAGCTCGGCAGCCCCATCCTGGAGACACGGGACTCACGGATATTCGACTTCGTGACCGGTCAGACGGTGCTGGCAACGGTCATTACCGGAGGCAACCTGGCCCTCGACGCCGACAGCCGCAAAGTTTGGAAGCTCGCTGCTAACTGGCAGCCGCTCAAGGGCGAGGATCTTAAGCTGCGTGGCGAATATGTCCGATCAGTCATCGATCGTCCGATTCAATCTGTGTTCGGTCCAACCCCAACGCTCGAGGCCGCCTTTCCCGATCGGTTCGTGCGCGATTCCGCCGGTTTGCTGCTGAGTGCCGATTTGCGCCCCCTCAATTTTGTTCAGGCACGCCGGGACACGTTGCGCATCGGGTTCGATTTTTCAAAGCCACTCAAGTCGGCGCGGCCCTCGCAGTCCGTCATGGATCAAATTCGTGCCCAGTTCCGCAGCGCGCGCGGTAACCGTCAGAGCGGCGACAAGCCGGCACCAGAAAGCGCACTGCCGCTCGGCAATACTCCTCCGCCCGACAACGTACCACCGCCCGACGGTCCCTCGCACGATGGCAGGTTCGGCGGCGGTGGTGGCGGTCGCGGTGGCGGCGGATTCTTCGGCGGCGGCGGAAACCGCGGGCGTCTCAGTTTTTCCCTCACCGACACGATCACGATGAGGGACACGGTGTCGATCGGCCCGGGTCTCCCAGTCATCGATTATCTTGGCGGCGATGCTGCGGGCGCGTCGGGTGGCGCGTCGCGCCACAGGGTCGAGACGCAGGGCGGCTGGTCGAACAATGGGTTCGGTGCGCGGCTATCGGCCAATTGGCGCAGCGGGACGAAGGTCGACAACTTGACGGCAGGGACACTCCGCTTTTCGCCGCTTGCTACATTTGACCTGCGGCTCTTCGCCAACCCCGGCGAACGGCCGGAATGGGTCTTGAAGCATCCTTGGCTGCGCGGGTCTTCGGTGCGATTTGAAGTGTCGAATATCTTCAATGAAAGGCCGAAGGTCCGAGACGGTTTCCGCGCCGTTCCGCTGAATTATCAGGCAGATCTGCTCGACCCGCTTGGGCGCACAGCCATGATCAGCTTCCGAAAGCTGTTCTCGCCCAATTTCGCGAGCAGACGGCGTGAGTTGGGCCGGGAGGCTCATTAGGCGCTGCGCCTGACAGCCTAGGGCTGTCGGGCGAGGAGCGGCGCGATCGTCGGACTGGCTTCAATCGATGGGTAAAATTGCGGCGACGGGAATGGGCCGCGCGCTTGCTCATAGGCAAAGCCGAGCGAGAGCATCAGCGCATCGCTCCACTTGGGGCCGATGAAGCTCAATCCCACCGGCAGCCCTTTGATCAGCCCCATCGGCACCGTCAGATGTGGATAGCCAGCGACTGCGGACAGGGATCCGGCACCGCCGCCAGCCAGCTGGTCGCCGTTTACGGCATCGGTCTTCCACGCCGGCGGCATGGTCGGTCCGACCAGGGCGCTCAAGCGGTGGAGCTTGATCAGCCGGTCGATGCCTTTGGGTCCAGCGGCGCGAAAGCTTGCCGCCCGCGCCGCTCGATAGGCGGGATCGGCAAGTCCCTTCGTTTGCTGTGCCTTGGCGAAAGTTTCCTGGCCGAACAGCGCCAACTCCTGCGTCGAATGCGCGCGATTGAAGGCGATGATATCGGCGAGACTGCGAACCGGTATCGCGGCCGGGCTCGAGCGGAGGTATCTATCCAGCCCAACCTTGAATTCGGCCAACAGCACCTTGGTTTCATTGGCGCCGATCGCACTGTCATCGAACGATTTGATCTCAACCAGGATCGCGCCCTGCGTTCGCAATAGGTCGAGCGCCGCGTCGAACGCTTCGTCGGTGCCGAAGCCGCTGGCGAAACGCATCACGCCGAGGCGCTTGCCGCGTAGCGAGCGCGGATCGAGCCGAGCGGCGTAATCCGCTTTGTGGCGATCGGCGCCGACGGTGGCGGGATCGGTCGGGTCGCTACCGGCAATCGCCGACAATAGCAGCGCCGCCTCGGCCACGCTCGCCGCCATCGGCCCGGCGGTGTCCTGGCTTGCGCTGATCGGGACAATCAGGCTGCGGCTGACCAGGCCGACCGTCGGCTTGAAGCCGACGATGCCATTGACCGCCGCCGGACACGTGATCGAGCCGTCGGTTTCGGTGCCGACTGCCATCCGCACGATGCCCGCCGCAACAGCTGCGCCGCTGCCGCTCGACGAACCGCAGGGATTGCGATCGAGCGCCCACGGATTGTTGGTCAGGCCGCCGACCGCGCTCCACCCCGAGGTCGAGCTGCCGGAGCGGATATTGGCCCATTCGCTGAGGTTGGTCTTGCCCAGGATCACCGCCCCGGCGGCGCGCAGGCGCGCCACCAGCGGGGCATCGCGGTTGGTGACATTGAGCGCCAGCGCCAGGCTTCCGGCAGTGGTCGGAAGCGGTCCGGCAACTTCGATATTGTCCTTGATCAGGACCGGCACGCCGTACAGCGGCCCCGGCGGGCCCGACCGCGAATCAAGGCGTCTGGCCTGCTCAAGCGCGGTCGGATCGAGCGCGATGATCGAATGGATCTGCGGCTCAACCTCGGCCGCCCGGGCCAGCGCGACGCGAACATTGGCTTCGGCCTGAGGGACGGCATTGGCCGGTGCTGAAGTGGCCGCGAACAGGGTCAGGGCCACCGCGCAGCCGAAGGTTTTAGAGGCACGCATATCAATCCTCCATGGGGACGCTTCATGCCACTAGGCGCAAGCTGCAGCGAAATTCAATCGCCCGCCCGCGCGGAGGGACTTTTGGCTTTGCGGCGAAATGTGCTTAAGCGCGCGGCGATGACTACGCCGCAGCCCGTTCGGGGCACCCAAAGCCTTTTGGGAGAAGATGCCGACCGCCTCGCCAAGGTGGTCGACACGTTCGATCGCGTGCGCAAATTGTTCGGTTTCAAGCGCGTTGAAGTGCCGGTGATCGAGCAAACTTCGGTCTTCGCCCGGACCATCGGCGAGACCACCGATGTCGTGTCCAAGGAAATGTATTCGTTCGAGGATCGCGGCGGCGAATCGATCACGCTGCGGCCCGAGTTCACCGCTGGCATCAGCCGCGCCTACCTCAGCGAAGGCTGGCAGCAATATGCGCCGTTGAAGGTCGCCACCCACGGCCCGGCGTTTCGCTACGAGCGCCCGCAAAAGGGCCGCTTCCGCCAGTTCCACCAGCTCGACGCCGAAATCATCGGCGCCGGCGAGCCGCAGGCCGATGTCGAGCTGCTGAGCTTCGCCGACCTTTTGCTCAAGGAGCTGGGGGTCGATCCGGTGCTCAAGCTCAACACGCTTGGCGATCCCGCGACCCGAGCCGCCTGGCGCGATGCACTGTACGACCATTTTCGGGGCCGCACCGGCGATTTGAGCGACGACAGCAAGGCCCGGCTCGAGCGCAATCCGCTGCGTATCCTCGACAGCAAGGCGCACCAGGACTGGCCAGTGGTCGACAGCGCCCCGGCGATTGACGATTTCCTGACGCCCGAGGCGGCCGATTATTTCGCGCAGGTATGCGCCGGCATCGACGCCGCCGGGATCGCCTGGGAACGCGCGCCGCGGCTGGTGCGCGGGCTCGATTATTATCGCCATACGGCGTTCGAATTCGTCACTGACACGCTCGGCGCGCAGGGTACGGTGCTGGCCGGTGGCCGCTACGATGGCTTGATCGAGAGCCTAGGCGGTCCCCCGACCCCGGCGGTTGGTTGGGCAGCCGGGATCGAGCGGCTGGCGATGATGATCGATGCGCCTGAGCCCGAGCGGCCCGATGTCGCGATCGTGGCCGAAAATGTGGCGCGTGAGGGCGCCGCAGTGAAGCTCGCGGCGACGCTTCGGCAACACGGTATTGCCGCCGAGGTCTATGTCACCGGCAGCGCGCGCAAACGCTACGACCGGGCGATCAAGGCGGCACCCGCAGCGATCGTTTCGCTCGACGTTCGCGATGGCGCGGATTCGCGTAATTTCCGCTTGTTGCGGCCCGACAATTCCGCGGCCGCTCGCGCTGAAGGGTTGCTCGGCGAGTGACCCAAATCAGTCTCGAGAAGATCGTCTCGATCGAGGCGCGCCGGCACCAGCTTGCCGATCAGATGGCGGCCGGCGACTTGGTGCCCGAGGAATTTGTGCGCCTGAGCAAGGAATATGCGGCGATCGAACCAGTCGCCACCGCCGCTCGCGAAGTGCGCCGGCTGCGGGCCGAGCGCGAGAGCCTCAATGCCATGACGCGCGACGCCGATTCCGAAATGCGCGCCATGGCGGAGGAGGAATTGCGCGCGATCGAGGAGCAGTTGCCGCTGGCCGAGCGGGCGCTTGCGCTCAAGTTGCTGCCGCGCGATTCGGCCGACGACCGGGCGGCGATGCTCGAATTGCGCGCCGGCACCGGCGGCGACGAGGCGGCGCTATTCGCGTCGGATTTGCTGCGGATGTACGAGCGATTTGCTGAGATCCAGGGCTGGAAGTTCGAGATCATCTCGACCAACGCCTCCGAACTCGGCGGCTTCAAGGAAGCCATTGCCTCGATCAATGGCTCTGGGGTGTTCGCCAAATTGAAATTCGAAAGCGGTGTTCACCGGGTCCAGCGAGTCCCGGTGACCGAAAGCGGCGGGCGCATTCACACCTCGGCGGCGACGGTCGCGGTCCTGCCCGAGGCCGAGGACGTCGACGTCCAGATCGAAGACAAGGATTTGCGGATCGACGTCTATCGCTCGTCGGGACCAGGCGGACAATCGGTCAACACTACCGATAGCGCAGTTCGAATCACCCATTTGCCGACCGGGCTGGTGGTCATCCAGCAGGACGAGAAGTCGCAGCACAAGAACAAGGCCAAGGCGATGAAGGTGCTGCGCACGCGGCTGTTCGAGCTGGAGCGCGAGCGGCTGGCCTCGGCCCGCGCCGGAGCGCGCAAGTCGATGGTCGGTTCGGGCGACCGCTCGGAGCGCATTCGCACCTACAATTTCCCGCAAGGACGGATCACCGATCACCGCATCAATCTGACCTTGCACAAGCTCAACGAAATCCTCGAGGGCGGGGGCCTGGGAGAACTGGTCGAGGCGCTGGTCGCCGAGGACGAGGCCCAGCGTCTGGCCGGGCTCGACGAGGCGTGAACCCCGCGACCCGCGCGATCGTCGAAGCGACGCGCAGACTGGAACCGATCAGCGATACCGCGCGGCTCGACGCCGAACTGCTGCTTGCCGACGCTTATGGAATCGACCGCGATGCGCTGCTGCTGCGGCCGCCGGTCAAGGCCCCGCCAGAGCAATTCTGGACGATGATCGAGCGCCGCCAGTCGGGCGAGCCGGTCGCTTACATAACGGGCCGGCGCGCCTTCTGGGACATCGAACTGCATGTCGGCCCCGGAGTTCTCGTGCCGCGCCAGGACAGCGAGGTGTTGATCGAATCGGCTATTGGCCATTTCGACGGCACTGCTGGTCCGGGGCGGATTCTTGACTTGGGGACGGGCCCCGGCACCCTGCTGCTCGCGGCACTCGACGTGTGGCCCCGCTCGACCGGCATCGGCATCGATAATTCACGCCGCGCCCTGAGCTATGCGGCGGCCAATTCACAGCGTCTCGATTTCGACCAGCGGCTCGAGTGGCGGGTCGGCGATTGGGCTGCGGGATTGGAAGAGACGTTCGACCTCATCCTGGCCAATCCACCCTATATTCCGGATGCGGCCGAGGTCGGCCCCGGGGTCCGCGAGTTCGAGCCGGGCGAAGCGCTGTTTGCCGGCGGCGACGGGCTCGATGCTTATCGCGCCTTGGCGCCGCAGCTTGGGCGATTGTTGAGCGCGGGCGGCCTGGCAGCGGTCGAGATCGGCTTCGATCAGGCCGATGCGGTGGTCGCGTTGCTCACCCGCGACGGACTTGAGGCGCGGGTCGCGAACGACCTTGGCGGGCGCTCCCGCGCAGTGCTGCTTACCGGTAAATGACGAAATAGCTTGGCAATAAGGTTGAGTGGCATTACATCTCTGGCCAGGGCCGGGCTCGCTCTCATGACGAAATTGACGAGCATCCCGATCCAACCTCCGACGCAATCGGCCGATTCCTGAGCGCTCCGCGCGCAGTGTCAGTCGAAAAGGGCGCAGCCCGCGCGCGGATGCTATTCTGCTTGTTAGGGAAGTGCAGATTTGATTAACAATCGTCAGGGCGGCCGCCGTCGCGGTCGTGGAGGCCAGCGCCAGAGTGGCAGCAGCGGTCAATCAGGCAATCGCCAGGATAACCGTCAGCGCGGCAATGCGGCGCAACTGCTTGAGAAATACAAGAGCATGGCGCGCGACAGCCAGCTGTCGGGCGACCGCGTCCAAACCGAATATTATCTGCAATTCGCCGATCACTATTTCCGCATGCTCAACGAGAGCAAGTCGCGGACCGATGATCAGCGCCGCCAGCGCGGTGACGACATGGACGACGACGATGGCGACGATTCCGATCTCGACATGATGGACGGCGACGGCGATTACGACGGCGATGATGGCGACGATCGTGCCGCGCCTCAGCCTGCACCGCAGGCCGAACGGGCCCCGCGCCGTGACCGTCCCCGGCGCGAGCCTCGCGCCGACGATCGCAGCGACACTCGCAGCGACACTCGCACTGACAACCGCGACGACAACCGCGAGGACAACCGCACCGAAAGCCGCCCCAGCCGCGTCGTCGCGCAACGGGGCAATGGCGATGCGATGCCGTTCGACGCGCTGCCACCGGCGATCGGTGCGGAGCCGGCCGAGAACCGGATCATCGATGATGAAGGCGGGGAAGAAGTCCGCCGTCCGCGCCGCCGCACTCGCGCCGTCCGCCCCGCCGACGGCGAGGACGAAGCCGCCCCTGCAGCCTAAGGCTTAAGCGGCCGGCTTGGTAGGATCGTCGGAATCGACAGCCCGTGGTCGGTGATTGGCATCCAGCGCAACGAAGGTGAACACGCCCTCGGTGACCTTGACCTCGGTTGCGCCGAGATCGCGATGCGCGACGACTTCGATTTTCACTGCCATCGAAGTGCGACCGACGCGGTCGACATAGGCATATACGGACACCAGGTCGCGCAAGTGAATCGGGGAGATGAATTCCATCGCCTCGATCGCCACCGTCGCCACCGGGCCTTGGGCACGGCGCGAAGCGACGATGCCGGCCGCGATGTCCATCTGACTAAGCACCCAACCGCCAAAGATATGGCCATTGGCGTTGATGTCCGCCGGGGCGGGCATCAGCCGAAGGATCGGAACCCGGTCGAGGTCGGTCATTCAAAATGTCTCCTGGTCAGGCGGTGTGGCCGCATCGGCATCGTGGCCAGACTTGGCGCTTAGAAACACCAGCGTCATCAACCCGCCGCCGACAAGAACGGTAAAGCCGGTGCCGAGCGCGGTCGCGATGAGCATATGGATGTGAAGCCCGCCGACGCTGCGGGCAATGATATCCGCCGACAATGCGCCGATCACCATCGCCAGTACAAGCAGCAGCCGAAACGCCCGCCACCAGCGGCGGCGCAGTGCCTGGCGCGCAGGCGGGGGCGGATCGTGCCGAGGCATGGCTTCCCTTTGGCGACGCTCCATGGGACTATCAAGCCGCTCATTCACCCGAGTCCCCTTGGGACGCGGACAGCAAAGGAGGCGCCAATGACCATCGCCAAGGTCGTTGCCGGCAAGGGCGGCACGGTCGAGACCATCATTGCCACCGCAACCGTGGCCGAAGCCGTCGCCCTTATCGGTGAGCGCCGAATCGGCGCGCTGCCGGTGGTCGACGAGAGCGGCGTCGCCGGCATCTTTTCCGAACGCGATGTCATTTATGCGCTGCGCGAACATGGCGCTGCGGTGCTCGACTGGCCGGTTGGGCGGATCATGACCTCGCCCGCGATCACGGTCGAGCCACGGGTCGAGATCCTGGCTGCGCTGGCGCTGATGACCAAGCGGCGAATCCGTCATTTGCCCGTCGTCGATGGCGGCCAGCTGGTGGGAATCGTCTCGATCGGCGACCTCGTGAAGCATCGGATCGAGCGTATTGAAGCCGAGGCCGCAGCGATGCGGGGCTACATCCAGGGCGCCTGATCGGCGATGGCGCGGCTTCACTGACTAGCGCAAGCCCTTCAATCACTGGCAAGAATACCCACCTTATGGCCTACAGACGTCCTTTGGGGGGCGACGATCACCCGATTTGTGCGGTTTCAAAAAACTGTAAAAAATCCGGTTGACGGTTTGCAGTGTCCCCCATATACGGCGCTCCACAGCGGCGGACGCGGCCTTCGATTGGAGGCCATGCGTTCGTCTCGTGTTTTCTCTAGGTCGGTTACCCGATCCCCGGACCTTTCGACCGGGGGAGGAAACGCGTCGGCTCTTTGACATTGT
>JBDSEL010000049.1:0-14249 GCA_039920065.1 Sphingomicrobium sp. | reverse complement strand
ATCATTGGCCAAATTGCGACGAGCGCCTAGGATTGGGTCGACTAACAAGTGGAAGCATCTCTTTTGGCCAAGATCCTGATCGTCGAGGATAATGCCCTCAACATCAAATTGTTCTGCGATTTGCTCGACGCGCACGGTCACCAGACGGAGGCGGTCACCGACAGCCGCCAGGCGATCGCTTCGGCTCACGTCTTTGCGCCGGACATCGTCATCACCGATATCCAATTGCCCCATGTCAGCGGGATCGAATTGATCTACCTGCTCCGCGCCGACCCCCAGCTTGCCCATATCCCGATTATGGCGGTGACCGCCTATTCGGCGCCGGGCGATGAGGAACGGATCCGCGCGGCTGGCGCTCAATCCTATGTGACCAAGCCGATTTCGGTGATTCGCTTCGTCGCCGCAGTCGACGATCTGATCAGCGAATCGGCCGCAGTGCAGCCCGCTGAAAGCAATCAAAAAGGCGGCCCCAAACCCGGGACCGCCTGAATTTCTCGAGCACCCTCGCCGCCGCCAGCTGCGGCGCGCGGCTTACTTGATCTTGGCTTCCTTGAAGTCGACATGCTTGCGCACGACCGGGTCGTACTTGCGCATGCTCATCTTCTCGGTCTGCGTGCGCGGGTTCTTCTTGGTCACGTAGAAGAAGCCGGTGTCGGCACTGCTGACGAGCTTGATCTTGACGGTTGCCGGCTTGGCCATCGCAGAAAATCCTGGAATTCGAACATAGAGAAGGCGGCGCATGACGCCGCCCGGTTGCGCGTCCCAATGACCGGCAGGCGAACGAAAGTCAAGAAGCGGAGGTCGTTCCGGCTGCCGACAAGGCCCGACGCAATGTGCCGGAATAATCGACTCCGGGTCCCAGCTGGTCGAGCTTTTCATCGAGCGACGCGATGTACCGCGTCATCTCGACTTCGATCCTCGGCGTCGCGCGGACGATTCCTGCTGCGCGGGCTGCGATCGCCGGGTCCAGGCGTACCGGGCATGGGACGACTAGCCGGACCCCGACCAATCGGCCGCTCAACCGAACCTCGCGGTCTCCGCAAGAGTCGCGGATCTGCTTTTGGACGTCGTACGGAATCACCTCACGGATCAGGGTCCGGTAGGGATAGGTCTCGGCGATGACCCGGTTGCTTGCGTTCAGGCCGAGGTAGTAATCGCTCGTCGCCTGTTGAAGTTTCGCATCGCCCAATCGCGTGACCATGTCGTTGGCGGTCATCTCGTCAAACAAATAGGTCTTGGCCGGGGTCGTGTCGGTCTGGCTGAGCTGATAGGCGGCTACCACAAAGTCGGTGTCGGGCAGCTCGCGCTCGCCTGCCAGCACCGACAACGCCTCGCGTCCATAAGTCTTTGCTTGTTCGTAATACAGGCGCTGAGCGGTGAACTGTCGGGCATTGAATGCGACTTCCTCGATTAGCCTCGCACGATAGTCGCGGGCCTGTTCGCGCTCGACCCGATCTTCATTCCAATTGCTGACCTGCGTCCCCAGGAACACGCCGAGCACGACAATCCCGACGTCGACCGCCACTGCGAACCAATCGTGATCGGCGACATGATCGCGGATTCGGCGAATGACCATAATTTCCTCCCACGGATTGAGAGGATGTTAACCACAATCGCGCAAGGTGCCAGCAGGAAGGGTATGACCGATGAGCGGCACTGACTTGAGCCTGACGCGGCGACAGATCGACGAACAGATCGCCGAAGTGCGGTCGAACATGCCGCGCCTGTCCCCCATCGACCTGCATGTGCGGATGGACGCAATCCGCGCGCTGGCCTGCGAATGCGGAGTTCCGGCGCTCGAAAGCCTGGCCCGCACGACCTCGCAACTTGCATTATTGCCCGGGCACCGGGTGGCGATGACCTGCGCGCTCGAACATGTCGAAGAAGCCTTCGCCTGCCGCAGTGAGCAGGATACGACGGCGATGCTCGCCGCACTTGCACTGCGCCTCCACTAGGCGAACCGTTTCGCCCCTCATGCATTAAAGGGGCGATGCGCGCGTTCAGCCAGCTCCTCGACGACCTCGTCTACACCCGCTCGCGCAACACCAAGCTGCGGCTGATCGGCGATTATCTCAAGGCGACTCCCGATCCCGACCGTGGGCTGGCGCTGGCGGCGCTGACCGGGACGCTCGACATCCCCCACGTCAAACCGGCGGCGGTGCGCAACCTTGCCGAGGAGCGCATCGACCCGGTGTTGCTGCGCATGAGCCGCGACTATGTCGGCGACGGCGCCGAGACGATTTCGCTGCTGTGGCCAGTGCCCGACGGCGACCCGCCCGAGGTCGACGACGGCACCATTCGCATGGCCGAAGCGGTCGAGCGGCTCAAGCTGGCGACCAAAGCGGATGCCCCGCAAGTGCTTGCGGCGATGCTCGACCATCTCGATTCGTCGGGCCGTTACGCACTGCTCAAGCTGGCGACCGGCGCGCTTCGGGTGGGAATTTCGGCGCGGCTGGCCAAGCAGGCGCTGGCCGAGGCTTTCGGCATCGATGTCGAGGGGGTCGAGGAAGTGTGGCACGGCCTCAAGCCGCCGTTTCCTGAATTGTTCGACTGGGCCGAGGGCCGCTCAGCCCAACCAACAGCCAAGGACATTCCGGTGTTTCGCCCGTTCATGCTGGCCCACCCGCTCGAGGACGGCAAGGTCGATCTGGCGGACTATGCGGCCGAGTGGAAATGGGATGGGATCCGCATACAGCTGGTCCATGCCGGCGGCGAAACCCGGCTGTTCAGCCGCACCGGCGACGATGTTTCGGCCAGCTTCCCCGACATTGCCGAGGCCTTTGCGAGGCGCGGCGTGCTCGACGGCGAATTGCTTGTGCGCGGGACCGGCCAGGGGGTCGCGGGCGTCCATGGCGGCGCCGCGGCGAGCTTCAACGCGCTGCAGCAACGGCTCGGGCGCAAGAACGTCAGCAAGGCGATGCTCGGCGATTATCCCGCTTTCGTGCGCCTGTACGACATCCTGTTCGATGGCGAGGAGGATTTGCGAGCGTTGGGCTGGAGCGAGCGGCGCAGCCGGCTCGAACGCTTCTTGGCGGGGCTCGATCGGGAGCGGTTCGACTTGTCGCAGCTGATTGCGGCCGAAAGTTTTGACGAGCTTGAGGAGATGCGCGCCGGCGCCCGCGACACGGCGATCGAGGGCATGATGCTCAAGCGCCGCGATTCGCCCTATATCGCCGGGCGCCGGGCGGGCTTGTGGTACAAATGGAAGCGCGATCCGCTGACCGCCGATTGCGTGCTGATGTATGCTCAGCGCGGGTCCGGAAAGCGATCGTCCTTCTATTCGGATTTTACCTTCGGCTGCTGGAGCGAGGCGGGCGACTTGCTACCGGTCGGCAAAGCCTATTTTGGGTTTACCGACGAGGAGCTGAAGTGGCTCGACAAATTCGTCCGCGGCCACACGCGGGAGCGGTTCGGGCCGGTCCGCGAAGTCGAGAAAACATTGGTGCTGGAAGTTGCGTTCGATTCGATCCACGCATCGAAGCGGCACAAGTCGGGCCTCGCCATGCGCTTCCCGCGCATCAGCCGGATCCGCACCGACAAGCCGGCGCAAGAGGCCGACACGATTGCCGCGCTGACCGCACTGGCGACCTGAGCTTCCCCCAACGGCAAAGGGCCGGAGGCATGCCCCCGGCCCTTCTCCCCCTGGTCAGGTGAAGTCGCTTAGCTTGGCGGCTGGAGATTAACCGCTGCATATTTGCCGCGCCGGTCGACCTCGAGCTCGAATTCAAGCTTGTCGCCCTCGTTGAGGGTCGGCATGCCGGCCCGCTCAACCGCTGAGATATGGACGAATGCGTCGGGCTGGCCGTCATCGCGCTGGATGAAGCCGAAGCCCTTCATGGCGTTGAAGAACTTGACCGTCCCGCTCGCCTTCTCGCCCGTCAACTGGCGCTGCGGACCGCCCGCATCGGCACCGCCGCCAGGGCCGCCGCTACCGCCGCCGCCGCCACGCTCGACCGCCATCGGTTCACCATCGATACGGATGTTGGTGGCCGAAACGCGGCCCCCGCGATCGACCAAGGTGAATTCCAACGGCTGGCCGTCGGCGAGGTCGGTGAGACCTGCCTGTTCGACCGCCGAGATGTGCACGAACACGTCTTCGCCGCCGTCATCGCGGACAACGAAGCCGAAACCCTTTTGCGGGTTGAAGAATTTGACGATGCCTTTGCCTTCGCCAACGACTTGGGGGGGCATCCCGCCACCGCCGCCGCCGCCGCCGCCGCCGCCGCTGCGGAAACCACCGCCGCCGCTGCGGAATCCACCGCCGCCGGGGCCGCCGCTGAAGCCGCCGCCACCACCGCTGCCGCGATATCCGCCGCCGCCGCCGCCGCCGAAGCCGCCACGATCACCGCCGCCGCCGGCGCCGAAACCGCCGCGATCCTGAAAACCACCTTCCGGCTGACTGAATTGCTCGTCGCCGCCGAACCCATCGCGTTTGTCGCGACCGCGACCTCCGCGATCCCCCTTACGCCCTCTGTCGAAACCCATGTACCGTCCGCACTTCTTTCTGCCCAAAATTCCATCATCCCGATCGCGCGTGGGCCAAACCGGCGCGACTGGTCGCGATGCGCACGAGACACGCACCTGAGGGCGCCCTTACAGGAAAAAACAGGCCCGTTCTAGCGGATTCCGAAGTGCGGGGCTGGCACCAATGGGACGAACCGGACTAAAGCGGCTCGCGACACGCCGCACCAAGGAGCTCGAATGGCCGTCCACTTCCATGACAGCGACCTGCCCGACGGGCTCGTCTTCGACGGGCCTATCGCGGTCGATACCGAGGCAATGGGCCTGCATCCGCACCGCGACCGCTTGTGCGTGGTGCAATTGTCGGACGGCAAGGGCGATGAACATCTGGTGCGCTTCAACCCTGGCGACGATTATGCGGCGCCGCGCCTCAAGGCGCTCCTCGGCGACCCGCAGCGGCTCAAGCTCTACCATTTCGCGCGCTTCGATATCGGCATGATCCAGCATTATCTGGGCATCATGGCGACGCCGCTTTATTGCACCCGCACCGCCTCGCGTCTGGTCCGCACCTATACCGATCGGCACGGGCTCAAGGATTTGGTGCGTGAGCTGCTGGGCCAGGAATTGAGCAAGCAGCAGCAGTCGAGCGACTGGGGCGCGCCCGAATTGAGCGAGGCCCAGTGTGAATATGCAGCGAGCGACGTGCGCTATCTTCACGCGCTCAAGGCGCGGCTCGACGAGCGCCTCATCCGCGAGGGCCGGATGGCGCTTGCCCAAGCCTGTTTCGATTTCCTTCCCGAGCGCGCGCGGCTCGACCTCGCCGGCTGGGCCGAACAGGATATTTTTGCCCACGACGGCTGATCCATGAGCGAGGCTGCCACCCGAGAGCGCGCCGACAAGCAGCGCTGGGCCCTTCCCGGGGGGGCACATGACCGGCTGATCAAATATTTCAAGATCGGGCTGCCGATGGCGGTCGGGGTGTTGATCGCCGTGCTCGCGCTCGCCCCACTCGATCGCCAGGGCGACGTCAGCTTCATCCTCGACAAGAACAAGGTCCAGAGCGCGCAGGAACGGATGCGGGTCCAAGAAGCACGCTACGCCGGCACCGATGCCAAAGGCGAACGATTCGAGATTGCCGCACGCCGCGCAATCCAGCCGACCTCGGATGTCCCGGTGGTCGATATCGAAGGCATTTTCGCGCAACTGGCGCTGGCCAAGGGCCCGATCAAGCTTGCCGCCAATGCCGGGCGCTACAATCTCGATTTGCACAGGATGCAGATCATTGGGCCGATTCGCCTCGCCGGGCCCGGCGGCGACTATCTCACGACCCGCGACGTCACGGTCGATTTCCGCACTCGGCAAGTGGCCAGCGCCGGCCCAGTCTCCGGCCGGCTGTCGCTGGGGCCCTTCTCCGCCGGGGGGCTCAAGGCCGATCTCGGCGAGCGCACTGTGACCCTCGATGGCGGTGCTCGCTTGAAAATCGAGCAAGGGATCGTCAGATGAGGATGATCATGCGCCCATTTGCACTCGCCTTCGCCCTGCCTTTGTTCGTCGCCAGCGCGCTCGCTGCGCAGACGCAGAGCGGCGGCATGTCCGCGCTCAAGGGTCATGACAGCAACGCTCCGGTCGATGTCAGTGCTAACCGGATCGAGGTCCAGGACCGCGCCGACCGAGCAATCTTCGCCGGCAATGTCCATGTCTCGCAGGGCGACATGACGCTCGATGCCGAACGCCTGACCGTCGCATATTCAAGCCAGGGCGGGGTCCAGATCCAGCGCCTCGACGCGGCCGGCGGTGTCTCCGTCCGCAGCCCGTCGGAAACCGCGCGCGGCAATTTCGCAATCTACGATCTCGACCGCAAGCTGATCACGCTGATCGGATCGGTCGAGCTAATCCGCGGCCAGAACAGCATCTTCGGCCAGCGGCTGACGATCGATTTGGCCAGCGGCCGGGCGGTGGTCGACGGCGGGCCGGCCGGCGTCAATTCGAGCGGCGGCCGGGTGCGCGGGCATTTCACGGTTCCCAAGCGCGGCAGTAACTGAGCCGCGATGAACGAAGCGGCGACCTTCGGCCGGCCCACGCAGGACGAGCGAGAATGGACCGGCGGTCTCGAGGTGCGCTCGATCGCCAAGGCCTATGACCGGCGAGCGGTGCTTCATGACGTCAGCCTCGACGTGCATCGCGGCGAGGTCGTCGGCCTGCTCGGACCCAATGGTGCAGGCAAGACGACTTGTTTCTATTCGGTCATGGGCCTGGTCAAACCCGACGCCGGGCGGATTTTCCTCGACGGCCGCGACATTACCGAATTGCCGATGTACCGGCGGGCGATCCTCGGCCTTGGCTATTTGCCGCAGGAAACCTCGATTTTCCGCGGCCTGACGGTTGAGGAGAATATCCGCTCGGTGCTCGAGGTGGCCGAACCGAATCACGCCACTCGCGCCGCCCGGCTCGAGCAATTGCTGGGCGAGTTCGGCCTTTTGTCGTTGCGCGACAGCGCCGCGATGTCGCTGTCGGGCGGCGAGCGGCGACGATGCGAAATCGCCCGAGCGCTTGCCGCCGAGCCCTCGATCATGCTGCTCGACGAGCCGTTCGCTGGGATCGACCCGATCTCGATCTCCGACATTCGTGACCTGGTGCGCGAATTGAAGCAGCGCGACATTGGCGTGCTGATCACCGACCATAATGTCCGCGAGACGCTCGATATCGTCGACCGCGCCTGCATCATCTACGACGGCCAAGTCTTGTTCCAGGGCACTCCCGAAGCCCTGGTCGCCGATCCAGAGGTGCGGCGCCTCTATCTCGGCGAAAGCTTTGCGCTGTAACGGCGGCCGCCGTGGCGCTGGGACCAGGCCTTTCGATCCGCCAAAGCCAGTCGCTCGTCCTGACGCCGCAGCTGGCGCAGGCGATCAAACTGCTGCAGCTGAGCAATCTCGAACTTGAAGCGGTAATCGCCGAGGAATTGTCGAAGAACCCACTGCTCGAATCGCGCAATGACGACAATGAGGGCGAGGAAGCCCCCGCGGTCTTTAGCGACGACGGCGAAAGCTTCGCGGGCGGCGGTGAGGGTGGCGGTGAGGGTGGCGGTGAGGGCGACAGCGATGACGGCCCCGACAGCCCCGGCGCCGATTCGCTGATCCTTGGCCAGGCCGATGACGACCGGCCCCTCGACCGCGATTGGGATGGCGAGGCAAGCGAGATCGATTCTTTTTCCGACCTCAGCGGATCAGGCGGGGAGGGCGGCGAGGCGTTCGATTTCGACCGCCTGGAATATTCCGCTGGGTCGCTCGCCGAACATCTGCTCGATCAATTGCACGGTGCCCCGGGGACAATCGGCCGGCTTGCCCGGCTGATCGTCGAAACGCTCGAGGAGACGGGCTATCTGACCATTGGCCTCGACGACATCGCCGACAAGACTGGCGAGGAGATCGAGCTGGTGGCCAAGGCGCTGACTCTGGTCCAGGACCTCGACCCCGCCGGTGTCGGCGCGCGCAGCCTGGCGGAATGCCTCATGCTGCAGGCCAAGGAAGCGGACCGCTACGATCCGGCGATGGCACGGCTGATCGACAATCTGGACCATCTGTCCAAGGGCCGAATGGCCGACCTCAAGCGCATTTGCGGAGTCGATGACGAAGATCTGGCCGAGATGGTCCGCGAATTGCGCGCCTACAACCCCAAGCCGGGCTGCCGTTTCGTGCGCAGCAGCGACGCCTTGGTCGAGCCCGATATCCTGATCCGCAAGTTGCGCGAGGGCTGGGCGGTCGAGCTCAACAGCGCGACCCTGCCGCGGCTGCTAGTCAATCGGCGCTATTATCAGGAATTGAAGTCGGGGCCTCAGGACAAAGCGTCGCGGGCGTGGCTTAGCGAATGCCTAGCCAGCGCCAATTGGCTGGTCAAAGCGCTCGACCAGCGCGCGCGAACGATCATCAAGGTCGTCAGCGAGATCGTCAAACGCCAGAGCGGCTTCTTCGAACGCGGCGTGTCGGCGATGAAGCCGCTGACCCTGCGCGAGATTGCCGAGGCGATCGAAATGCACGAATCGACCATCAGCCGGGTGACCTCGAATAAATATCTGCTGTGCGATCGCGGCATGTTCGAACTCAAATATTTCTTCGGATCGGGGGTCGCGTCGTCGGATGGCGAGGGCGGTGCTGCGGCTGAAGCGGTCAAGGCCGGGATCAAGTCGGTGATCGATGCCGAGGCCGAGATCCTCAGCGACGACGCTATCGCCGAAGCGTTGAAGGGCAAGGGCTTCGAAGTCGCGCGGCGAACCGTAGTCAAATATCGCGAGGCGATGGGCATCGGCTCGTCGATCCAGCGCCGCCGCCAGCGCAAGATGGCGGGGGGTTAAGCGGCGATCGTCGCCCAGATGGGCAGGTGATCGCTGGCCTTCTTGGCATCGTCGCTTTCGTGGACCCCGGCCTGGGCGATGGTGAAGCGGCGGTCGACGATGATCCGGTCGAGCGCGGCCACCGGCTTACGGCTGTGGAAACTCGGCCCGCAGCGGGCAATTGCGAAGCGCGCGTCGAATTCCGCGAGGCTGGGTCCGCCGCCTTTGCGCCATTCATTGGTGTCGCCCATGACGATGGTCGGCATGTCGCGATGCCGCTGTTCGATATGGTCGAGGATGGCGAGCACCTGCTGGCGCCGTTTGAGCCCGGACAAATCCAGATGCATGCCGATGATCCTGAATTCGATGCCCGCGACCTTGAGTTCGGCCATGACCGCGCCGCGCGGCTCGAAGGTCGGCAGAGCGATCGCCTCCGCGTCGCAGACCTCGACGTGGCTTTTCACCAATATGGCATTGCCGTGCCAGCCGAGGTTGCGGAAATCGAGTTTCTTGAACGGCGCGGTCAGCGGGTGATCGGGCAGCCGGCCGATCAGACTGCCATGCGCCTTGGCCAGGCGATCAGTGTGGGTGACGTTGAAATCGCAAGCGCGGTAAAGGCCATGGCTGTCGATCAGCGAGTGCGGCACGGCCGCGCCGCGTGTGCCAACCCGTTTATCCGCTTCCTGCAGCGCAACCACGTCGGCATCGATCTCCTCGAGCACGCGCAACACGCGCCCGGGATCGCGGCGGCGATCGGTTCCGACCGCCTTGCGAACGTTGTAGCTGGCGACCTTGATTGCGGGGAGAGGCGTCACTGCCGCGCCAACCCGTCGAGCTTGCCCAAGTTCCTCAGACGTCCAAATTGGCGACGCTTAGGGCATTGTCCTGGATGAACTCGCGGCGGGGCTCGACGACGTCGCCCATGAGGCGGGTAAAAATCTCGTCCGCGACGTCGGCCTGGACCACTTCAACCCGCAGCAGCGAGCGGTTGGCCGGGTCGAGCGTGGTCTCCCACAATTGCTCGGCGTTCATTTCGCCAAGGCCCTTGTAGCGCTGAATGCTCAGCCCCTTGCGGCCGGTTGCGAGCACCGCCTCGATCAGTTCGGAAGGGCGCGTGACCGGGGTGGTTTTGCCCCTCGTCTCGGCTTCGGCGACCGCTGCGGCATCGGCGGCTTCGGCCGCTTCGGACTCTTCGTCGCCCTCGAGCAGCAGGCGCGGGACCGGTTCGGCCTCGACCGCCGCGGCCTTTTTGACCGAGCGCAAGATCGACGGTTGGGCATAAGCCTCGACCTGCTCCGCAGCGAGGCTGTGGAGCTTGCGCGATTCGGCGGAGATGAGGAAGCTCGGCTCGATGACGGTGGCGTCGGTGACCCCGCGCCACAAGCGCTTGAGGACGTAGCCGCCCTCCTGCGCCAATTCGCCCGACCACATTGCCTCAAGATCGGCGGCGCCGAGCCAGGCGGCGGTCGCGGCGATCGCCTTGGTCTTGCCGGCGGCATCGAGGTCGGGCTTGAGCGCGCCGTTCAAAGCCAGTGCCTCAAGCAGCGAATAATCATATTTGCGCGGCGCATAGCGCATCAGCGTGCGCATCCGCCGGGCATGGTCGACCAAGGTTTTAAGGTCGTTGCCCGAGCGATGCCCGCCGGGTCCTTCGAGAACCAACGCTTCGAGCCCCTGCGCCTCGAGATAATCGTCGAGCGCGGCGTCATCCTTGACGTAAACTTCGCTCCGTCCGCGCGCGACCTTATAGAGCGGCGGCTGGGCGATATAGAGATGTCCGGCGGCGATCAGATCGGGCATCTGGCGGTAGAAGAAGGTCAGCAGGAGCGTACGGATATGAGCGCCGTCAACATCGGCGTCGGTCATGATGACGATCTTGTGATAGCGTAATTTGTCGAGGTTGAATTCCTCGTGACCGATCGAGGTGCCGAGCGCCTGGATCATCGTCCCGATTTCCTTCGAACCGAGCATTCGATCGAAGCGCGCGCGCTCGACATTGAGGATTTTGCCCTTGAGCGGGAGGATCGCCTGATATTTGCTGTCGCGGCCCTGCTTGGCCGAGCCGCCGGCACTGTCGCCCTCGACCAGGAACAGTTCCGACTTGGCGGGGTCGCGCTCGGAGCAATCGTGGAGCTTGCCGGGTAGCGAGGCGATGCCCATGACCGACTTGCGGCTCGCTTCACGCGCCTTGCGTGCGGCTTCGCGAGCAGCGGCGGCGTCGATGATCTTGCCGACGATCGTGCGGGCGTGGGCGGGATTTTCCTCGAGCCATTCGGCAAGCTTGTCGGCCATCAGGCTTTCGAGCGGCTGGCGAACCTCGGAGCTGACCAATTTGTCCTTGGTTTGCGAGCCGAACTTGGGATCGGGCAGCTTGACCGAGACGATCGCGCTCAGCCCTTCGCGCATATCCTCACCGGTGAGCGAGATCTTCTCGCGCTTGAGGATGCCGGACTTGTCGGCATAATTGTTGAGCGTGCGCGTCAGCGCGGCGCGGAAGGCGGCGAGGTGAGTGCCGCCGTCGCGCTGCGGGATGTTGTTCGTAAAGGTGAGGACGTTCTCATAATAACTGTCGTTCCATTCGAGCGCCACGTCGATGCCGATATCGTCGCGCTGGCCATGGATCGCGATCGGATCGGGGAACAGCGGGGTCTTGGCACGGTCGAGATATTTGACGAAGGCGGCAATTCCGCCCTCATAATATAAATCGTGTTCCTTGCGCTCGTCGTGACGCTCGTCGGCGAGAATGATGCGCACGCCCGAATTGAGGAAGGCAAGCTCGCGGTAGCGATGCTCGAGCCGGTCGAAGTCGAATTCGAGAATCTTGAAGGTCGCCGAACTGGGCATGAAGGTAACCTTGGTGCCCTTCTTGCCCTCGACCTTACCGACCACCTTGAGCGGTGCGACGGCATCGCCAAAGGCGAAGCGCATATAATGCTCCTCGCCGTCGCGCCAGATGGTCAGGTCAAGCCATTCGCTGAGCGCGTTGACCACCGACACGCCGACCCCGTGGAGGCCGCCGGAGACCTTATAGGCATTGTCTTCGCTGGTGTTTTCAAACTTTCCGCCGGCATGGAGCTGGGTCATGATGACCTCGGCCGCGCTGACGCCTTCCTCGGCGTGGATCCCGGTTGGGATGCCGCGGCCATTGTCCTCGACGCTGACCGATCCGTCGGGGTTGAGGGTGATCAGAACCCGGTCGCAATGTCCGGCCAGCGCCTCATCGATGGCGTTGTCCGAGACTTCGAAGACCATGTGGTGAAGGCCCGAACCGTCATCGGTATCGCCGATGTACATGCCGGGCCGTTTGCGCACCGCGTCGAGGCCCTTGAGGACCTTGATGCTGTCGGCGCCATAGTCGGATTTATTGGGCTCGACCGGGGTCAGCCCGGCGGGTTCAGTGGGTTCTTGCTCGGGGGGAATTGCCATGGACCAGATATAGGCATTTCAGCGGTGAAGTCCACGCGCGCGCCCATGCGCAAACGCGTATGCACGCGCGGGAAATTTTCACTGCAAGCCCGGTCTGGCCTTAGCCGCGTGCGGTCTGGCCTTAGCCGCGTGCGCGCTGCCCCGGCGGGCCGCGACGGCCCTTGTTCGGATGCGGGCGACCGGGACCATCGGGGCGATGCGCCGGGCGTCCGTCGGCCCGCTGCGGATGGCGTTGGCCATCGCTGCGCGGGCTGTCGCTGCGCGGGCTATTGCCACGCGGGGCATCGCCGCGGGGGCTGATGCTGCGCGGGCCGTCGCTGCGCGGGGCATCGTTACGGGGACCGCGATACTCCGTGCGCTGAGGGCGCTGACCATCAGGGCGCTGACCCTGATAACCGTCGCGCTGCGGGCGCTGGCCGTCGAAGCGTTGGCCCTGATGGCCGTCGCGTTGCGGGCGCTGGCTGTCGGGACGCTGGCGCTGAGGGTCTGCACTGCGAACGGGATTGCGGACCGGGCCGCGGACATCGGCGAGATCGGTCGGACCGTCGGCACGCTTGGGCCGGAACACGGCGACCTGGCCATTGCGGTGATCGCGGCGCTGACCGTCGGCGCGGCGATCGGACTTGGTCACCATCGGCGGACGGCGGCCCTGGCGACCGGTGTCGCGAGCGACTTCGCGGGCGGCGTCTTCCTTGACCGGCTTGAGCCGCTTGACCGCTGCGACCGTGGCCATGAAATTCTCAGGCAGCGGCACGGCGTCGATATTCTGACGGGTCAGCTTCTCGATATCCTTGAGATAGGGCCGCTCGTCGGGCGCGCAGAAGGCGTGGGCAAGGCCGGAAGCGCCGGCGCGCGCGGTGCGGCCGATGCGGTGGACATATTGCTCGGGCACGTTGGGCAAATCGAAGTTGAGGACGTGGCTGACACCCGGGATGTCGATGCCGCGCGCCGCAATGTCGGTCGCAACCAGCACCTTGACGTCGCCGGTGCGGAACAGGCCGAGGGCGCGCTCGCGCTGGCCCTGGCTCTTATTACCGTGAATGGCGTTGGACTGGACACCCGCGGCCGTGAGCATGCGAACGATCTTGTCGGCGCCATGCTTGGTGCGCGAAAAGACCAGCGCGCGCTCAACCTGTTGCTCGGCGAAGAAGCGGGTCAGAAGCGCCTGCTTTTCGGACTGGGCGACGAAAGTCACGGTCTGGGTGACGCGCTCGACGGTACTCGACACGGGCGAGACGGCGACCTGCGCGGGATTGCGCAAATAGCTGTCGGCCAATTTGCTGATTGTCTTGGGCATGGTGGCTGAGAAGAACAGGGTCTGGCGCTGCGCCGGGACCAGCGCGACAATCCGCTTGAGTGCGTGGATGAAGCCGAGGTCGAGCATCTGATCGGCCTCGTCGAGGACGAGGATTTCGAGTGCCGACAAGTCGAGCACGCGCTGATCGACCAGGTCGAGAAGGCGACCCGGCGTGGCCACGAGAACGTCGAGCCCGCGGCTGACTTCGCGAATCGAGCGCGGCACCGGAGTGCCGCCGAAGATCACGCCAACGCTGATGTGCTGGCCATTGGCATAAGTGCGCGCGGTTTCGGCGATCTGCGCCGCGAGTTCGCGGGTCGGCGCAAGCACGAGCATACGCACGCGGCGCTGGACCGGGCGGCCACTGGACGCTGCGACCAGTCGGTCGAGCGCCGGCAACATGAAGGCCGCGGTCTTGCCGGTGCCGGTCTGGGCGAGGCCGAGAAGATCACGGCCCTGGAGGACGATGGGGATGGCCTGCACCTGGATCGGCGTCGGGGTCAAATAGCCCTTGGCGGCAAGCGCGGCGATGATCGGCTTGGACAAGCCGAGGTCGGTAAACTGAGTCAAAATAGAATTTCCAAACGTATTTGGGCGCGCGCCAAAAGTCAGCGCCGCACCGTTGAGGGTGTTGGCACCCCGCGTGATCAGGAGAGCTTGTTGATAGGGTCGAGGCGCGGGCCAGGTCCGTGTGTCGGACCGATCACGCCGCTTGCTGGGCGCCTCGTGTTGCAGTGG
>JBDSEL010000048.1:0-6504 GCA_039920065.1 Sphingomicrobium sp. | reverse complement strand
CGGTTATATATGGAATTTCGATGATAACGCTGAAGCCCCCCTTATCGTTCGCTTGGGCCTCGAAATGATGGTCGGCGCCATAGGCTTGCGACAGTCGGTCGCGAATATTCGCCAGTCCGACGCCGGTCGACTGGCTGGCGGCGATTTCGCTGACGCTGCCGTCGCCATTGTCGGCGACCTCGATCTGGACTCGCGGCCCGACGCGGGTCGCAGTCAGCCAGATGTCGGCGCCATTCTCAAGCGGAGTAACCGCATATTTGATCGCATTTTCCATCAGCGGCTGGAGCAGGAGAGAGGGCAGGCGCGCGCCGATGGTCGACGGGTCGATCCGAAAGTGCGGCCGCATCCGGTCCTCGAAGCGCATCTTTTCGATCTCCAGATATAGCTTCAGCGTCTCTACTTCCTGCGCCAGGGTAACCGTGCCCGATGGCTCGTTGACCAACGTATAACGCAGGAAACTCGATAGCCGCGCCAGCATGGCATTGGCGCGCTCAGTTTGCTTGAGCAGCACCAGGGTCGAAATCGAATTGAGCGTATTGAACAGGAAATGGGGATTGAGCTGATAGCGCAGCATCGCCAGCTGCGCGCTCGAAGCCTGGCTTTCCAGCACCCCGCGCTGGTCGATTTCATCCTCCAGCAGCAGGAAATAATTGATCCCGTAATAGAGCGCCGCCCACGCCGCGAGCAGTGCGAAGTTGAGCAGGATCGCGCCGAGATATTCGATCCCCGCCGGCCTGGCCGTGGGCTTAAGGAAGGTCGCATAGCTCCAAGTCTCGATAACCGAGAATGCGGTCGAGGCCAGCACCACCGCGCCGAGGCTGAGGATCAAAGTCCACAGCGGCCGCATCTGGATCAGGCGGCGGAACAGGCTGGCAATGAGCAGGGTCAGCGAATAGCCAGTGGCGGTCAGCAGAAGCGTGTGGACTAGCCACATCCAGCCCATCGAATTGGCGAAGCCGGACAGCGCGCGGAGAAAGAAATACCCGCCCCAGCCGATCGACTGGAGAATCCAGAAGGCGCGATTCTTGTCATCGAAGAACGGCCGGTCGAGCCCGATCCCGCGCGCAATCGGCGCGGCCGGAGAGCGGATCGCCGCCGAGCGCCGCGCGGCGTCGCTGCGCATCGGCTTGTCCGGATTGCCCAAGATTGCGCTGTCGCTCGCCATGGCCGGGATATAGAGCGGGCGGCGTGCCATTGCGAGCGGCCCGTCGCTCCAAACGCGCTGGCAACGCAGCCATCGTCCCGGCCGGGCGTTGGCACCCTGAATTTCCAGCGGAGTGGATGAATGCGGATCACGACCCTGTTTGTAGTTGCGACCGTCATCGCTCTTGGCGGTTGCGACGTGAAGGATCAGGCGCCCGCGACCGCGGTGTCGAGCGCGATTGCGCCAATCCTGACCTCGCCCGACGCGGTCGACACCGCGAGCTTCGCCAAACCGCTGATCGCCCGCGTGACCCACGTCGCACTCGATCTCGACGTCGATTTCCAGAGCAAACGAGTCGGCGGCACCGCCACCCTCGACATCGAGCGCAAGCCCGATGCCAAGGAAATCATCCTCGACGATGACGGTCTCGAAATCGCCTCGATCACCGACGGTGCCGGCGGTGCGCTCGCTTACAAGGTCGGCGCTGGCCGGCCGGACATGGGGGCGCCGCTCATCATCGCGCTGAAGCCGGACACCAAGCGGATTGTCGTCGACTACCGCTCGGCGCCTGACGGGGGGGCGCTGCAATGGCTCAGCCCTGATCAGACCGTCGGCAAGAAACAGCCCTATTTGTTCAGCCAGGGCCAATCGATTTTCAACCGCAGCTGGATCCCGACCCAGGATTCGCCCGGGATCCGCCAGACCTGGGCGGCGACGATCCGCGTGCCGGCGCCGCTGACTGCGGTGATGAGCGCGCCGCGCGCGGCTGAACCCGCGACCGTCAATGGCCAACGCGTCTTCCGCTTCGCCATGGACAAGCCGGTGGCGCCCTATCTGATCGCGATCGCGGTCGGCGACCTCCAGTTCCGCTCGCTCGGCAAGAATACCGGCGTGTGGACCGAGCCGGCGATGCTCGACGCCGCCGCGGCCGAGCTTTCCGACACTCAGAAGATGGTCGATGAGGCCGAACGTCTGTTCGGGCCCTATCGTTGGGGCCGCTATGATCTGCTCGTCCTGCCGCCCAGCTTTCCCTATGGCGGGATGGAAAATCCGACCCTGACGTTCCTTACGCCAAGCTTCATCGCCGGCGACAAGAGCCTCGTATCGCTGGTCGCGCACGAACTGGCGCACAGTTGGTCGGGCAATCTCGCCACCAATGCGACCTGGGCCGACGGCTGGCTCAACGAGGGCATGACGACCTATGCCGAACGCCGCATCGTCGAGGTGCTCTACGGTCCCAAGGTCACTGCCCAGCAAATCAGCCTTGGGCTCGATGCGATGAACAAGGCGGTGGCGGAAAATGGTGGCCCGAGCGGTCCCGATACGCGCCTCCGCCCCGAGCTTGGAACGCGCCACCCCGACGACGTCAGCAGCGAAATCGCGTATGAAAAGGGCTCGGCGATGCTGCGTCTGATCGAACAGAATGTTGGCCGCGAGCGCTTCGACGCCTGGTTCCGGCACTGGTTCGAGGTCAATGCCTTCAAGCCGGTGACGACCGCCATGTTCCTGACCGACATCCGCCAGAATTTGATCAACAACGACAAAGCGCTCGAGGCCAAGTTGAGGCTCGAAGATTGGCTGTACAAGCCCGGCGTGCCAGCAAACCTGATTCCCGCAGACCCGACTGCATTCGCCGATGTCGACAAATCGCTGGCCACGTTCGTCGCCGGCAGAGCCCCCGACGCCGCGGCTTGGGCGCGCTTCAACACAGACGAGCGACTGCGCTTCCTCACCCACCTGCCGCGCGCCCTTCCGGCCGATCGCCTGGCCGCCCTCGACCACAGCCTCGCACTCGGCCGGAGCGGCAATATGGAAGTCCGCTTTGCCTGGCTCGAGCTGGCCGTCGCCAACCGTTTCGACCCCGCCGTTCCGGGCCTCGAGCAGTTCCTCGGCGCCATCGGCCGCGGCAAATTCGTCAAGCCGTTGTACAAGGCGCTGATGGCCGATCCCTGGGGCCGACCGATCGCCGAGCGCAGCTACGCCCGCTCGCACAGCCTTTACCACTCCAGCGTCGACCGCGAACTCAAGACCTACGGCCTCAAAAGCTGACCGGCTCAACCGGCTTCGAGCCTCGAAATGCAGCGTTTTAACCGGGTTTAAACCCTCTTGGCCTAAGGCTGGTCCTGCTCGAATTTGGCAGGAAACAGAATGTACGAGGCCCCGGACCGATATAAGCGCCTGGTGTCGGCACGACTGCCCGGCGGTCAATCCGCTGGGGTCGCCGCGCGCGCCGGGGACGACGAGAGTTCGCCACTGCGCGATGCCCAGCTGATTTCGCGCGCCGATTTGGCACCCTTTTTCGCCGCCACCAATATCGTCGCCGCTTTGATCATGGCCTATATCTTGTGGGGCGCCGCGCCACTGCCGTTTGTCGGCGGCTGGCTGGTCGCGGTCGCCGTTAGCAACCTTGGCGCGATGCAGCTTGCGCGCACGCAAGCGGTTTCGTGCGTCGGCCGCTCCGGTCGCCGGGTGCCCAATGTGCAATTGGTTGGCGAAGCCGCGATCCGCGCCGCGATCTGGCTCAGCCTGCCGCTGTATCTGTTCTCGTCGCTCGCGCCTGGCAGTCAGGTGCTCGCGGCTTCGATCATGGCCGCTTTGGGCGTCGGCGCGCTCGGCCTCGTCGCCGTCCCGCCCTGCGTCACCGCCTGGATGGTTGCCTTTACCCTGGGAGTCGGTGGGTCGCTACTGGTCGGCCGCCACACCATTCCCGCACCGCATATGCTGTCGATCGTGTTTACGCTTGGCGTGGCCATCGTCGGCGTACTGGTGGTCGCCCGCTGGGCCTTCCGCCAGCTCGAGAAGAACGCCGATGCCGGAAGCCAGAGCGCGAGCGCAAGCTTGCTGCTCCAGGAATATGAGCAGCGCGGCGTTGGCTGGCTGTGGCAGGTCGATGGCGAAAATCGGGTGAGCTATATCTCGAGCCGGATGTGTTCGCTGCTCGGCAAATCGGGCAGCCAGTTGCTCGGACATTCGCTTCCGGCGCTGCTTGGCGGCAATGCCGAGCTCGGCCGCGTATTGCTCGACAAGCAGCCGTTCAATTCGCTCGAGATGGAATTGAAGACCCCGCGCGGGGCGCGCTGGATTTCGATCGCCGGGGATCCGATCATCGATACCGCCGGCCGCTTCGAGGGTTTTCGCGGCGTCGGCTCGGACATCACCGAGGTCCGCCAGACTCAGGAACGGCTGACCCACCTCGCCAATGTCGACGTCCTCTCGGGCCTGCCCAATCGCGGCCGCGTTCGCCAATTGCTCGGTGATGCACTGCGTCAGGCGACCGCCGGCAATGTGCCGTGCGCGATCATGTTTCTCGACCTCGACGGGTTCAAGCCGGTCAACGATACCTTCGGCCACCCCAAGGGTGATGCCGTACTGCGCGCGGTCGCCAAGCGCCTTGTCGACGTGGTCGGCGCGGATGGCAGCGTCGGCCGCCTTGGCGGCGATGAATTCGCGATTGTCCTGCCCGACGCGCAAAGCCGCAAGCAGGTCGAACAGACGGCCGACCGGATCATCGCCTCGATCAAGGAACCCTATCAGATCGACCAGACCGAGATCCGCATCGGCGTATCGATCGGTTGCGCGTTCGGCCCGGTCGACGGCGCGACGGTCGATGATCTCATCCTCAAGGCCGACCTGGCGCTCTACCTGGCGAAGGATTCGGGCCGCGGCGTGGCGCGCTACTTCTCGTCCGAACTGCAAAGCGAGCAGGATGATCGAGTCAAATTGGAAACCGACCTGCGTCAAGCGGTCGTGGCCAACCAATTCCACCTGCTCTACCAGCCGCTGATTGACGCCAAGTCGCAGTCGCTGATCGGGTTCGAGGCGCTGATTCGCTGGAATCACCCACAGCGCGGGATCATCCCGCCCAACGTGTTCATTCCTGTGGCCGAGGAAATGGGCCTGATGACGGCCATCGGCAATTGGGTCATCGACGAGGCCATCCGCGCCGCCGCGACATGGCCCGAACCGATCACTGTCGCGCTCAACATCAGCCCCAAGCAGATCAGCCTGCCGGCGCTGCCCAATACCGTGTCCGAGGCGCTCACCCGCCACCGCGTTCCCGGCAACCGGATCGAGCTCGAAGTGACCGAGGGCGTCTTCCTCGGCGACAGCGGCCATACCCTCGACGTCTTGAAGCGCCTGCGCGCACTCGGCGTCGGCATCGCGCTCGACGATTTCGGCACCGGCTATTCCTCGATCGGCTATTTGAACAAGGCCGTGTTCCACAAGTTGAAAATCGACGGCAGCTTTGTCCGCGAAGCCGGCACCCGGCCCGAAAATATCGCGATCATCCAGTCGATCGTGCAACTGGCGCAAAGCTTCCGCATGTCGGTCACCGCCGAGGGCGTGGAAACCGCGGAGGATTTCGAACGCATGCGCGACCTCGGCTGCAACGTCATCCAGGGCTATTTGTTCGGCCGGCCCCTGCCGTACGAGCGCGCCAATCAGATGGTGCTCGGCCTGTCGGCCAAACGCGCCGCCGGCTGATCGCCGCCCATTTGAAAAGCGCGAGTTGGCCGCGCCCCGTCCGCTTGTGTATAGTGGCACTCTGGAACAACGCATTCGCCTCAAGCTCGACACAGCCCAAGCCGCTGCAGCTGCGCGTGCCACCAGCGCTGCGATCGCTCGGAGTGCCCGGCAATGAAGGTCAGACTGCTTCTCGCCGACGACCATCCACTCATCGTGCTGGCGGTCGAGCTCATCCTCAGCGGCTCGCGCTATGACCTGGTCGGCCGGGCGGAAAGCGGCGAGCAGACCTTGGCCCTGGCGCTCGAGCTCGATCCCGACATCCTTCTGCTCGACGTCAACATGCCCAATGGCACCGGGCTGGAAGTGCTCGCCGAATTGCGCCGAGCGAAGGCGCGGCAAAAAATCGTCCTGGTCACTGCCGGCCTCAACCCCAACCAGATTGCAACCGCGCTTCGCCTCGCTCCCGATGGCCTGATCGCCAAAGGCTCTCAGCCCGACGCATTGTTGCTGTGCCTTGATCAGGTCTGGGCTGGTGAGCAATGGATTGATCCCGCGTTCCGCGAGCAGCTCGACCGCGCCGAAAGCCTCGATGGCGGGATGAACGGGCTGACCGCGCGCGAACGCGATCTCGTCGCGCTGGTCGGCCAGGGCCTGCGCAATCGCGAGATTTCCGAGCAGCTCAACATCACCGAGGGGACGGTTAAAGCCTATCTCCACACGATCTTTGGCAAGACCGGTGTCAACAGCCGCACTGAGCTCGCCCTGCGCGCCCGCGAAGTGGCGGTTCGCTCTGGGACACCATAACCCAGAACATCAACCCCCTTAACTTTAGTGTACTTTTCTTGCGTTTAATTAAAGTTTAACGGAGGCGCTGTGGATGCGACTCGAACCGG
>JBDSEL010000047.1:0-11488 GCA_039920065.1 Sphingomicrobium sp. | reverse complement strand
GCGCGGTGGAGCATCACCGGCCGATGCTTTTCGCCATCCTCGCCGATGTAATAAGCATCGAGCCGTTCGGGCAGCACGGTGTCGGTCTGCATCGTCCCGACCTGCCACGTCCGCCCGATCGCGTCGGTTAAATGCCATTCGAGCTTGGGCGCATAAAAGGCACCCTCGCCGGGCAATTCCTCCCAGTCATATTCAGCCGTATTGCGGCCCGTCGCGGCGACTGCATCGCGCAAGCTTTGTTCGGACCAGTCCCACATCGCGTCGCTGCCGAAGCGCTTGTCCGGGCGCAGCGCGAGCTTGATCGAGTAGCTGTCGAAGCCGAGGTCGTGGTAGATCTTGTCGAGCAGGTCGCAAAAGGCCTTCACCTCTTCGATCAGCTGATCTTCACGGCAGAAGATGTGGGCATCGTCCTGGGTGAACTGGCGCACTCGCAAAATGCCGTGGAGCGCGCCATGCGGCTCATTGCGGTGGCAGCAGCCGAACTCGGCCAGCCGCAGCGGCAATTCCTTGTAGCTGGTGATGCCCTGCTTGAAGATCAGCACGTGCGCCGGGCAATTCATCGGCTTCAGGGCCATCATGTCGGCAGTGCCGGTGATCACCGGCGCATCATCCTCGACGTTCGGAATCTCGTCGGGAACGACGAACATATTCTCGCGATATTTGCCCCAATGGCCGCTCCGTTCCCATTGGCGAGCGTCCATCAGCTGGGGAGTCTTGACCTCGTGATAGCCGGCCGGATCGAGCTGGCGGCGCATATAGGCTTCGAGCTGGCGCCAGATGATGAAGCCGTTGGGGTGCCAGAAGACGCTGCCGTGCGCTTCGGGCTGGAGGTGAAAAAGGTCCATCTCCTGGCCGATCTTGCGATGGTCGCGCTTGCCCGCTTCCTCGATCCGGGTGAGGTGGGCATCGAGCTGTTTCTTGTCGAGCCAGGCGGTGCCGTAGATGCGGCTGAGCATCGGGTTCTTGGGGTCGCCGCGCCAATAAGCGCCGCTGACTCGGGTCAGCTTGAACGCGCGCGGATCGAGCTTTCCGGTCGAGGGCAGATGGGGGCCACGACACAGGTCCATCCAGTCGGCGGGTCCGTGCCCAGTCTTGTACATCGTCACCGGCTCGTGCTCAGGCAACTCCATCACCCATTCGGCCTTGAAGCTCTCGCCGTGGTCGAGGAAGAATTGGCGAACCTTTTCACGCTCCCACACTTCGCGCACCAGCGGCTTGTCGGCGGCGATGACCCGACGCATTTCCTCTTCGATCGCGGGTAAATCCTCATCGGTGAAGGGGCCGCGCTCGGCGTTCGGTGCGAAGTCGTAATAGAAACCGTCATCGGTTGCCGGGCCGAAGGTGATCTGGGTTCCCGGATAGAGATTCTGCACCGCCTCGGCGAGGACGTGGGCGAAATCGTGGCGGGCGAGTTCGAGCGCGTCTTTCTCGTCGCGGCTGGTGACCAGCGCAAGCGCTGCATCGCCCTCGAACGGTCGGTTGAGATCGCGCAATTCGCCATCGACCCGCGCTGCGAGCGCAGCTTTGGCAAGGCCGGGGCCAATCGCCGCCGCGACATCGGCCGGGGTCGAGCCCTGGGGCATTTCCCGAACCGACCCGTCGGGCAGCGCAATGTTGAACATCTTGGTCATCGCGCCTGCCACTAATGCAGCGCGCAAGCGCCTTCAACCCAAGGGGTAGCGGGAGCTAACGCCGCGCAAGACAAGGACCCTTGACAGTAGATCACGACTTATGTCAAATACACTTTACATATTGGAAAGGGAGTTTGACCAATGACTGCAATTGTAATGGCGATGTTCTGGGCGGCCGCAATGTTCCTTCTGGCAATCCTCGCTCGCGTCGGCCTGGCCGATCGCGACACGGTCCAGCTGCTGCTGATGATCATGCCAATTCTAGCGTGGACGACCATCTCCGGCTTGCGCTGCCGCAAGCGTCAGGAGGCGTAAATGGCGCGGTTGGCGAAAAATCCAGCGCAGCGCGCCTATCTCAAACGCATGGCCGTGCTGATGACGGCCTACATTGTGATCCTTTTCACGGTCGTAGGCTATTTCAACCAAGCCCCGCGCGACGGCCCGTTGGCGATCGTCGCTGCGCTCCTCCCCGCTGTGCCCGTGATCGGCGTGTTCTGGGCGATTGGCCGACTGTTGATCGAGGAACAGGACGAATATTTGCGCATGCTGCTGGTGCGGCAGATCGTCATCGCCACCGGGTTCGCGCTGACGATCATGACCGCCTGGGGCTTCCTCGAAAGCTTCGATCGAGTGCCGCACATTCCCGCCTTTTACGGCGCGGTCTTGTGGTTTGCGGGTCTCGGTGTCGGTGGGCTGGTCAACCGGCTAACGCTTGGCAGCTGGGGCCAGTGCTGATGAACAACCGCCTCAAGGTGCTGCGCGCCCAGCGCGATTGGAGCCAGAGCGATCTTGCCGCCCGGCTCGAGGTCTCGCGACAAAGCGTCAACGCCATCGAAACCGGCAAATATGATCCGTCGCTGCCGCTCGCCTTTCGAATCGCCGAGCTGTTCGAGCTGACCATCGAGGAGATTTTCGATTCGCCGGCTCGCCATCGCTCGGGCGCCATCTAAGCGAGCGGCTTCCCCCGCTCTCTAGTCGTGCTAGACGGCGTCGCATGGGGCAGCCCGACATCCACTTCCTCGAGATCGCCCAGCGGCGGATCGCGACCCGCCATCGCCCGGGCAAGGCGCCGACCTTGGTGTTCCTGCCCGGCTATGCCTCGGACATGGAGGGCAGCAAGGCGCTGGCGCTCGATGACTTTGCCGAAGCGCACGGGATCGGCCTGCTGCGCCTCGATTATTCGGGCACCGGCGCGAGCGATGGCGAATTCGCCGACGGGACGCTCGATCGCTGGATCGACGAGGCACTCGCGGCGATCGACCAACTGACCAGCGGGCCGCTGATCCTGGTCGGGTCATCGATGGGCGGATGGATTGCGCTTCACGTCGCACTGAGGCGCGCCGACCGAGTGGTTGGCCTGGTCGGAATTGCCGCCGCGCCCGACTTTACCCAATGGGGCTATAGCGAAAGCCAGATGCAGCAAATCGCCCGCGAAGGGCTGATCGAACTCGATAATCCTCATGGCGCCGAACCGAGCCGCACCTACCGCGACTTCTGGCAATCGGGGCAGGCGCTGCGCCTGCTCGAGGGACTGATCGCAATCGATTGCCCGGTCCGCTTGATCCACGGCGACGAGGATAGTGAAGTGCCGCTCGACATCGCCCAGCAATTGCTTCGGCGACTGCGTTCAGCCGATGTCCAGTTGCTGATCATCAAGGGTGGCGGACACCGCCTGTCCGAGCCGCCCGAGATCGATTCGATCGGGCGGATGATCCACGGCCTGTTGGAGACCTTATCGTGATTCCATTGCTGTTCGCTGCTGTTGCGCTCGCCGATGCGCCCAAGTCGTGCCCCGACGTCATCACCCCTGAGGCGATGATCTGCCGCGGTATCCGGGCACAAAGCAACGGTCAGTTCCGCGACGCCGCCCAGGCCTTCGAGCAAGCCGCAATCGCTTCCCCCGACAACGACCCGACCACCGCGCGCCTGTGGGCCGCGGCGGGCAATATGTGGATCGCGGCGAGCGAGAATGGCAAGGCCGCCTTCGCCCTGGACAAGGCGTTGGCGGTCCCCGGACTGGTCGGCGATCAGCGCGGCGAGGCCTTGATCGACCGAGCCCGCGCGGCCGAAGCCATGGGCGACCTCAAGATTGCTCGAAGCCGGCTCGACCAGGCGATGCAATTCGTCAGCGAAGATCCGTTCGCGTGGTTCTTCTCGGCTGCGCTGGCGATCCGCGAGGGTGATCCGATTAAAGCACAAGCCGCAATCAACCACGCGCTGACGTTGGCGCCGGCCGAACCAATAATCCTGTTCGAGGCTGGGCATGTCGCCCAGTTTGCCGGCGACGAAGCCAAGGCCAAAAGCTATTGGCAGCAAGTCGTCGCCGCCGATGGCAAGAGCGAAATCGGCAAGGCCGCGCGCCAGGCGCTCGAGCTGCTCGCTGCTCCCGCGCCAAAAAAATAGGCGCTCTTTCGCCTCAGCCATCGCCGCCCTAGATTAGGGCGATGCAATTCCTCCACACCATGTTGCGCGTCCATGATCCCGACGCGACCGTGCGCTTCTTCCAGCTGCTCGGGCTGGAGGAGCGGCGGCGAATGAATCATGACGCGGGTCGCTTCACACTGATTTTCCTCGGCCTGCCGGGTGAGGATGCGGAGATCGAACTGACCCACAATTGGGCGCCCGACGAGGGTCAGCCCGAAGTCTATGACGGCGGTCGAAACTTTGGCCACCTCGCCTACCGGGTCGATGATATTTACGAGATTTGCGCGCGGCTGCAGCAGGCCGGCATCACCATCAACCGCCCGCCGCGCGATGGCCGAATGGCGTTCGTCCGCTCGCCCGACGGAATTTCCATCGAGTTGCTTCAGGCGGGCGCGGCCCTGCCCTCCGCCGAGCCCTGGGCCAGCATGCCCAGTGTCGGGGAATGGTAATGGCGCTCGAGATCGTCCCTGTCCCAGCCTTCACCGACAATTATTTGTGGCTGGTCCATGATTCGGTCAGCGGCGAGACGGCGGTGGTCGATCCCGGTGACGCAGCGCCAGTGGTGGCGGCTGCAGCATCGCTCGGCTGGACCCTCGACCAAGTATGGAACACGCACTGGCACCCCGATCACACCGGCGGCAATGCGGCGATCAAGGCCACCGGCGCGCGTGTATCGGGCCCATCTGCCGAACGGTTGCGGATCCCGACGCTCGATCGCGCGCTTGGCGAAGGCGACACGATCCGCCTCGGCGACCATATCGGCGAGGTGTGGGAAGTGCCCGGTCATACCGCCGGCCATATCGCGCTGATCTTCCGCGACGACGGCATTGCGTTCGTCGGTGACACGCTGTTCGCAATGGGCTGCGGGCGTTTGTTCGAAGGAACGCCGGAGCAGATGTTCGCATCGCTCCGCCGGATTGCCGCTTTGCCGCCCGCGACGAAGCTCTACTGCGCGCACGAATATACCCTCTCGAACGCCCACTTCGCAGCTCATGCCGAGCCCGGCAATGGCGCTATCGCTCAGCGCCTCGGGGCGGTGGAGGCGGCGCGCGCCGCCGGGCAAATGACCGTTCCGACCACGGTCGCCGATGAGCTTGAAACGAATGTTTTCGTCCGCGCGGCCGACGCCGCCGATTTCGCCCAGCTCCGGCGCGACAAAGACACTTTCGGTTAATCGTCGAACGCGTCATCATGGCGCGAGCGTGAGACTTACTCAAAGGAGATCCTGATGCGCGGCATTTCCACCCTGTTCCTTGCAAGCATGGTCGCTGGTTGCAGCGCCGTACCATCGGTCGCCCCGCAACGAACCGCCGACCAGCAAGCCAAGTTCGTGCGCCTCACTGGCAATCTGGTTGCCGGCCCGGCGATGAGCTGCGTCCCGAGCTGGCGAACCCAGGACATGACCCAGATCGACAGCCGCACGGTCGGCTTCAGCCAGACCTCATCGCAAGTGACAATGGTCCATCTGACCGACGGTTGCGAGCTGTTGAATAGCGGCGCTTATGCGATGCAGACCCGCAGCACGGGCCTTGGCATGTGCACTGGCGACATCGTCCAGGTGGTCGATCTGCACAATGGCGGAATGACCGTTGGGAGCTGCGCCGTGACCGCGATCGTGCCCTATTCGCGACCGCGCTAGGCGCCGCGCTCGCTAGCGCTTGTAGAGCGCGTCGAGCTTGTCGCCGAACGCCTTGGTGATGACATGGCGGCGGATTTTGAGCGACGGCGTCAGCATCTCGTTCTCGATCGTGAACGCTTGATCGGTGACAACGAAGCGCCGGACCTTTTCGGTCACCGAGACCTCGGGATTGACCCGGTCGAGCGCCTGCTGAAGCCGCTTCTGAAGCTCGGGATCTCGCGCGACATCGGCTTCGGGAACGAGCAGCGCGACAAGGTGCGGGCGGCGGTCGCCATAGACCATCGCCTGCGCGATTTCGGGCTGCAGCGTGAGCATCCCCTCGATCCGCTGCGGCGAGACATTGTCGCCCTTGTCGTTGACGATTAAGTCCTTCTTGCGGTCGGTGATGACGATCCGTCCCTTGTCGTCGAAATGGCCGACGTCGCCGGTCGCCAGCCACGGGCCATGACCGTCGCTGCTGGGCTGGATCACGCGCTCGGTTTCCTCGGGATTGCGCCAATAGCCGACCATGACATTTTCACCGCGGACCATGATCTCGCCGTCCCCGGCAATACGTACTTCAACGCCCTTCAGCGGATGACCGACGGTATCCAGCCGAATGCCATCGCGCGGCCGGTTGCAGCTGATCAGCGGCGCGGCCTCGGTCTGGCCATAGCCCTGCAGGAAAGTGATCCCGAGCGACTGGAAGAAGACTCCGACTTCGGGGTTGAGCGGCGCTCCGCCCGAGACCCACGCCTTGGTCCGCCCGCCGACCTTTTCGCGGATTTTCCGGCGCAGGGTGACCGACAGGAAACCATCGAGCGGCAGATCCCACGGCTTGCGTCTGGCCTCGTAGCGATCTTTGCCGATGCGCAGCGCTTGGCGCATCAGGAAGCCCGACAAGGCCCCGCCGCCTTCGACCATTTTCATGATCCGCGCGCGCAGCAGCTCGAACAGGCGCGGGACCACGACCATGATCGTCGGCTGCACTTCCTCGATATTCGCGGCCAGTTTCTCGAGGCTTTCGGCGTAATAAATCTGTGCGCCGAGTGCGACCGCGAAATGCTGGCCGCCGGTATGTTCGTAAGCGTGGCTTGCAGGCAGGAATGACAGGAAGACTTCGTCGCCCCAGCCGAAATCGGTCGAGATGATGTCGGTTGCGCCGGCGCAATTGTGAAGGATAGCGCCATGGTGTTGCATGACCCCTCGCGGCGCGCCGCCGGTGCCGCTGGTGTAAATGAGGCAGGCCAGATCGGTCCGGCCAATCCCGGCGACCATCTGTTCCAGGACGGCTATCGCCGATGGACCAGCCACCAAATCGTGCCAATGGTGAGCGTCGAATTCGTCGCTGGCCTGGCCGGTGCGAACATCGTCGAGCTCGATCAGATGATGGCAATCGGGCGAGGTCATGACCGCCGGAACCAGGTTCCGGGCCAGCTTTTGCGTCGAAACGATCACCGCTCGCGCGCCCGAATTGCCGAGCACATGGGTATGATCGCGGGTCGTATTGGTGGTGTAGGTGGGAACGGTGACGCAGCCCGCGGCCATGATGCCGAGGTCGGCGATTAGCCATTCGGGCCGGTTCTCACTGACCAGCGCGACCCGGTCGCCAGGCTTGAGCCCGATCCGCTTGAGCGATGTCGCCAGGGCGCCGACTTGCCGCGCCGCCTCGCTCCAGCTGGTCGGCCGCCATTGCCCGTCGCGCTTGGCCCACAGCATCGGCGCGTCGCCCTTCACCCGCGCACGGGCGAGGAACATCGCGACCAGATTTGGAAAATGCTCGAGCTGCCTCGCTTCGCTCATTGCGCGACTGCTTTGCCCTCGCTTCGCGGATCGGCGGCACCGACCCAATGATCGCCGGTCCATTCGATCGCATTGGCTTTGAAGGTCGATGGCGAAATGGTTTTGACGTTGCGATGGCCGAACGCGCCAAGCTGCCCGATCATCGCCGCCAGCGGCGTCCCTTCCTCGACATAGACAATGCCTTCGGGCGAATAGATGTTGGACAGCGCCAGCGCGTCCTGTGCGCTGAGCCCGAAGTCGATCACGCCGATGATCGCCTTGGCCACCTGGACGATGATCGTCGAGCCGCCAGCGGCACCGACCACCAGGCGGATCCGGCCATCGGGCGCGAACACGATGCTGGGCGACATCGAGCTGCGCGGGCGCTTGCCGCCCTCGACCCGGTTGGCCACCAGCGCCCCGTCCTTGCCGGTCGGCGCGAACGAGAAGTCAGTCAGTTCGTTGTTGAGGTAATAACCGTTGACCACCAGTCCCGAACCGAAGCCGCTTTCGATGGTCGAGGTGTAGCTGACGACATTGCCGGCACCGTCAGCGATGGCGAAGTGCGACGTGCCATGCTCGACCTGAGGCTGGGCCGGGGCGTTGAGCGCGCTTGCACCGGGGGGCATACCGGCGGTGACCTGCGCCATCGTCGAATGCGGGTCGATCAAGGCCGAGCGGGCGGCGAGATAGGCCGAGTCCGTGAGCCCCGCCACCGGCACTCGAACAAACGCCGGGTCGCCGAGATATTGGGCGCGATCGGCATAGGCGAGACGCTGCGATTCGGCGATCAGATGCCAGGTTAAAGGATTGTCCTTGCCCAGGGCACGAAGGTCGAACCGCTCGAGCTGCTTCAAGATCGCGAACACCGTCGTCGCGCCCGAACTTGGCGGCCCCATGCCGCAGATGCGATAGCCACGATAGGTGCCGCACACTGGCGCTTCGTCGGTGGCGCTCATCGCGGTCACATCGGCCAGGGTCATTGGCGCGGGATTATGCGTGGAGGTACTGACTGCAGCGACGATCGCGCGGGCGTTGTCGCCGCCGTAAAAGACGCTCGGGCCAGCCCCCGCAAGCTGGCGCAGGAAGGCCGCCAGAGCGGGATTGCGAACGCGAGCCCCGACCGGCAAGGGATTGCCTGATCCGTCGTAGAATATCCGCGCGCCGGCGCCGAACGCGGCAATCAATTTGTTCTTGTCCAGCGCTCCGTAGAGGCGCGGAGTGATGACGAAACCTTGCTCGGCATAGCGGATCGCGGGGTCGAACAGCCGCGCCCATGCCAGCTTGCCGTGGCGTTCATGCGCCTTGACGGCGAGCGCGACGTTTCCCGGCACACCGGTCGACAGCCCGCCCAGCTGGGCATCCTTGAACGCACGCGGCTGGCCGTCGACCATCAGCCAATTGGGGGTCGCCGCGGCGGGCGCCTTTTCGCGGCCGTTGATGGTTTCGACATGGCCCGCGGAATCGCTGGTGACGAAGAACCCGCCGCCGCCAATGCCCGAGCTTTGCGGCTCGACCACGGTCAGCGCGAGCATGGTTGCGATCGCCGCATCGGCGGCGCTTCCGCCCAGGCGCAAAATCTCCGCACCCGCTTCGGCGGCGCGGGGATCGGCCGCGCTGACCATTCCGGGCGCGGCGCTGAGCAACGGCGCCGGCGCGCCCAGCGGGACTTGGAGCGCGCTCGAGCATGCCGTGAGTGGCAGCAACATGGCCGCAGCCAGTAGTCGAAATCGATGAGTCATGGCGCGGCGCTACTCCCTTCCCACAGCCTCGGCAATTGTCGCCAAGTCCGCGGCTCGAACGAGCTTTGCAAGGCCGCGCGCGATTTGCAACGCAATGCCGGGACCATCGTAAACCATCGCCGAATATAGCTGGACCAGGCTCGCCCCCGCGCGAATGCTTGCCCAAGCATCGTCAGCGCTCGCAATACCACCCACGGCGATCAGCGGCAGATCGCTGCCGACGACCGCTCGGAACCGCCGCAATTGATCGAGCGCGAGCGCCTGCAACGGTGCGCCGGATAAGCCGCCCTGCTCGCCCGCCAGGCGCGACTTGAGCGGCGGCCGGGCAATGGTGGTGTTGGCGACGATCAGCGCGTCGATGCCGTGATCGAGTGCCGCCCGGGCGATCCGCTGATGGTCGCCGGGCTCGAGGTCGGGCGCGACTTTGAGGAACATCGGCGGCCCACCAACGGTCCGCGCCGACTGCGTTGCGGCAAGCAGCTCGACCAGCTCGCCGCCCGCCTGCAGATTGCGCAAGCCGGGAGTGTTGGGCGAGCTGATATTGATTGTCAGATAGTCCGCCACCGGGCTCATCGCCGTGACCCCCGCGACATAATCGGCGATGCGCTCGGCGCTGTCCTTGTTGGCGCCGATATTGACCCCGACCACGCCGCTCGACCGATCCCGTCGGCCAAGCCGTTTCAGCGCATCGCTTTGACCGCGATTGTTGAAGCCCATGCGGTTGATGACCGCGCGATCCTCGACCAGCCGGAATAGCCGCGGGCGCAAATTGCCGACCTGCGCCAGCGGGGTGACCGTGCCGACTTCGACGAAGCCGAAGCCAAGCCCGAGCATCGCATTGGCGACCTCGGCATCCTTGTCGAACCCGGCCGCCAGCCCGACCGGCGAGGGGAAACCAAGGCCTGCGACGCTGGTCGTCAGTGTCGGGTCGAAGCGCGGTTGCTTGCGGCGCGGCGCAGCTCGCAGCGCGGCGATGGTCGCTCGATGCGCAGTCTCGGCGTCGAGCGCGAAGGCCAAGGGACGGAGGAGCGGATAGAGCGACATCGGCCCCCTCCTGTCATTGCGCGCCGAGCGAAGCAATCCAGCGGGGGCGACTTGTCGAGATTCCGGACCCCGCGCATTGGCGGAAGGTTGCGAATCACGACCATTCGTCCTAAATCGGACTGGAAAGCTCTTATTTCACCATGAAACTGTCCCATCTTGCCGATTATGCGGTCGTATTGATGACCGCCGCAGCGCGCCGCGCGGCCGACGTGCGCCTGTCCGCGACGGTGCTTGCGGAGGATACTGGCGTGCCTTTGCCGACGACGCAGAAGCTGATGGGCCAATTGGGCAGCGCCGGGCTACTCGTCAGCCATCGCGGTGCCGGCGGCGGCTTCGCCCTCGCCCGCCCCGCCGCGAGCATCAGCCTGGCCGACATCGTCGAGGCCATCGAAGGGCCGATCGCTTTGACCCAATGCGGCGGCTCGACCGAAGCCTCGGACTGCGCGCTCGACGCCCATTGCCGGATCAAGCCGCACATCGGCGCCGTCGGTGCGGCGGTGCGCGGCGCGCTCGGGGCGGTGAGTTTGGACCAACTGACCCAATCGGCGCCCGCTGGGGTGTCCCTGTGAACGAGCTCACCCCCAACAGCCCGCTGCCCAACGCCCAGGCGCGCGAAGCGCTGGCCAAGGACTATGAATGGGGCTTCGTTTCCGACGTCGAGCAGGACTTCGCGCCCAAGGGGCTGAACGAGGACACCGTGCGCTTCATCTCGGCCCGGAAGGGCGAGCCCGAATGGCTGCTCGAATGGCGCCTCAAGGCCTATCGCGCGTGGCTGACGATGGAGGAGGTCGACTGGGCCAAGCTGACCATCCCGCCGATCGATTACCAGGACGCATATTATTACGCCGAGCCCAAGGCGCGGCCGACGATCGCGTCGCTCGACGAGCTCGATCCCGAGATCCGCCGCACCTATGAAAAACTCGGCATTCCGATCGAGGAGCAAAAGTTCCTCGCCGGGGTCGAAGGCGCGCGCAAGGTGGCGGTCGATGCGGTGTTCGACAGCGTTTCGGTTGCAACCACCTTCCGCGACGAACTCGACCGCGCCGGAGTGATCTTCCGCTCTTTCAGCGAGGCGGTGAAGGAATTCCCCGACCTCGTCCGCCAATATCTCGGCAGCGTGGTGCCGCAGCGCGACAATGTTTTCGCCTGCCTCAACGCAGCGGTGTTTTCCGACGGGACCTTTGTCTACATTCCCGAAGGCGTGCGCTGCCCGATGGAATTGAGCACCTATTTCCGGATCAATGCGC
>JBDSEL010000046.1:0-7245 GCA_039920065.1 Sphingomicrobium sp. | reverse complement strand
TCGGTCTTTCGGTGGCGCAGTCGTCCGACTTGCGTTCGAAGATGCGCGACGCCGGTGCCCAGTTCAAGGTTGCGAAGAACCGGCTGGCCAAGATTGCGCTCGAAGGCTCGAAGTATAGCCCGCTCGGCGAGTTCCTTGAGGGACCGACCGCGCTTGCAACTTCTTCGGACCCGGTGGCCGCCGCCAAGGTGGCGGTCGAGTTCGCGAAGACGAACGACAAGTTCGAAATCGTGGGCGGCGCAATGGGCGATACGATGCTCGACGTTGCTGGGGTCAAGGCGCTTGCCGCACTGCCTGGCCTCGACGAGCTTCGCGGGACCCTCATTGGCCTTATCCAGGCACCGGCGACCAAGCTCGCCCGGATTGCAATGGAGACGGGCGGTCAGCTGGCGCGCATTTTCGCCGCCAAGGCCGCAGCCTAAATTTTCATTCACGCACGAACTTTCGGGCCCGATTAAGCCCATCAGGAGATTATAATGGCTGACCTTAACAAGATCGTCGACAATTTGTCGGCACTGACCGTCCTCGAAGCTGCCGAGCTGGCCAAGCTGCTCGAAGAAAAGTGGGGCGTTTCGGCCGCCGCTGCCGTTGCCGTCGCTGGCCCGGCCGCCGCCGCTGCCGGCCCGGCTGCTGAAGAGCAGACCGAATTCGACGTCATCCTCACCGGCGACGGTGGCAAGAAGATCAACGTCATCAAGGAAGTTCGCGCATTGACCGGCCTCGGCCTCGGCGAAGCCAAGTCGCTCGTTGAATCCGCCCCCAAGGCGATCAAGGAAGGCGTCAACAAGGAAGAAGCCGAAAAGATCAAGAAGCAGATCGAAGAAGCCGGCGGCACCGTCGAGCTCAAATAAGCTACTGCATCGGATTTCGTGGGTGTCTTGAAGCGCCTGCGGACGGGAAGGGCGGCTCCGCAAGGAGTCGCCCTTTTCCGTGTTTCACCGTCTAGGCGCCCGCTTCTCTGTCGCTCTGTCCTCCGACAATTGCTCCGGTCGCGCTTGTCGCTCCTGTGGATGGGGGAAGTGCGGGCCGGCACGAATTAAAACGGAAAGAAGATCGGGATCACCGCCGCCCCGACCGCCCAAGTCAGGATGTTAAGCGGCAGGCCGATGCGCACGAAATCCATGTAGGAATAGCCGCCCATCTGGAACACCAGCGTGTTGGTCTGATATCCGAACGGGGTCGCGAAGGCCGCGCTCGCGGCCATCATCACCGCCACCACGAATGGTCGCGGAGACACACCAAGCGTCTCCGCCAACGCAACCGCAATCGGAGTCACGAGAACCGCAACGGTTGCGTTGGACAGCAACTCGGTCAGCAGCAAGGTTGCTCCGTACAATAAGACCAGCGCAACAAACGGGCTGAGATCTACCAACGAGCCGACCAGCATTTCGGTCACTTCCCCGGCCAGGCCGGTCTTTTCCAGCGCAATTCCGAGAACGACCATGCCGGCGATCAGCATGAGAATTTCCGGCCGCAGCCCCCGATAAGCCTCATCCGCGCTGATTACCTTGAGCACGACCAGCAGGACCGCGCCACCAAACGCCGCGGCTGCGATCGGTGCGAGATTGAAAGCTGCCATTGCGATCACGCCCAGGAACACGATCGCCGCGATCGAGGCCTTCCAACGATTAAACTCGCGCCGCGTCTCGAACATGTCCGGAGAGCCGAGCTGAAGATGGTGGAGATCGGGCCCGTGCGTGTCGAGAGTGTCGACGCCATCGTCGCCTTCCCCATCCCCGCCGACCCGGCCGAGCCAGCGGCTCGCGAACAGCAGATAGATGCCACCGACCAAGGCGATGATCAGCCCAACCGGAGTGGCTTCAAAGATCGTGAATCTCGGCTCGCCCGCCAACGATGCCATGTCGTTGACGATGAGATTGGTCGAGGTCCCGATCAGCGTACAGGCACCACCCATAATCGCCATGTACGACAACGGAATGAGAAAGCGTTTGGGCGACAGACCAAGATGCTGCGACACGTCGCGAATGACCGGCGCCCCCATCACCACCATAGGCGTGTTGTTGAGGAAGGCCGAGGCGACACCGCTGATTACCAGAAGGATCCAGATGCCCGCCTCGCCGATCCGCTGACAAAGCGCGACGCCGCGCCGGATTGCGGCATCGAGCAGCCCCGACAACTCCATCGCATAGGCAATCACGAATAATGACGCGAGCGCGATGATCGCCGGCGAAGCGAAGGCCCCTTGAACTTCGACCGGGCGAACCGCACCGCTGACGAGCAGGATAGCGGCCCCGCACAACGCCACGACGTCGGCCCGAACCCGGTCCATGACCAGCGCGGCGATGACGGCGATAAGGACGGCGAGGGTTACGATTTGTTCGAGGGTCACACGCCGTTTTGGCCGCTTCCAAGACAGGAATGCAAGCGCGGGTCGCTTTTTCGGGGCGGACGCTGCTAGAGTAGCGCCATGCTGCTCACTCCGAACCTGCAACGAAAATGTGTTGGCGTAGTGCTTGCGTTGGTCATTTCGTCCTGCAGCAAACCAAACGACGCGCCGGAAGCCAATGTTGGGGCGACTAATGTCACGACGCCGGCGATTTCGGTCCCCCAGTTACCCAGACTCGACCGCGCCGGGCTTTTGCTCGCGATCAATCAGGCCGCGAGCGCCTTCGCCGCCGATGCCGATGACAGCGCGGTGCAACATGGGCTCGACGGTCGCCAGTTCTCGGTGCGATTGCCATTTGCCTGTGGCGGCGCAATCGCCAGCGCTGTTGGCGCGCCGCTGCACATGACCCTGCGACCAGACGGCAAGGCTCTGGAAGTGCGCGCGGAGCCCACCATCAAGGCGGAGGACGTGGCCTTTGCGACTGCGCCGAAAACCGGTGCCAGCCCTCAGGCCCCCTCAGCTGCAACCGAAGACAATCGCAACGCCGTTCGCTCAGTCGAAGGTTTCTGGATCGAATGGCCGTGGCTGATGGCCGAGCAATGCCCCGCGTTTGCGCGTCTTCCGCCAAACGACCCGTTCATGACCATGCGCGCAGCCGACGATGACGGTCACTTGCCCGCCGCGCCAGCCGGGCCCGAACGAACCGCAGGCCTCGCGCAATTCTTTAGTGACTCCGACTCGCGCCTGACGAGCCGGTCGGGTCGTGACTATCGCCGTGTGGTTCCGCTGGCCGATGGAATTGCGCCGCCCGAAGGCCTGTTCCTGCTGATCGAGGGCCGCCTGCGCCCATGGCCAGGTGCCAAGGTAATCCGATGCCGCGCCAATGCACCTGGAACCCGGCCTTCGTGCATCGCCGGCGCGCGCATTGATCGAGTTGCGATCGAGCGCGCGGACGACCGCGCCGTGCTCGGCGAGTGGACCTCAAGCTAACCCGCGAGCCGGGTCAAGAATGCATCGATCGCGGCGAGGGCTTCGGGTTCGCTGAGGTCGGGGGCGTGGGCGACGCCGGGGATAGTGACCGTGGTCACTTGGTCAGATCGGCCAGCCATGCGGTCGAGCACGGCGGGGGTGAGGATGTCGCTTTCCCCTCCGCGCAACACCAGCACCGGATGCTTCGCCAGGGCATCGAACATCGGCCACATGTCGATTACGCGGGCGGGCGGCGCGGTGAACGGCACGGCGATGGCCATGTCGTAATCGGGACGGACGCTACCGTCGGCGGCCTCGCTGTTCAAGCGCCGCGCCATGCGCTCCCAGTCCGCCGCTTTCCACGCTTTGGGGAAGTCGCGGTGGTTGGCTTTGGCGGCAGCAGCCGCTTCGGCCCACGAGGCGAATACTGGGGTCTTGCCGACATAGGTCTTGATCCGCTCGAGCCCGGCCTCGGCAAGTTCGGGCCCGACATCGTTGAGGACCGCCGCAGCGATGCGATCGTCGTCGATCGCCGCCAACACCATCGCCACCAGCCCGCCGAGCGAGGTGCCGATGATGATCGCATCGGCGATCCCGAGGTGATCGAGCAGCGCGATCACGTCATGGGTGTAGGTCAGTGGCGTGTAGCGCATCGGCTCGGGATCGCGGCCGCTGAACCCACGGCCGCGAAACTCCGGCACGATGACATGATGCCGGGGCGCCATGCGCAGTGCGAAATCGTGAAAGTCGCGGGCATTGCGGGTCAGCGCGTGAAGGCACAGCAAGGGCGGCCCGTCGCCGCGCGTCCCATATTCGCGGTAATGGAGGCGGATCTGGTCGGCGACGGTGTGATAGCCGTCGCGATAGACAGTCTTGGTCGTTGCAATCTGGTTCACCATGCGCCGGCCTTTACCGTCCCTTGCTGCACTTGCGAAGGTCGCCGTCAGTCGAAAATCGACAGCTTGAGCACCTCGCTCGGCCCGAACCAGATCACGTTGCGGCTATGATCGGCGAGGTCATCGCCGGTCGAGGCATGGGCGAAAATGGTCAGGCCATCGCGGGCGACGCTGAGAAAGGTCGCGACCTCGCCGAACAGCGCTGCGGGGACCGTAATCTGGGCGCTTCCGCGCGGGTGCGGGCCGACCGGACCAAGGTGGAAATGGCCGACCGGCACGGCGAAGCGCCGCTGGACCTCTGCCGCCAGGACCCGCGCGCGATCGACATCGGCCGGGTCGTAATAGATGTGGGCGTGAAAATTCTGGATGGCGGGCAATATGGTCATCGGCCAAAAGTGGGGCCGGCCGCGGCAGCGTCAAGCGGTGACACACTTGTGCCCGCCCTCTTGCGCGACTGAAAAATAGGATTATATCCATGCCTATCCAGACATAACGGCTCCGCCGCGCGATTTCGTGCGCCCGGGGCTATTCCTGTCCCCGCCGGGACACTGGCCGATGCGCAGCGGCCTGAACGTATGGCGGGGATTATCGGGAGCCGCGCCGCACACCAACGAGGGCTTGGCGGTGACGCCGCATGCCCGGAGCGCACAGGAATATCATGGCGACCAAGTCGATCGACGTTACCGCCCGTAAGAAGGCGAACCCAAGCATTTCGCGCCGCATCCGCAAGATTTTCGGAAATATCCACGAAATCAGCGAAATGCCGAACCTGATCGAGGTCCAGCGCGAAAGCTATGAGCAGTTCCTCCGCTCCGATCCCTCGGTCGGCTATGTCTCGGGCCTCGAGAAGACGCTGCGCAGCGTGTTCCCGATCCAGGATTTCGCCGGCACCGCCCACCTCGATTTCGACCATTACGAGCTCGAGCATCCGAAATATGACACCGACGAGTGCCGCCAGCGCGGGCTGACCTACGCCGCGCCGATGCGCGTGACGCTGCGCCTGACGACCTTCGAAATCGATCCCGAGACGGACGCCAAGTCGGTCATCGATATCAAGGAACAGGACGTTTACATGGGCGACATGCCGCTCATGACCAAGAACGGCACCTTCGTTATCAATGGCACCGAGCGCGTCATCGTCTCGCAGATGCACCGCAGCCCGGGCGTGTTGTTCGACCATGACCGCGGCAAGACCCATTCGAGCGGCAAATATCTGTTCGCAGCGCGGGTCATTCCGTACCGCGGCTCGTGGCTCGATTTCGAATATGACGCCAAGGACATCGTCAACGTCCGCATCGATCGCAAGCGCAAGCTGCCGGTCTCCGCTTTGCTCCATGCCCTGGGCATGACCAGCGAAGAAATCCTCAACCAATTCTACAACCGCCTGACCTATGTCCGCGGCAAGAATGGCTGGCAGGTCCCCTACACGCCCGAAGCATGGCGCGGCATCAAGCCGACCCATGACGTGGCCGACGCCGACAGCGGCGAGGTCGTGTTCAAGGCGGGCGAGAAGATCACGCCGCGCCGCGCCAATCAGGTCGGCAAGGACGGTCTCAAGAACCTGATCATCCCGACCGAGGAAATCTTCGGCCGCTTCTCCGCTTATGACCTGGTCAACGACAAGACCGGCGAGATTTACATCGAGGCCGGTGACGAGGTCAGCGAAGAAAATCTCGAAAAGATGGACAAGGCCGGAATCAAGCAGCTCAAGCTGCTCGACATCGATTTCGTCAACACCGGCCCGTGGATCCGCAACACGCTCAAGGCCGACAAGTCGGAAGATGGCGATAGCGCCCTGGCCGACATCTATCGCGTCATGCGCCCGGGCGAGCCGCCGACGCGCGAAACCGCCGATGCCTTGTTCTACGGCCTGTTCTTCGACAGCGAGCGCTACGATTTGTCGGCGGTCGGCCGCGTCAAGCTCAACATGCGCCTCGGCCTGGATGCCGAGGACACGGTCACGACCCTGCGCAAGGAAGACATCCTGGCGGTGGTTCAGGAGCTGGTGAACCTCAAGGACGGCAAGGGCGAAATCGACGATATCGATAACCTCGCCAACCGCCGCGTTCGATCGGTCGGTGAACTGCTCGAAAACCAGTATCGCGTCGGCCTGTTGCGCATGGAGCGCGCGGTCAAGGAGCGGATGAGCAGCGTCGATGTCTCGACGGTCATGCCCAACGACTTGATCAACGCCAAGCCAGCGGTTGCCGCGGTGCGCGAATTCTTCGGTTCGTCGCAGCTGTCGCAATTCATGGATCAGACCAACCCGCTGTCGGAAGTGACCCACAAGCGCCGCGTGTCGGCGCTCGGGCCGGGCGGTCTCACGCGTGAGCGCGCGGGCTTTGAAGTGCGCGACGTTCACCCGACCCATTATGGCCGCATCTGCCCGATCGAAACGCCCGAAGGCCCGAATATCGGCCTGATCAACTCGCTCGCCAGCTTCAGCCGGGTCAACAAATACGGCTTCATCGAAACGCCGTATCGCAAGGTCATCGACCATAAGGTCACCAACGACGTCGTCTATCTGTCGGCGATGGAAGAGGCCAAGCATACGATCGCCCAGGCCAATGCCGAGTTGAACAAGGACGGCACGTTCGGCGAAGAGATCATTTCCTCGCGACGCAACGGTGAATTCCTGATCGCCCCGCGCGACCAGATCACGCTGATGGACGTCAGCCCCAAGCAGCTCGTGTCGGTCGCCGCATCGCTCATTCCGTTCTTGGAAAACGATGACGCCAACCGCGCATTGATGGGCTCGAACATGCAGCGCCAGGCAGTGCCGCTGTTGCAGGCCGACGCGCCGCTGGTCGGCACCGGCATGGAAGAAACCGTCGCTCGCGATTCGGGCGCGGCGATCGGCGCCCGCCGTTCGGGCATCGTCGACCAGGTCGATGCTACCCGCATCGTCGTTCGCGCTACCGGCGACATCAAGCCGGGCGATTCGGGCGTCGACATTTACACGCTGATGAAGTTCCAGCGCTCGAACCAGAACACCTGCATCAACCAGCGCCCGCTGGTGAAGGTCGGCGAGAC
>JBDSEL010000045.1:0-29777 GCA_039920065.1 Sphingomicrobium sp. | reverse complement strand
GTCGCGGCGTCGAGGGTGCGGTTGGTGGCAACGATTCCACCGAAAGCCGAGACGCTGTCGCAGGCCAAGGCCTCGGTCCAGGCGTCGATCATCGTCGGGCGCTGGGCAACCCCACAGGGATTGGCGTGCTTGATGATCACCACCGCCGGATCGCCGTCGCGAAACTCGCTGACCAGGTCGAGCGCCGCGCTGGCGTCGTTGAGATTGTTGTAACTCAGCTCCTTGCCCTGGACTTGATCGGCCTGGGCAATACCGCGCACCGTCGGCCCAACGGGTAAATAGAGCGCGGCCTTCTGATGCGGGTTTTCGCCATAGCGCAGCGGCATCTTGAGCCGGTTCGACTGGCTCCATCTGGGGGGGAAGCGCTCGCCTTGGTCGCCGAACGCGAACCATTGCGAGATGGTCGAATCATATTCGGCGGTCAGCGCATAGGCCTTGGCGGCGAGGCGGCGGCGGAAAGCCAGACTGGTGCGGCCTTCATTGGCATCGAGTTCGGCCAGCAACTCGGGATAATCCTCCGGGTCGGTAACGATTGCGACAAAGGCGTGGTTCTTGGCCGCCGAGCGGACCATCGATGGACCGCCGATGTCGATATTCTCGATAATCGTCTCACGGTCCGCGCCGCTCATCAGCGTCTGCAGGAACGGATAGAGATTGACCACCACGAGGTCGATTGGCGCGATATCGTGCGCTTCCATCGCCGCGGCATGCTCGGGATTATCGCGCACGCCGAGCAGCCCGCCGTGAACCTTGGGGTGGAGCGTCTTGACCCGCCCATCCATCATTTCAGGAAAGCCGGTAAGGTCGGCGATGTCGCGCACTTCTCCGCCCAGCTCGCGCAGCTTGGCGGCGGTGCCGCCGGTCGAGACGATCTCGATCCGGTGGCGCTTGAGTCCGGCGGCGAGGGCCTCGAGGCCAGCTTTGTCGGACAGGGAAATGAGCGCCCGGGCGACGGGGACGAAATCGGTCACGTGAAGTCCTTTGAATTAAGCATGTGCGTTACGATGCGCGACGAAATTGCCAGCCGATTTCGCCGCCGAGCGACGAAATTTCCCCGACCACTGCCAATTGGCTGGTCCGTTGCGGCCGGCCGCGGCCGTCGATCCACAAACTCTCCTCGATCGTCAACTGTCCGCCGCGACAGCGGAAATTCCACGGCGGCGCCCCCTTGGAGCGAAGGATTGCGCCCATTCCGTCAGCAGTCGCGGTCGCCTCCAGTTCGGGGGCGAGGTGAAAGCGGACAGCATAATGCGCCGATTCGCGGATTTTCTTGCGGCCCTTGGGCGTCAGTTGGTCGAGCCCGCGCAATTCCTTGCCATCATTGCCGAGCATCAGACTACGCTTGTGGATTAGACCGAAGTTGCGAACATAGCCGTCGTGGCTGGCCTCGAGCCGGCTCGCGTCATTGTCCTCGGTGCGCTCGATCGTGACATCATCAACCCCGCGACCGAGGGCGCCGTCGGCCATGATGTTGGTCGAATTGGTGTCGTTGAGGGTCAAGGTCGATTGGGCCGCGGTGGTGCGCAGGCCGCCGATCAACTCAGCCGACATGTCGGTCGGCAGCGGACCGGGTCCGCCGCAATTGACAACCAGGCGCTGGCCGCCGTCGGACAGTTCGAACGCCAAAGTCGAAGCCGATCCTTCGATGGTCTTGGCCGGCGGCGGCGGCGCGGCGTCGAGGACGACGATCGTCCCGAGCGCGGACATCCGCTGGTAACCCCAGCCGCGCGCCAGCCGAAGCGGCCGGGCGCGCAGCCCGCAGCCTTCGATCAACGCCGCCAGGCGCGCGGACAATCCTGGATTGCCACCCTGCCAGGTCGACAGCGCGCTATCGCCCATCGTCACTCCGTGAAGCGCAGCCAAAGCGGCGGCGGAAGCGGTCTCGATCGCCTCCGGCATTTCCTGCTTGGCGGCGGCGTAGAACGATCGCAGCAGGCCGAGGCGGTCGACCAGCAGCGCTTGTTCGAAGGGTGCCCGGCTGATCAGCCCGCCATCGTCGAATTGGGCCGAGGACAAGGCCCGCGCCAGGCTTGATTCGGCGCGCGCCAGCCGCGGCACACCGCCCTGCAGCACCAGCGCCGAGGCGACCACGCCGCACCAGGCGGTGACCCGCTTGAGGCCCGCCGGCGCCTTGTCGGCGGTCGAATCGAGGTGGCGGGCAGCGCGGGCCATGGTGTTGAGCAAGGCCGAGCGATAACCGGCATCGCCACTCGACAGGATGTAGGGGGCGTAGGATGTCCAGAACATCATCCGCTCGCCCCACAAATGCGCTGCCCAGGCCTCGTCGGGCTTGGACCCGTGGGCCAAGAGCCAGCGCCCGACCAGCGCCTCGGCCAGCTTCGTGCCTTTGTCGCGCGATGCTGCGGCGGCAAGGTCGCGAAGCCAGGAGAAGCCTTCGAGTGCATCGTTGATGCTCGGTTCGAACCCGCCATCGAACAGCCCCGGGTCGCCGAGCGCAATGCCGCCGCTGCCGATGATCAGGCGACCCGCCAGCAAGGCGTCACCGCGCTGACGGTCGCCCGCAACATGGTCGCGCGGCACCGCCACCAGCTTCAATGGTTGGCGCTTGTTCTTGAGCCGCGACAGGAGCGATCCGCGAGCAAGGCGGCGAACGATCGCCCGCTCCGCCGCGGATTCGCTTTCGCTCATCCGGTGCCTCGAAGGGCGCGGATATTGGCCGCATAATGGTCGGGACCGCCTTTGAACGCGGCGGTGCCCGCGACTAGCACATTGGCGCCGGCGGCGATCGCCTGGGGGGCCGTGACCGGATCGATCCCGCCGTCGACTTCGATCCGCACGTCGAGCCGTTCCTTGGCGATGCGATTGGCGATCGCCTCGATCTTGCGCAATTGCGAGGCGATGAATTTCTGGCCGCCGAAGCCCGGATTGACGCTCATTACCAGGACGAGGTCGAGATCTTCGAGCACATAATCGAGCGCCTTGGCCGGAGTGGCCGGGTTGAGCGACACCCCCGCCTTCTTGCCCAGACCCTTGATCCGCTGGACCGTGCGGTGGAGGTGCGGCCCGGCCTCGGGGTGAACGGTGATGATATCGGCGCCGGCCTCGGCGAACGAATCGAGGAAATTATCAACCGGCGAAATCATCAAATGGACATCGAAAATCTTTGCCGAATGGGGGCGAAGCGCCTTTACCACCCCGGGGCCGATGGTCAGATTGGGCACGAAATGCCCGTCCATCACATCGATATGGATCCAGTCGGCCCCCGCCGCGTCGATCGCCCGCACTTCCTCGCCAAGCGTGGCGAAGTCGGCGGAAAGGATCGAGGGGGAAATGAGGATGTCGGCCATGATGCCGATTAGACGGGTTCAGGCCCTGGCGACAAGGCGTGCGATGAAGAAGCCGTCGAGTCCGCCCCGGTCCTCCAGCAATCCCGGCAAAATCCGCACTGAGCCGTCGCCCGCAATGGGAATGAAATCGGGCAGTTCGCCGGGGGCCGGAGGGCGGACCTCGAAGCCTGGATTGCGCGCGAGGAAGGCGCTGACGACGTCCTCGCCTTCGCCCCGCTCGAGTGAGCAGGTGCCGTACACAAGCGTGCCGCCGGGCGCGACTATGGTGGCTGCGTGATCGAGCATCCGGCCCTGGAGTTCGGCCATCTGCATGATGATCGCTGGCCGCGCGCGGGTCAGCACTTCGGGATGGCGACGGAAGGTGCCGGTGGACGAGCAGGGCGCATCGAGCAGGATCGCGTCGGGCGCGGTGGTCGGCACCCAGTCGAGCGCGTCGGCGGTGACCAACGTCGCCGCCAAGCCCGTGCGCTTGAGATTTTCGCTCAGGCGTTCGAGGCGCTCGGCGGACAGATCGAGGGCGGTGACCGAATGGCCGGCTGCGGCTAGCTGCATCGTCTTGCCACCTGGCGCGGCACACAGATCGAGAACCGAATGCGCGCCACGCGGGATAAGTCGGGCAGGCAGCGACGCGGCCAGATCCTGCACCCACCAGTCGCCCGCAGCAAATCCCGCGATGCCCGCGACATTGGCGCTGGGAAGTCGGAGCGAGCGCTGCGCAACCATTTCGCCGCCGTTGGATTCAGCGAAGACCTGAGCCGCGCCATCGTCCTTGAAGATGAGATCGAGCGACGGACGAGTGGCGATCTGGCGTCGCGCCGCCATCACCGCATCTTCGCCCCATTGCTTGGTCCAGCGATAATCTACCGCCAACGGCAGCTGCGGCGGGTCCATGTCGGGGATTGCGCGACGGAGCAGCGTGCCGAGCACTCCATGAACCAACCGGCGCGGCCCGCCATCGACTAGGGGCAAGGCGGTCGCGACAATCGCATGGTCGGGCGTATTGAGGCCGATCTTCTGCGCCAGCGCCAGCCGAAGCACTGCGCGGGCCTTCGAATCGTCGGCGAGAACATTCTTGGTCGCACTGTCGATCCACGCATCGAGGTCGGGCAGGCGGCGGAACACCTCGCCGGCGATTGCCGCTGCCAGTGCCTGGTCGTTGGGCGCAAGTCCGCGCGCGGCCCCGGCTGAGGCGGCCAGCGTCTGCCCACGGCGTAGGACTCCATCGATCATCTGGAGCGCCGCGCGGCGTGCGCCAAGACCCTCAATGCTTGGCAATGCAGCCTCCGATTGCCATGTCGGCATCATGGTTCGCCCCACCAACGTCAAACCGCCCCGCCATTTGAGCAAATCGCCGCCAGTCCCGGCGCCGCAGCCGCACGGCGAAACCGCGCCGCCCGAGGGCGAAGAGGGCAAGCTCGACCCGACGCGTTACGGCGACTGGGAGAAAAAGGGCATCGCGGTCGATTTCTAGACGCCTTCGGCGCGCGGCGGGCGCGTCATCAGTTGATCGAGCGTCAGTTCGACGCTCGCCGCACCCGACAGCAATTCATCGACGGCGAACACGATTGGCATGTCGATGCCGCGATCGCGCGCAATCCGGGCGAGGACGGGAGCGGTGAAGGCGCCCTCGGCAACCGTCGCGCGATTGGCCATCAGCTCGGTCACGTCACGGCCCTCGCCAATGCCCTTGCCGAGCGAGAAATTGCGCGAGCTGGTCGACGAGCAGGTCAGGACCAGATCGCCCAATCCTGCGAGACCGCCGAGCGTTTCCCGCCGGGCACCATAGTCGAGGCCAAACCGGGTCATTTCGGCAAAGCCGCGAGCGATCAGCGCGGCCCGCGCATTTTGTCCGAGCTGGCGACCCTCGGCGATACCACAGGCGATGGCGAGGACGTTCTTGATCGCGCCGCCGACTTCCGCGCCAATCACATCGTCGCTGAGGTAGATTCGGAATGCCGGAAGCGAGAGCCGTTCGCGCAGTCGCTCGGCCAGCGCCTGATCCTCGCACGCCAAGGTGACCGCGGTTGGCAGGCCGCCGGCGACTTCGTGCGCGAACGACGGTCCCGACAGGACCGCGATCGGCGAGGTCGGGCAGACTTCACGGGCAACTTCGTGGAGCAGCCTGCCCGAACTTTCCTCAATCCCTTTGGAGCAGAGAAGGAGCGGCATGTTGGGGCATGGCGCGCGCTGCAGAACGGCGCGCATATGCTGGGCCGGCGTAACCACGATCCACGCATCGCAACTGGAGAGTTCGCTGAAATTGCTGGTCGCGCGGATTGCCGGCGAGAGCTTGAGACCTTTGAGGTAGACCGGGTTTTCGTGGATCCGGTTGATCGCACCGACGACGTCGTCTTCCATCGCCCACAGCAGGGTTTCGTGGCCCTTGCCCGCCGCGACCTGGGCCAAGGCCGTGCCCCAGGCGCCGCCGCCGACCACCGCGACCTTGTCCAAGCTCATGCCTTTACCCCCGCACCGCGCACTGCATCCGCCGATGGATCGAGCGGCCAGCGTGCACGCGCCGGCGCGTCGAGCTCGTCGACCAGGCCGGCTGCAAAGCGTTCGGCACCGGCCCAGGCGATCATGGCCGCATTATCGGTGCACAGCCAGCCCGGCGGAACGCTGAAGCCGCGCCCTTCGCGGGCTGTGAGCTCTGCCAATGCCGTGCGGATTGCCTGGTTGGCCGCAACGCCCCCGGCGACCACCAGGGTCGGTGCAGCGCTCGCCGCCAGCGCGAGACGCGTTCGATCGACCAGGCAGTCGACCACCGCCTGCTGGAAACTGGCCGCAATATCGGCGGCGGCGAAGTCGCCCGACGCAGCGGCGCGCTGGACCGCGCCCTTGAGACCGGCGAAGGAAAAATGCGGCTCCCCCGATCCGACCAGCGGGCGCGGCAGCGGGACCGCCTTGGGGTCGCCCTGCGCTGCGAGCGACTCGATCGCCGGGCCGCCGGGATAGGCCAAACCGAGGATCTTGGCGGTTTTGTCGAAGGCTTCGCCAACGGCGTCGTCGATGGTCGTGGCAAGGCGGCGATATTGGCCAACACCCAAGACTTCAAGCAACTGACAATGGCCGCCGCTGATCAGCAACAGCACATAAGGGAAAGCGAGGTCGGGATCGATCAGGCGCAGCGACAATGCGTGACCTTCGAGATGATTGACCGCGACCAGCGGCTTGTCGGCCGCAAGCGCAATGCCCTTGCCAGCGAGCAGCGCAACCATGACCCCACCAATCAAGCCCGGCCCGGCCGTCGCCGCGACCGCGTCGATATCGCTTATGCCAAGGCCGGCCTCGGCAAGGACAGTGCGGACCAGCCCGGGCAGGATTTCGGCGTGGGCGCGCGCGGCGATCTCGGGCACTACTCCGCCGAACGGACGATGCGCCTCGTTCTGCCCGACAACCGCCTGGGCCAGGATTCGACGGTCGGTCGTGACCAGCGCCGCGGCGCTGTCGTCGCAAGAGGATTCGAGGCCGAGGATGATTGCCATGGTGCGCGCGCCCTTTGCCTCATCCGGCCCGGATGCACTAGGGGGCGGCAATGAACCGCCGCCTGAAACTGGGAACGCGAGGATCGCCACTGGCGCTGGCGCAGGCGAGCCAGGCCGCTGCCGCCATCGCCGCCGCCAATGGCTGGGCGCCCGACGCGATCGATATCGTCACCATCACGACCACCGGCGACACGGTCCAGGACCGGCCGCTGGCCGACATTGGCGGCAAGGCCTTGTGGACCAAGGAACTCGATCGCGCGCTGGCCGAGGGCATGGTCGATCTGTGCGTCCATTCGATGAAGGATGTCGAAAGCGTCCGCCCGGCGTCCTTCCGCCTGGCGGTGATCCTGCCCCGCGCCGATGTTCGCGACCGCTTGATCGGCGCTGCTTCGCTCGACGATCTGCCGTTGCGGGCAGTCTTCGGAACGTCGTCGCCGCGCCGCGCCGCGCAGGTCCAGCGCGTCCGCCCCGATTTGGTTGTCGAGCCGATCCGCGGCAACGTCCAGACGCGCCTGGCCAAGATCGACGCGGGTGAGTTTGCGGCGACTTTGCTTGCCGCCGCCGGGCTTGAGCGCCTGGGCATTGAGGCCGGAGCGCCGTTGCCGGTCGAGTTGATCCTGCCCGCGCCGGGCCAGGCGGCGATCGGGATCGAGTGCCGGGCCGACGATTGGGACGTCGGATACGCCCTTGAGGCGGCGAGCGACAAGCCGAGCTTCGACTGCGTGATGGCCGAACGGGCCTTTACTCGCGCGCTCGGCGGCACTTGCCATTCGCCGATTGCAGCGCTCGCCAACTTCGACGATTTCCGGCTGCATTTGCGGGCGCGGCTGTACAGCGCCAATGGCGACGACTGCATGGCCGACGAAGCGCATCTGCTGCCCGGCGACGACGCGGTTCCGGCGGAGCTGGCGCGAGCGATGCTGTCGCGCGCGCCGCCCTCGATTCAGCAATTGTTCGACCCGGTTTGAAGCGCATTGCGATCCTTCGGCCCGAGCCAGGCGCGAGCCGCACGCTGGCGCGCGCTCAAAGGCTCGGCCTCGATGCCCATGTCGTACCGCTGTTCGCGCTCGAGGCGATCGACTGGTCAGTGCCCGATCCAGGTGCCTTTGACGCGCTGCTGCTGACCAGTGCCAATGCCGCGCGTCTGGCGGGGCCGCAGCTGTCGCGCCTGGCGCACCTGCCCGTTCACGCGGTCGGGCCGGCGACCGCGGCTGCGGCGCTCGAGGCGGGACTGACCGTCGCATCGTGCGGGACGGGCAATGCCGCCGATCTTCGGGCAACGCTCAATCCTTCGCAGCGCCTGCTTCATCTTGCCGGGGAAGAGCGAATGGATGCCGGTCCGGCGACGGAAGCGATAAGCGTCTATCGCGCGCGGGCGATCGATTGCCCGCCCGGATTCAAGCAAATTCAAGGGCAAGTTGCGCTGGTCCATTCACCGCGCGCGGCGCGGCGGATCGGCGAGTTGGCCGATGGGCTTGAAATTTCCCGAGCTCAGATCGCGATTGCCGCGATCAGTGCCCAGGCGGCGGCGGCGGCGGGTCGAGGTTGGGCCAGGATCGAGGCCGCGCCCGCACCGCTTGACGACGCCTTGCTGGCCCTTGCCGCCGAGCTGTGCAAGATGGTCGGCGAGCCATGACGACCCACCGCACCCCGATGAGCTGGAGCGCGCGACTGCTGGTTGCGCTGGTGCTGCTGCTGCTCGGCGCTGCGGCGACCGCCTGGGGTTTGGCCCATTATCCATCGGCTGCACGGATCGTCGGGGTGAATGTCGCCCCGATCAATCAAGCTGCGCCGCAGGCAATCGCCGGCAAGCCCGTCTCGTCAACGGCCATCACAACCGCTCCCATTGCCGACGCCCGAGCGACCGGACTTGAAGCGCGCCTTGCCCGGGTCGAAGCGACCACCCAGACAACCGCCGGTTCGGCCGGCCGCGCCGATGCCTTGCTAATTGCCTTCGCGGCCCGTCGAGCGGTCGATCGCGGGGTTGCGCTGGGCTATCTCGAGAACCTCCTCGTCCAGCGCTTTGGGGCGAAGCACCAGGCGGCAATCGCGACCATCATCACCGCGTCGCGCCGCCCGGTGCGCCTTCAGGACCTCCAATCGCAATATGACGGCCTCGGCCCCATGCTCCGCCGCGGAGGTTCGAACGAAAGCATGTGGACAAGCATCGGGCGCGAACTCGGCTCGCTGGTCGAGGTCCGCCGCGCCGAGCGTCCGTCAGCTGATCTCGACGCCCGCTTCCGCCGCGCGCAGCAGCAATTGGCGATGGGCCGGGTCGATGCTGCGCTGGCCGAGACGATGCGCATGCCCGGCGCCGGCGGTGCGCGCGATTGGATCGACAAGGCGCGCCGCTATACCGCGGTCCAGCGGGCGCTCGATGAAGTCGAATCGGCGGCGCTGCTGGGCGGCTGGCGGAGCGACTGACCCTCGCTATTTGGGCTTGCGCGGCGGCCTTTTCTTATGCGAGTCCTGAATGAGGGCGTTGGGCCCAAGGATTGCCGGCGGGCGCTAAGATGCTGAGCGGCATAGTGAATTTGCTGGATGAGGTCATGACGTCACGGACATTGTCTAGAACAATTACGCTGGTGCTTGCGGCTTGGTCACTTCCACTCGCCGCCGCGCCAGATCCGCTGGCGCCGCTGGCGCCTCGCTCCAGTGCTGTCGAACCGCTCGCCAAGCCGAGTAAACCGCCCGTATCGTCGAGCGCCCCGGCCTTTCTTCGTGACCGCATCGACGCGCTTGGCAAGGCTTTTGACGGCCGTGTCGGAATTGCCGTCCAGGCCGTCGATTCGGGCTGGAGCACCGATTGGAAGGGCAGCGAACTCTACCCGCAACAAAGCGTCAGCAAGATGTGGGTTGCAGTCACCGCGCTCGATGCCGCCGACCGGGGTCGGCTGGGGATGGACGACAAGGTCACCCTGCGCCGCGACGATCTCACCGTCTTCCACCAGCCGATCCGCGAACTGATCACCGGCGGTGGATACACCACGACGCTCGACGATCTGCTCGTCCGCGCGATCACTACCAGCGACAATACGGCGAACGACAAATTGATGCGCGCGGCGGGCGGCGCAAAGGCGGTGCGGGCGATGATCGAGGCCAAGAAGCTCGGCAAGATCCGCTTTTACGACGGCGAAAAGGCCCTTCAGAGCAAGATCGCCGGCCTCATCTGGAGCCCTCGCTTCTCCATCGGCAGCAGTTTCTGGCAAGCGCGTGATGCGCTTCCCCTGGCAGTGCGCAGCGCCGCCTTCCGCCGCTATGTCGCCGACCCCTATGACGGCGCCGCTCCGAGCGCGATCGTGGCTGCGCTCGCCCGGCTCAAGCGTGGCGACTTGCTGTCGGCCGCCAGCACTCGCAAATTGCTGTCGGTGATGGGCCGCACGAAAACCGGTGCCAATCGCCTTAAGGGCGGGCTCAGGCCGGGCTGGACACTTAGCCACAAGACTGGAACCGGGCAGGAGATGGGGCGCGAGCAGGCGGGCTATAACGATATCGGCATTCTCACCGCGCCCGATGGTAAAAGCTATGCCGTGGCGGTGATGATCAAACTCACCGCGGTGCCCCTACCGACGCGAATGACCTTGATGAACAACGTCGTCAAAGCGGTCATCGCCCAGCACGAAATGACCTATGCCATGGCCGCCCCCGTCCGTTAGTCGAACAGCCGCTTGACCCGTTCCGGAGGCGGACGCATGGTCCCGCGCCTTGATTGCAAAGGGGCGAGTCCATGTTCACCAGGCCTATCCTTGCGTGCCTTTTGGCCGCGAGCGCGACTTCACCGGCATTTTCACAGGATGCGCAAAGCCTAGTTGCCAAAAACCTCGAGGCGCGCGGCGGCGCTGCAGCGATGGATGCTCTGAAATCGGTTGCCTTTGAAGGCACGACGCGCTTCCCCGGCGACTTCAAGGTCGACTATCATGAATGGCGCGCAATGGACGGCGCCGCTCCGGTTGGCCGACTAGTGTTCTCGCTCCAGGGCCTCGATATTGTCCAGGCCTATGACGGCACCGGAGGTTGGAAAATCAACCCGTTGCGGGGCCGCAAGGACGCCGAGCGGATGTCCGCCGATGAAGGCCGTCAGCTGGCCGATGCTTCGTGGGTCGGCGGGCCGCTGCTTGAGGCCGCAAGGGACGGCAGCAAGGTCACCTATCTCGGGCGCGAGGATTTCGACGGAACCTCGGCCTTCAAACTGAGGGTCACCCAGAAAGACGGCGACGAATTCGTCTATTGGCTCGATCCCGACACCTACCTCGAAATCAAGATCGACGAGGCCCGGCGGGTCCGCGGCGCACAGCAAATGACCGAGACCGAACTCGGCGATTATGAAAAGGTCGCCGGGGTCTATTTCCCAATGTCGATCGAAAGCTGGAGCCAAGGCCAATCCAACCAACGCGCACGCACATCGGTCACCAAGGTCATTGCCAATCCGACCTACGATCCGACGATTTTCCAGGAACCGAAAAGCGCCGTGCCGGCCGCGAAGAAGGGACATTGATCATGCGCAAGCTTCTTCTGCTCGCCACCGTCGCTGCCGCCGCCCTTGCTGGGAGCGCCACGGCGCAATCCTTCGACAGCGCCGCGGTGTCCGGCCTCAACGTGCGCAATATCGGCTCGGCGCAGATGTCGGGCCGGGTCGCCGCGCTTGCCGCGCGCCAGGAAAAAAATGGCAAGGTCACTGTCTTCGTCGGTGCTGCATCGGGCGGCATCTGGAAGTCCGAAGATGGCGGCACGAATTTCAAGCCGGTGTTCGACAAGCAACCGGTGCAGTCGATCGGCGCGCTCGCGCTCGATCCCACTAACGACGCGGTTGTGTGGGCCGGAACCGGCGAGAGCTGGACCCGCAATTCGGTGTCCGTCGGCAACGGCGTCTATAAATCGGTCGATGGCGGCGAGAACTGGACCCACGTCGGCCTGCCCGCGACCGAGCGCATTACCAAGATTGTCGTACACCCCAAGAATGGCAACATTGTCTATGTCTGCGCGCCCGGCCCCTTGTGGTCCGATTCGGCGGATCGCGGCCTCTACAAGACCACCGACGGCGGCCGCACCTGGGCGCTGATCCTTAAGGGCGCCAACCTGTCGACCGGTTGCTCGGGGATTACGCTCGACCCCGCCAATTCTGACCATCTACTCGCCGGAAGCTGGGACTTTCGCCGCAAGCCCGACTCTTTCCGCTCCGGCGGGAATGGCCCCGATGCGCCGTCGGGAAGCCGGTTCATGGAAAGCCTCGATGGCGGCCGCAGCTGGAGCGAACTCAGTGCCAGCACTCGAACGGGATTGCCGAGCCAGCCGTGGGGCCGCGTCGAGGTCGAATTCGCGCCCTCGAACCCCAAGCAAGTCTATGCCTTTATCGAAAATGTTCGCAGCGCGCTCTACGCGTCGGGCGACGGCGGCAAGACTTGGCAGGAGCGTGACCGAAGCCAGGGCATGGTCTGGCGTCCCTTCTATTTCAGCAACCTAGTCATCGACCCCAAGGACGACAAACACCTGTTCAAGATGGGCTATTCGGTCATCGTTTCCGAAGACGGCGGGAAGAGCTTCGCCGAGACCAGCGGCGGTTCGCATGCCGACTGGCATGACGTGTGGATCAACCCGACCAATACCAAACATCTGATCGGGGCTGACGATGGCGGCGTCTGGTACAGCTATGATGGCGGGACGCGCTGGTGGAAGGCGGCGAACTTGCCCATCAGCCAATTCTATCACGTCAGCGCCGACAACAAGGATCCCTATCAGGTTTACGGCGGTCTTCAGGACAATAGTTCGTGGGTTGGCGACCAGGAATATCCCGGCGGAATCAGCAACGGCCGCTGGGAAAACCTCTACGGCGGCGATGGCTTCTGGTCGTTTGCCGATCCGTCGGACAATAATTTCGTCTATGTCGAATATCAGGGCGGGCACATCGCGCGGGTCAATCGTAAGACGCTCGAGGCGCGTAACATCCAGCCGATGAGCGGCTATAAGGAGAAGCTGCGCTGGAACTGGAATACGCCGATTGCCCTGTCCCCCAATGACAAGGGCACGATTTACATCGGCTCGCAATTCCTGTTTCGAAGCCGCGACCACGGCGTCACCTGGGATCGCATTTCGCCCGACCTGACGACCAACGATCCCAATCGGCAGCGCCAGGAGCAGTCGGGGGGCATTACCGTCGACAACAGCTCGGCCGAGATGAACACGACGATCTACACCATCGCCGAAAGCCCGCTCGCGCAAGGCCTGATCTGGGCCGGGACCGACGACGGCAACGTCCAGGTTACCCGCAATGGCGGTGCCAATTGGACCAATGTTACCCCGGCCATGGGCATGCCATCGGGCAATTGGATCAGCACGATCGAGCCGAGCCGGTTCAATGCCGGCAGCGCCTATGCGACCAACGATCGCCACATGTACGGCGACATGCAGTCCTACCTTTATCGAACAACCGATTTCGGCGGCAGCTGGCAGCGGCTGGTGGGCCCGGGAACGACCGGCGTTCGCGGCTATGCGCACGTCATCAAGGAAGATCGGCTCAATCCGAACATTCTCTACCTCGGCACCGAGCATGGCCTGTTCATCAGCCTCAATGGCGGCGCCAGCTGGGCCCAATTCAAGGGCGGTGGTTTCCCCGATGGAGTCGCGGTCCGCGATATCGCGTTGCAACCCCAGGCCGACGACATGGTCTTGGCGACCCACGGTCGCGGAATTTGGGTGGTCGACGATGTCAGCCCGCTGCGCAGCCTTGGTGCCGACACGTTGTCGAGTGCGATTGCACTGCTTCCGGTGCGCCCCGTCGAACAACGCATCCAAGGCAGTGGCGGCTGGTCCGAGGGCGACGCTAGCTACGCCGGCGAAAATCCGACCGATGGCGCGATCATCTCTTATTACCAAAAGGCGCGGCACGTGGTCGGCCGGATGAAGCTCGAGATTCTCGACGCGCAGGGCAATGTCCTCGACGAACTGGCCGCCTCGAAGCGGCGTGGCCTCAACCGAGTCGCCTGGTCGATGCGGACCAAGCCGCCGCAGCTCCCGCCGGCGGCGACATTCGCCGGCAATTCCGCCTTCGGACAGCGGGTCTTGCCCGGTCAGTATACCGCCCGCCTGACCAAGAACGGACAGGTCGTCTCGACCCCCGTGACGGTCACGCTCGATCGCCGGGCGACGTTCGGACTTTACGACCGGCAGGCACAATATGCCGCGGCCGAACGGGTCAAGGGCATGTTCGCGCGGATGAGTGCGCTGGTGGTTCAGCTCAATGGGGTTCGCGGTCAGGCTGGCGCGCTCGCGGGGAGCGATACGACCCCCGCGGCGGTCAAGGCCGCGGCCGCCTTATTGTCGGGCAAGGCCGACGCGCTGCGCAAACAGATTGTCGCCACCACCGAGGGCGGGGCAATCACCGGCGAAGAACGCCTGCGTGAGCAGACCGACGAAATCTTCGGTGCGATCAATTCGGTCGAAGACCGTCCGACGCCGTACCAAATGGCAAGGATCGACGCCCTCGATCGCGAGCTCAAGGATGTCGAGGCGCAATGGGCTGCGTTGCAGGCGGGGGATGTCGCGGCATTCAACGCCCAGCTCCAGGCCGCGGGGCTCAAGCCCGTGGCCGTCGTGGCGGTCGTGTTCGACGGCGATGGCCTGCCAAGTGGAGGCCGGGCCGACGCGCTTGCGCGCGGCCTCGTTGGGACCCGGTTCTACGGCACTGCAGCGACCCTGACCGAACAGGGCGAAAAAGACTGACGCGAAGCGGGGAGCAGCCACCCTCACGGATGGCCTGCTCCCGCCGCGTGTTGCCGGACTGTCGAAACTGGAGCGGGCGAAGGGATTCGAACCCTCGACCCCAACCTTGGCAAGGTTGTGCTCTACCCCTGAGCTACGCCCGCTCTGCGCTGAGCCGCAAAAGCGCACGAAGAGGCGCGCAGCGGCTGGGTGAGGCGGGCAGCTAGCAGGCCGTTTGGGCCACTGCAAGTGAGGATTGGGCCTGCTTGCCGCGACCATCCATTCCGCCCATATGGCGGCCATGGCCACGGTTGGAACGAGCGCAGCGGAACAGGAGGCGATCGCGCGCTTCGACGAAGCAGTGATCCAGCCCTCGATGAGCGAACTCGTCATCCTCGATTTCTGGGCCGAATGGTGCGGCCCGTGCAAGCAATTGGGCCCAGTGCTCGAAAAGGTCGCCGCCGATTATTCCGCCAAGGGCGTCCGGCTGGTCAAAATCGACGTCGACAACGACAAGCTAATCGCCGAGCAGTTCCGAATCCAGTCGATCCCGACGGTCTATGCGGTTTACCAGGGCCAGCCGGTTGCCGATCTCACCAATTATCGCAGCGAAGGCCAGATTAAAAAGGCCCTCGACCAATTGCTTCAGCAGCTCAAGATCGTCGCGCCGGGCGCTGCGCCGCAAGCGGAGATCGAGCCCCTTCTGGATATGGCCGAGCAGTTGGTCAGCGACGGCGATATCGAGCGTGCGCTGGCCTCCTTCCGGCAAATCCACGAGCTTGCGCCCGAACATCCGGGCGGTGTCGGCGGATTGGCACGGGCACTCATCGCGGCGGGCCTAAGCGATGAAGCCCGTGCGCTGATCGACAGTCTTCCGGCCGAGCTCGCCGCCAAGCCCGAAATTGCCCGCGCCCGTGCTGCGCTAGACATCTCCGAGGCCGGTGCGGGAATCGACAGTAACGCACTTGAGGCACGCGTTGCCGCCAATATGCATGATTTGGAGGCGCGCTTCGATCTGGCTGGCGCGCAAATGACCGCTGGCCAACGCGATGACGCCGCCGACCAATTGCTGGCCATTATTGCCGCGGATCGCGACTGGAACGACGGCGCCGCGCGCCAGCGTTTCCTCCAGCTGCTCGAGGCCCAAGGGCTGGGCGACCCGTGGTCGAGCGCGCAACGACGACGCCTCTCGGCAGTGCTGTTCACGTGAGCCGCAAAGTCCGCGTGCCGATCTTTCCGCTGGCGGGCGCGATCCTGTTCCCGCGCGCGCAGCTGCCGCTCCACATCTTCGAAGGCCGTTATCGCGAGATGGTCCGCGATGTTATCGACGGTTCGGGGCGGATCGCCATGATCCAGCCGCAGCAGACCGACGACGGGCACGCTACGCCGTTGTTCGGGATCGGCTGCGTTGGCGATGTGGTCGGCGTCGAGGAGCTTGAGGACGGGCGTTTCAACATCGTCCTGCTCGGCACCGACCGCTTCCGCCTGATTGAGGAAGTCGACCTTGGCGGGGCGTATCGCTGCGCCGACGTGGAAGTCGATGTGTTCGACGATAGCGACCCCCCGGCACTCGCACTGATGCTGCGCGCCGAGGTCGAGCAGGAAGCGCGACGCTTGGGCGATGTGCTCGGGCTGGCGGTAGATTGGACCGCAGTCAGCCGGCTTGATGACGAGACCTTGGTCAATTCGATCGCCCAAGTGGCGCCGTTCGACATTGGCGCCAAGCAGGCGCTGCTCGAAGCAGCCAGCCTGGTCGACCGCACATCGCTGCTGGTGCAATTGATGCAATTCCACCGGATCGCGGTCGGCGGTGGCAACGAACTCGAGCCGACGCTCCAATAAAGAGTTAGATAGGCAGTCCGCGAAGCAACAGCGGAAGGTCGCCCGAGGTGCCCTGGGCCTCGGCTTTGAGCTGCCGGTTGAGCGGTTTGAATCTTTGGACCAAGCCCATGCCCAGGCGGCGCACCGCCGAGGCCGTCTTGCCGGGAACGCCATAGAGCCGGGTTAGGCCGTCGGTCGCGACTGAAACGCTGAGTACGTCGAGTGCGCGCCACCGCTCGTAGCGATCGAGCAGCTGGCGATCGCCTAGGTCGAGGCCTAGGCGCGCGCCTTCAATTAGCACCTGCGTCAAAGCAGCGGCGTCGCGAAAGCCAAGGTTGACGCCCTGCCCGGCGATGGGGTGGATGGCATGGGCAGCGTCACCGGCGAGCGCGAGGCGCTGCGCGGTCATCTTGGCGGCATGGTGAAACCCGAGCGGATAGGTCGAACGCGGGGTGAGGAGCGAAATTTCGCCCAAAAACCCGCCCATCGAGACCTTCGCCTCAGCCGCGAAATCCGCCGCATCTAGGGCCATCCATCCGGCCGCGTCGGCGGCGGGTACGGACCACACGATGGCCGACCGATGGCCGCCTTCGTCGTCGGTCATTGGCAGCAATGCGAACGGCCCGCTGGGGTAGAAAATCTCGTAGGCGACATGGTCGTGCGGGCGCTCGTGACGAAGCACCGAGACGATCGCATTATGATCGTATCTCCAGCGCGCCAGCGAGATATTGGCAGCTTCGCGAAGCGCCGAGTTGCGCCCGTCGCAGGCAATCAGCAGCGGTGCCCGCAGCGTCCGGCCGTCATCCAGCCGGACCGCAACGCCGAAGTCACCGCGCTCGACGGCTGCGATTGAAGTCTTCCAATTGAGCGTGACGTTGGTGCCGGCCTCCGCCCGTCGTTGCAGTGCGGCGCGCAAATTGCGGTTCTCGTGCATCCAACCCAGCGCTTCGCCTTCGTCGCGATCGAAGTGCAGCCCGCCCGGCGCAAGTCCATCGGCAACCGCAATGCGGCGAATCGGGCAACCGGGCTCGGACAGGTATTCGGTGATTCCGACCGTCTCGAACATCCGCATCGAGCTAGACGACACCGCTGTCGTTCGCCCGTCAAACGCATTGGTGTTGCGCGGGGCGGGGTCTGCGGGGTCGACGATGATCGCGCTGAGACCGTTGGAATCGAGCGCTGCGGCGAGCGCGAGCCCGACCAAACCGCCACCGGCGATAATCACATCAGCCTGGTCCATCGCCGCTCCCTAGCGGCCTAGATCGGCCTGCGCCACGAACTTTGCTTGACCGCGGAGTCCCGCGTCAGGCATTTTGTCCCGCGACAAAGGATGGGGAAGTGGATGGCAACTGCAGCGGCACGGACGCCAAAGCGCGAATTGACGCCAGACTGGCGCGATGCCTTGCGCGAGGCGGGGCGGCGATTCCTGGTGCGCGGCTGGGGCGTGTTCCTAATTTCGCTCGCGGTCGGGGGGGCAGTCGCGCTGGCCAGCCACAGCGCCACTGATCCGTCGTTCAGTACCGCCGCTGGCGGACCGGCCGCGAATTGGCTGGGCACCATTGGCGCCTATTTCAGCGACCTGTTGCTGCTCGCCTTTGGAATCGCTTCGGTCCTACTCCTGCCGATCTTCGCGATCGCCGGGCTACGCATGCTTCGGCTAGAGCTCGCCGGCCGAGTATGGCGAGCGCTGCTCGTCGCGGCCGTTGGCTCGATCCTGCTCGGGATCGCGCTTGGACTGTTGAGCGGCTCGACAGTTTCGGGCCTGCCCGCGGGGTGGGGCGGCACGCTCGGCCTGGCCGGTGCCTATGGTCTCGATGCGCTGTTCGACCTGATTGCCAATCCGGCAGTCGCGGGCCCGGCTCGCTTCGTGACCTTGCTGCTGCTCGGCATCGCCGGACTGGTTCTCGGGTGGTTGGCCTTGGGTCTCCGGACCGAAGAGAAGTCCTGGCTGGCCGGGCTGCTAAAGCGCACGCCGCGCGAAGCCCGCGCTGCACCGCGCGCGACCGAAGTTCGCGATCTGGGACCGACGGCAGCCGCGCCGCCACGGTCGCGACCGGCGGTTGCTGTTGCCGAACCTGCCAAGCCGGTGGCGCCCGCAACCCGCACCGCTTCAGCTCGCAAGAATCAGCAAAGCCTCGCACTGGGCGACAATTATCAATTGCCGACGCTCGATCTGCTCGCCCCGCCGCCGGAGAAGGGCAAGCAGCAGATCGATCGCGCCGGACTGGAGCGCAACGCCCGCTTGCTCGAAAGCGTGCTCGAGGATTTCCACGTCCGCGGCGACATCGTCGAGGTCCGCCCGGGACCGGTGGTCACGATGTACGAACTCGAACCGGCGAGCGGGATCAAGGCGAGCCGAGTCATCCAGCTTGCCGATGATATTGCGCGCAACATGTCGGCGCTGTCGGCGCGGGTCGCGACGATCCCCGGGCGCAGCGTTATCGGGATCGAGCTGCCCAACCCCAAGCGCGAATCGGTCGCCCTTGCGGAATTGGTCGGAAGCCAGGCGTTCGAGGACCAGAACATGGCCCTGCCGCTGATCCTGGGGAAGAATATCGCCGGCGATCCGGTCATCGCCGATCTGGCACCAATGCCGCATCTGCTGGTTGCGGGAACGACCGGGTCGGGCAAATCGGTTGGCCTCAACTGCATGATCCTGTCGCTGCTGTACCGCTACCCGCCCGACCAGGTGAAGCTGATCATGATCGACCCGAAGATGCTCGAGCTCAGCATCTATGACGATATCCCGCATCTGCTCGCGCCGGTCGTGACCGAGCCAGGCAAGGCCATTCGAGCGCTCAAATGGACGGTCGAGCAGATGGAGGAACGCTATCGGATGATGGCCAATCTCGGCGTGCGGGCGCTGCCCAGCTTCAACGCCAAGGTCCGCGAGTCGAAGGCCAAGGGGGCCAAGCTCGGGCGCCGAGTCCAGACCGGCTATGACGCTTCGAGCGGCCAGCCGATCTATGAGGTCGAAGAACTGGAATATGAAGTCCTGCCGCAGATTGTGGTGGTGGTCGACGAATTGGCCGATCTGATGATGACCGCGGGCAAGGAAGTCGAATTCCTGATCCAGCGCCTGGCGCAAAAGGCGCGCGCGGCGGGCATCCACCTGATCATGGCGACCCAGAGGCCGTCGGTCGACGTCATCACCGGCGTTATCAAGGCCAATCTGCCGACCCGGATCAGCTTCCAGGTGACCAGCAAGATCGATTCGCGCACCATCCTGGGCGAACAGGGCGCCGAACAACTGCTGGGCAAGGGCGACATGCTCTATATGCCGGGCGGCAAGCAGATCATGCGCGTCCACGGGCCGTTCGTCGGCGACGAGGAAGTGCGCGCGGTTGCCGAACATTGGCGCAAGCAAGGTGCGCCGGACTACATCCTGGCGGTGACCGAGGAACCCGAAGACGGCGGCTATCTGTTCGACGGTCAGCCGACCGGCGAGGACGACGCCGAAACTCAGCTCTATCGCAAGGCAATCCAGATCGTCGCCGAGAGCCAGAAGGCCTCGACGTCCTACCTCCAGCGCCAGTTGCGCGTCGGCTACAACAGCGCCGCGCGGCTGATCGAGCGGATGGAAAAGGACGGCCTGGTCGGTCAGCCCGACCACGTCGGCCGGCGCGAAGTGCTGGTCGATCCCGACGGTCATCCACGCTGAACGCTGGGGAACTGACGGGTTCACAAGGCATTCAACGCCCACACGCCATCACCGGGCGAAACAAGTTTCCAGGAGTATTCCCATGATGTTCGCAAGCCAGATGACGCGCGCCCTCGTTCGCGCAGCAATGCCGGTGGCGCTGATCGTCGCAGCGGGGCCGGCCATGGCCGCGGATTCGGCGGATATGGCGCGGTTGAAAACCCACCTGACGTCGGTCAAGACGATGTCCGCCAATTTCACCCAGACCGATCCGCGCGGACGTGCCGCGACCGGGACGGTCCAGCTCAAACGACCGGGCAAGGTCCGCTTTGCCTATTCGAGTGGCGATTTGCTGCTGGTCGCCAACGGATCTAATTTGACCTTCGTCGACTATCAGGTCGGGCAGAAATCGAGCTGGCCGCTGAGCAAGACACCGCTCGGGGTGCTCCTGTCCGGCTCACCCGATCTCAAGGGCAAGGCCAAGATCATGGCTAGCACCGATCCCAATGTGGTGGTCGTGCGTGCCCGCGATCCGGCTCAATATGGCTCGCTTACGCTGGCGTTTCTGCGCAACGCCTCGGCACCGGGCGGTCTTCAGCTGTACGGCTGGACCGCGATCGACGCGCAGAACAAGCGCACGATCGTGAAGCTGGGCAATGTCCGCTACAATGTCGCCGTGCCCGAAAGAGCCTTCCACTACGACGAGCCGAAGAAAAAAGGCCGCTAGGGATAGGTTTCAGAACAGGACCATTCATCCCCGCGTCAGGGAGCCAAGCTTAAGGTCGAAATCGATCTCGCCATATGCTGGGGTTTCCCCCTGTTACCCGGGTCGGCGGATCCCTTGCGTGACGAACGCTTGGCGGCCCTCGCTCCATGCCCCCGGAGCGGGGGCCTTCGCTTTTTGACTATCGCGCCGGGCGGGCTAAGCGGGCAGCCGTGACCATCAGCCTCAAGATCGCATCCTGGAACATCAATTCGGTGCGCGCGCGCCCGCTGTTGGTCGAGCGTCTGATCGCCGACGAGCAGCCCGATATACTGTGCCTCCAGGAAACCAAGGCTTGCAACGAGGCCTTTCCAGCCGATCTGTTCAACCGCTTCGGCTATGTCCACCAGCAGCTCAATGGCCAGCGGATGCACCACGGGGTTGCAATCCTCAGTCGGGTGTCGCTGGCCGACCCCGGCAGCCATGATTGGCAGGACAATGGCGAAGCACGGCACGTCGGCGCGCGGCTGGAATGCGGCATCCGCATCGAGAATGTCTATGTTCCGGCTGGCGGCGACATCCCCGACCGCGAGCAAAATCCGAAATTCGGGCAGAAACTCGACTTCCTCGAGCGCATGACCCGCTGGTCCGAGGACCTTAGTGAGCCGACCATCATCGTCGGCGACTTCAACGTCGCGCCGCTCGAATGCGACGTCTGGAGCCATAAGGCATTGACTGGGGTCGTCAGCCACACCGCGATCGAGATCGAAGCGCTGAGCCGGCTCCAGCAGGCCCATGACTGGATCGATCTGGGCCGTCGCTTCATCCCCGCGCCACAACGCTGCTTCACCTGGTGGAGCTACCGCTCACCGGACTTCACCGCCAATGATCGCGGTCGCCGGCTGGACCATATGTGGGCCTCGCCCGAACTGGCCGAACGGATCACCGACCACCGGGTGCTCGAACCGGTCCGGGCGTGGGAACGCCCGAGCGACCACGTCCCCCTGATCTGCGAGCTTCAGCTGTGAGTACCATCGGCCAAGCCATCGCCGCGCTTCGTGGCGGGCGGGCGGTGCGCATTGGCGCTGGTCCCCCGCTCACCATCCTGGCGGTTGAAACCGCAACGCCTGAGATGCTTGCGATGCTCGATCCTGGCGAGACTGCCCCGCTGCTGATCAGCGGCCACCGAGCCGCTGCTCTGTCCCTCGCCAATCGCCGCGATTCGGCCGCCCCCGCCGCCCCCGTCCTCCTCACTCGCGCTGATTGGCTCGATGGCCCCGCCGCTCGCGCACTAGCCGACGCGGGGCAGGATTATGCGCGCGCTCCGATAGGTCCGCTCAATCCGCTGCCCCTCGAGGACGCGCTGGCGTGCCGCGCCGCGCTTGGGCTGGCGCGCGCCGCCGGTCTATTGCCAGCGCTTTGGCTGGTCGAAGACGGCGCCGGCGGCGCGGCGATCGATTCAGCCGATATCTTCGCGGCCAAACCGACGATGACTCTCGCCGCGCGGTCCGATCTGCCGATCGACGGATTGCCCAAGTCGCAAATCTTGGCGTTTCGCGCGTCCGATGATGGGCAGGAGCATATCGCGCTGGTGATTGGCGCGTTCGCGGGCGAGCCGCCGCTGGTCCGGTTGCACAGCGAATGCCTGACCGGCGACGTATTCGGGAGCCTCAAGTGTGACTGCGGGCCGCAGCTTCATGAAGCGCTCCGCATCATTGGCGACAGCGGCGGCGGGGTCCTGCTCTATTTGCGACAGGAGGGGCGCGGCATTGGGCTGGCCAACAAACTGCGCGCTTATGCATTGCAGGACCGCGGGCTCGATACCGTCGACGCCAATCTGCGCCTTGGCTTCGCCGATGATGAGCGCGATTATGCCCATGCCGCGGCAATCCTCAACCAGCTCAAGGTCGACCGAGTTCGCCTATTGACCAATAATCCAGCCAAGGTGACGGGGCTGGAGGCCCACGGCATCGCGGTCGCTGAGCGAATCGCTCATCACATGCCGGCCAATCCGCACAACGCCGACTATCTGGCGGTCAAGCGCGCCCGCAGCGGGCATCTCGCCTAGAAATAGCGTTCGGCGATCTCGTCGAATGACGTCGCGCAATGATGTGCGCCGGCGTCGATCAAGCGTTGGCGATGACCGTCGCCCACATGGCTACCGGCGAGCAGGCCGACGACTTGCGCTCCGCTCGCCACCGCGCCGTGGATTCCAACCGGTGAATCCTCGATAATCAAGGTGTCGGAGATGTCGATCCCCAGACGATCGGCAGCGTGCAGATAGATATCGGGCGCGGGCTTCATCCGGCGGACATGTTCGCGGCCGCTGTAGACACGATCGCCGAAGCGTTGGCGCAGGCCAAGATTGTCGAGATGGCCATAGAGCCAGCGGGTTACCGCCGAGGACGCGACGGCAATCGGAAAGTGGCGCGGCAAGGCGCGAATGAAGGCGCTCGCCCCGGCCACCTCGTTGATTCCGTCGCGCAAAAATTCGAGCCCGCGCTTCAACCGGGCGTCGCGAAACCCATCCGGGAGCGGCGACCCCGTCCAGCGTTCGAGCGCGGCTTCGAACTCGGGCCCGGCAAGCCCCATGAAGTGGTGAATCGCCTCATCCGTCCGAGTCGGAAATCCTTGCTTCGTCAGGTAATCGGCGATGAAGCTGTTACCGGCCCATTCGCTGTCGACGAGCACGCCGTCGAAATCGAACAGGATCGCTTTGGGCCGCGTCATTCTTCGAACAAGGCGCGGCCGACTCGGACGGCGGTCGCGCCAAGCATGACGGCCTCGCGATAATCGCCCGACATGCCCATGCTCAGGCCGCCGAGGTTTTCGCAAGCCGCGAGCTTTGCAAGCAATGCGAAATACGGTGCCGCCTCTCCCCCCTGCGGAGGAATTGCCATCAAGCCGGCGAGGTCGAGGTTGGAGTCGCGGATGGCGGCGGCGAGCGCCGGGACATCGGCGATTGCGCAGCCGCCCTTCTGCTCCTCCGCGCCGATATTGACCTGCAGATAGAGCGCTGGCGACCGGCCTTCGGTGGCTGCCGCCTGAGCCAAGGCGCCAACCAGAGAAGGGCGGTCGACCGAATGAATGACGCTGAACAGGCGCACTGCATCGAGCGCCTTGTTCGATTGCAGCCGGCCGATGAAATGGAGCCGCACATCCTGGTGCCGAGCAAGCAATGCTGGCCATTTGTCGAGCACTTCCTGGATTCGATTCTCGCCGAAGTCGCGTTGGCCGGCCTCGATCAACGCCTCGATTGCAGTGGCATCCTGCCCTTTGGAAACGGCGACCAGCGTGATTTCCGCGGAGTCTCGACGCGCGGCCTTGGCTGCGTTCGCGATTGCGGCGCGGACCGTGGCCAGGCGATCGGAGGGGACAGTCATCGGGCCGCGCTATAGAACAAGCACAGGATTCGCCGCCAGACCCGCTTGCGCGACTAGTCCGGAAACCGAAGAAACTTTAGAATTTGAAGGCAGTGCCGACGTAAACGGCCTGGCTATCGCTGCGCTGATCGTTGAGCGGCGACAACCGATCATGTTCGATCTGATAGCGAACGCCGCCGGTGACCGCGACTCGGCGCGACAGCGAGTAGGAACCGCCGACGTCGAGGGAGACATTGTCGCCCTTGCGCAGCGCGGGAAGTGTGCCCTTGTCGGCGCGCTCCGCACCGACTGCTAACCGACCGGTGAAGCGCTTGAGGCTGTAGCTGACGCCAAGAACTGCGCTCTCGCGCGAGCCGAGCGCGGGATCGGGGCTCTTGAGCTTGGCGACATCGCCGGCGACCGCGAACCGGCGCCAGCCGACCGCAACGCCAAGATTATAGCTGCTCGGGGTGAGTGCCCCAACCGCCGATGGCGCGAGCGCGGCTGCGGTTGCGGTTGCGGGGACTGCCGTGCGGGCACGGATCGCGACCCGCAACTGCGACGGGCGACCCTTGGCCGGAGCCGGTGTGAAGCGGAAATCGTCGAGCGAAAGACCGCGTCCGGCAAGCGAGGCGGCAAGCTTCGGATCGGCGTTGGCGGGGGTGAACGAGGGCATCGAGTCGACGCTTATCGAAACAGCCGGGGGTCGCTTCTTGGTAGTCGGTGCAGCGCTGGCTGGAGTCAGCACTAGACCGGCCGCGGCGAAGGCCGTGACCAGCTTGGCATTATGACTCCGAACGAAGGCGCGCACGCTTATGAACTCCCTGTCTGCGTCAATGCATATAGGCTGAGGAAACTGAAGGTTCCATGACCGGAATCGATTCGGTTGGCAGCTGTTGCTGACTCACCACAGAATGACGCGATGCGGGAGTGCTTGCCGCCGCCCCATGACCTTCTATAACGCCGCCTTCCCACCGCGTTTGCACCGAGGATCGTTGATGACCCGCCTGCCCAGGATTGCCGTTGCCCTGCTCGCCCTTAGCCTGACCGTCGGCGGATGCGCGAAGAACCGCGAAGCCCCGTCGCTGGCGCTTGCGCCCGCGACCATGACCAGCATCGGCGTCAACAGCTATCTGTGGCGCGCCGCCGTCGATACCGTCTCGTTCGCGCCGTTGCTCCAGGCCGACGCTGGGTCCGGCGTCATCATCACCGATTGGTACGTCAATCCGCGCACCCCCAACGAACGGGTCAAGCTGACCGTCGCCATTCTTGATCGCGAACTTCGCGCCGACGCGCTTCGCGTATCGGCCGCTCGCCAGCAGAACCAAGGCGGCGCGTGGGTAGATGTTCCGGTTACCGCGGCGACCGTGCAAAAGCTCGAGGATATCATCCTCACCCGGGCGCGCGACCTTCGCCGCACCACGCTGAAGGGCTAAAATTCCGGTCATGGACGGGCGTTTCGACCCGACTCAAGCCGACCGCCGCTGGCAAGAGCGGTGGGAGGACGAGCGCTGCTTCGAGGCCGACAGCTCGAGCGACAAGCCGAAAACCTACATCCTCGAGATGTTCCCCTATCCGTCTGGGCGCATCCACATGGGGCACGTCCGCAATTACACCATGGGCGACGTCATCGCCCGCTTCCGGCGAATGCAGGGACACGAGGTGCTGCACCCCATGGGTTGGGACGCCTTCGGCATGCCGGCGGAAAATGCCGCGATGGAGCGCAAGGTTCATCCGGGTTCGTGGACCTGGGCCAATATCGGAGCGATGCGCGACCAGCTCAAACGAATTGGGTTCGCGCTCGACTGGAGCCGCGAACTGGCGACCTGCGACCCCGCTTATTACGGTCATGAGCAGGCGCTGTTTCTCGATTTGTTCGACGCGGGCCTGGTTTATCGTAAGGAAAGCGAGGTCAATTGGGACCCGGTCGACATGACCGTGCTCGCCAACGAGCAGGTCATCGATGGCAAGGGCTGGCGATCGGGAGTGCCGGTCGAGCGCAAGAAATTAAGTCAGTGGTTCCTCAAGATTACCCAGTTCGCCGATGAATTGCTCGAAGGCCTGGGCTCGCTTGAGCGCTGGCCCGACAAGGTTCGCCTGATGCAGGAGAACTGGATCGGCAAGAGCCGGGGACTTCATTTCCGCTTCGCACTGGTCGATGGCCCCGCGGGCATCGACGAGGTCGAAGTGTTCACCACCCGGTCCGACACGATCTTCGGTGCTAGCTTCCTCGCCCTCTCCGCCAGCCATCCGTTGGCGCTCGCCGCAGCTGAGCATGATCCTGACGCGGCGGCTTTCATCCTCGAATGCAACGCCGGCGGCACCAGCGCCGCCGAGGTCGAAACGCTTGAGAAGAAAGGATTCAAGACCAAGTTCGAGGCCAAGCACCCGTTCAACTCGAATTTGCGCCTGCCCGTTTATATCGCCAACTTCGTCCTCGCTAACTATGGCACTGGCGCCTTGTTCGGAGTACCGGGGCACGATCAGCGCGATTACGAGTTTGCGACGCGTTATCATTTATCTATCAAGCGAGTCGTCGCTCAAGGTCGAGACGTCGCATCTGAGCCTATCGGCACTGAAGCCGAAGGTGGTCCGGGAATTGCGGTCAATTCCGACTTCCTTGATGGGCTCGAAACCCGCGATGCCGCCGCCGAAGTCATCCGTCGTGCCGAAGAGGCTGGCTGGGGTCGGGCATCGACGATCTATCGGCTGCGCGACTGGGGCGTTTCGCGCCAGCGCTATTGGGGGACGCCGATCCCGTTTATCCATTGCGACAGTTGCGGGGTTGTGCCGGTGCCGCGCGACCAGCTGCCCGTGATTCTCCCAGAGGATGTCAGTTTCGAGATTCCCGGTAATCCGCTTGATCGCCATGCCGCATGGAAGAGCGTAAACTGCCCGACGTGCGGAGCTGCGGCGCGCCGCGAAACCGATACGCTCGACACCTTTGTCGATTCGAGCTGGTACTTTATCCGCTTCGCCAGCCAGCCGAGCGACCGCCCGTTCGATCGGTTCGAGGCTGAAGCATGGCTTCCGGTCGCGCAATATATCGGCGGGGTCGAGCATGCGATCCTCCACCTCCTCTACGCACGCTTCTGGACCCGCGCTCTTCAGCATATCGGTCAGCTGGGAATCGCTGAGCCCTTCGCCGGCCTGTTCACCCAGGGGATGGTGACGCACGAAACCTACAAGGCTGGTGACGGCAGCTGGCTCAGCCCCGGCGAAGTCCGCCGCGACGGCGACGACTGGGTGCACATCGAGAGCGGCCATCCGGTGGCGTCCGGGCGGGTCGAGAAGATGTCGAAGTCGAAGCGCAACACGATCGATCCCGAGCCGATCCTGGCCAAACACGGGGCCGACGCCGTGCGGTGGTTCATGCTTTCAGACAGTCCGCCCGAGCGCGACCTCGAATGGTCCGAAAGCGGCATTGAAGGCGCCGCGCGCTTCGTCCAGCGCGTCTGGCGGTTGGTCGCCAGCGTCAGCGGGGAGCCCGGCGATGACAAGGATCTTGAGCGAAAGGGTTATGCGACGATTGCCGGAGTCACCGCCGCAATCGAGGGCCTTCAGTTCAACAAAGCCATTGCATTGCTCTATGAGTTCGCCAGCGCCATCGAAAAGGCGCCAGCATCGGCGGCGCGCGATGGCGCGGTACGCACTTTGGTCCTGCTCGTCGCGCCAATGGCGCCCCACATTGCCGAGGAATGCTGGGACTTCCTCGGCGAGACTGGAATGATCATCGATGCTCCCTGGCCGGGATTCGATCCGGCAATGCTGGTGGCGGATGAAGTGACCATTGCGATCCAGGTCAACGGCAAGCTACGCGAGACGCTGACGGTCGCGCGCGGTCTCGACCGCGCTGCGCTCGAGGCGCAGGCGCTCGCGCTTGAGAAAGTCCAGCGCCAGCTCGACGGCGGCACTCCGCGAAAGATCATTGTTGTTCCCGACCGGTTGGTGAATATCGTCGCGTGATGCGGCGCCTTTTCATTCTCGCGGCCTGCGCGGCACTTCCGGCCTGTGGCCTGCGCCCGGTTTACGGCGGCGGCGCGTCAGGTGAGGTTGCGCAGCTGTTGACGCGGATCGACGTCGCCCCGATCGAAGGCCAGGCAGGGTGGCTCATCCGCAATCGCCTGGTCGAGCGATTGGAAGCTGGCGGACACGGACAGGCGGCTTATCGGCTGGTGGTGACGCTCGACGACAATCTCACCAGCTTCGGCATTCGCGGTGACCGCGCTGCGACCCGCGAGCGCCGGACTTTGCGCGCGCGCTACCAACTGGTCGCGATGTCGACCGGACTGGTGGTGGTCGACGCGAGCGCGGGCTCCGATGCCGGCATCGACATCGTCAGCTCCGAATATGCGACTGTTGCGGCGGAACAGAATGCGATCGAGAATTTGACCGCGCGGGTTGCCGATCAAATCGTCGCCCGACTTGCCAGCTACGCCGCAAGCCGACCGGGCCGGGAATGAAGATCGCCAAGGGTCAGATCGGCCGCCTCGTCGACCAGCCCGGGAGCGACACGCGTTTTTATCTGTTCTGGGGTCCCGATGAAGGGCAATCGCGCGCCCTTGGGATGCGCTTGCTCCAGGCCTTGAGCGCTGATCGCTTCATCGTGATTTCGAGCGCAATCAAGGCTGATCCCGCAACATTGCCGGACGAAGCCGGGGCACTGGCCCTGTTCGGCGGCAAGCGAGTTATCTGGATTGAGCCCGCAGGGGAAGAGATCCGCGATGGGATCGCGGCTTTGCTGGAGGCACCTACCCCGGAAAGCCCGGTCGTCGCGATCGCGCCGTCGAGCGCACGGCCCAAGGAATTGATCAAGATCGCCGAGGCGTCGCCGCTCGCAGCTTGCTTCGCCGCTTATCTGCCCGAAGGTCAGGAGGCCGAACGCATGGTCGTCGATCTTGGTCGGCGGTTCGGTTTGCGGATCGATCGGACGATCGCCGCGCGCGTCGCGGAAGCTTGCGGCAACGACCAGGCGATCGTTGCGCAGGAGCTTGAGAAGCTCTCGCTCTTCCTCGATGCCTCGACCAGCCGCCCAATCGATCTCGATGGCGACGCGCTCGATGCGGTCGGCGCCAATCTCGATGACAGCGATTTTCCTTATCTGGCCGACCTTGCGCTGACTGGTGAGATGCGCGAGCTATCCGACACGCTCGGTGGAATTGGGTCGGCCAATGAGGCCATTCCTGTCTTGCGTGCGCTCCAGCGGCGCTTGCTGATGCTTGCGCCAGCAAGGGCTCGGGTGGAACGTGGGGAAAGTCCCGAAAACGTCATGGCGTCAATGGGCAAGGCGTTGTTCTGGAAAGATAAAGTCAAGTTCGGAGCAATGCTATCGCGGTGGACTGCGGCGGACCTTGCCCGGCTTGCCGAGCGCGCCACGGTCGCCGAGCGGGCCTTGCTATTCGGCAATTCTCCCGAGGTTGAAACGCTTGGTGAGGAATTGATCGCAGTCGCTCGCGCGGCGCGACGGCGCTAATGGCTAAATCGGCTCCCCGGTGAGGCGCTGGCAGATCATGTCAAGCTGGTCGAGCGATGAATAACTTAGGTTGACCGTTCCGCCCGCCCCTTTGTGAACCACCTGCACCTTGAGGCCCAGCAGATCGCCCAGCTGGCGCTCCAGCGCGGCAAGATCGGCATCGATCGCCCGTTCCTTGAGGATCAATTCGCCGGGACCCTTTTTAGCCTGGCGGGCGCGTGCCTCGGCTTGGCGGACCGACAGGCCCTTGGCGACGATTTCTTTAGCCAAACTGACCGGATTCGGTGCGC